>NZ_SSGF01000014.1 GCF_008015755.1 Methylophilus sp. | reverse complement strand
GGCACACCTGTTTTCAGGTCAACATCAGTTGCCCAGTTAACGAATGGGTGTACTTTTTCAGCAGCAACTAAAGAACCGTTGTGTGCGTTCCATGTGTAGATGAAACCGTTACGGTCATGGTGCCATGCGTAAGTTTTGCCACCTTTGTCGAACAGGATTACTTCGTTAATACCATCGTAGTCCCACTCATCGTGTGGAGTCATTTGCATGCCCCATTTAGCCACGCCAGTGTCCAAATCACGAGCAAAAATTGTCATAGACCATTTGTTGTCGCCTGGACGTACATCTGGGTTCCATACGGATGGGTTACCAGTACCGTAGTAAACCAGGTTTGTACGTGCATCATATGGCCACCAGCCCCATACGGAACCGCCACCATGTTGCCAGCCATCTTTAACAGCTTGTGGTTTCAACCAAGTACGTGTACCCAGTTCTTTTTCACCAATTTTCAGGCTGTCGTTAGCTGCTTTTTTGAAAGAACCACCTTGTTTGTTACCGCCGTTTACATCTTCGTAAACTGACAGAGCGCTGTAGGATGGGTTTTCTTTGTTGAAGTCAGCACCGATCATCACTTCACTGTCTGGACCTGTAGAGAAAGCTTTCCATGCCAGAGAGCCGTCTTTCAGGTTGTATGCAGCGATAAAGCAACGTACGCCGAACTCAGCACCTGAGCAACCGGTCAATACTTTGTCTTTGATTACGTGTGGCGCGTTAGTGTTAGTTGCACCAACTTTTGGATCGGTGTTTTTAACATCCCATACTTTAGCACCGGTTTTTGCATCTAAAGCAACCAACATACCGTCGTTTTGTTGCAGATAGATTTTACCGTCGCCGTAGCCCAGACCACGAGAAACGTTGTCACAGCACAGAACTGCTTGAACGCTTGGGTCTTGTTTTGGGAAATAAGACCAAACGATTTTTTGATTGTCGTTCAGATCCAAAGCGTATACGTTGTTTGGGAAAGCTGTGTGAACGTACATCATGTTGCCAACAACAACTGGTGAACCTTCGTGACCACGGTTTACACCGGTTGCGAATGTCCAAGCTGCTTTCAGGTTTTTAACGTTGCCCTTGTTGATTTGTGCCAAGGCGCTGTAACCGTTGTTATTGTGTTGACCACGTGGATGTGCCCAGTTGTTGGCATCTTTCAACGCGGCTTCTTGGTCAGCTGCTGCGAAAGCAACCAATGGCAATGCTGCTACCAGACCCAAGGCCAGTTTGATTTTGTTAACTTGCATATTGATCTCCAAAGTTAGTACTAAGGGTTTAATATTAAGTACACGTTAAATTCTGCCACCACTAGGATTGGCAAACCAAATTTCCCGCATACTTTTCACTCCAGAGACAAGGGAAAAACTCCTGAAACACTTTAGAATTTATCACTTGCCGCATGTGAGGATTGCAATATAGAACAATTTGTTTTCAATTGCAACAGTTTAGTTACAAATTGGTTACAAATAGTTCTAAATATTTTTGGTTATTTTATCGCGAGCTTACGATAAAATAAATTATCATTAAAAATCATATAGTTAAGAAAACATTTCATGAGCACACTCTGTCTTTATGCTGAATGCCAGCCGTTTACAAATACACATATTGCTGTCAGTTCGTTACATTCTATTTATGTAGAACAGTGTGGCAACCCGGATGGCGTGCCTGTTATTTTTTTGCATGGTGGCCCTGGCAGCGGCTGCAATCCTGGCCAACGGCGTTTTTTTGACCCCAAGCACTATCACATTATCCTGTTTGACCAACGCGGTTGCGGCCGTAGCCAGCCACCAGGTGAAACCACTAACAATACGACCGCAGACCTGGTCGCCGATATAGAGACCATACGCCAGCACCTGAATATTCAGCGCTGGCATGTCTTTGGCGGCTCATGGGGCAGCACATTGGCATTAGCTTATGCCAACAGCCACAACGAACACGTGCTCAGCCTGACGTTGCGCGGCATCTTTTTGAGCAGGCAGCATGAAATTGACTGGTTTTTGGGCCAAGTGTCATTATTTTTCCCAGAAGCTTGGCAGACCTTACTGGCACCGGTGCCGACCAACCACCGGGAGAATGTCCTGGGTTACTACGCCACGCAGGTGTTTGATGAAGATACCGCCGTCAGTATTCCGGCTGCCATTCGCTGGAACGCGTTTGAATCCAGCATCATGAGCCTGGTCCCCAAAGCAGACAGCGCCGAAATCAATGGCAACGTCGAGTTAGCGCGTGCGCGCGTACAGATTCACTATATTCAGCATTTATGCTTTGTCGATGGCGCGCAAATGTTACAAGCAGCCGCGCAGCAGTTGCATTCGATTCCGACCACCATTGTGCAAGGACGTTATGACATGGTCTGCCCGCCCCAAACGGCGTGGGAGTTGAGCCAGGCATTGCCACAGGCAAACTTGATCATGGTGCCTGATGCCGGCCACTCGGCGATGGAACCTGGCACGTGCCAGGCGTTATTGCATGCAACGGAACAATACAAGCAACTCAGTCCCCAATAACGACCCCCAATGAAAGCGGAGTGTATGTCAGCATTATGGGCGACAGTACAAACACAGTGGCAAGCCCTGAAGCAACAGTTCTCAGCCTATAGCTACTGCACGCCGCTGTTCGTCCTCAAAACGACCTGGCAAGGTGTGGCCAGGCACCGGCTGATGGGGCTGTCTGCCGCGCTGTCTTTTTACGCCTTGTTCGCGCTGATCCCACTGATTGTGCTGATTTTCTTTTTAATCAGTCATTTGGTCTACTCATCAGACTACGCCATTGTGAAGCTGGCGATTCTCACCAGCAACCTGCTGCCTGAATTTAGCCAGCGCATCATGATCGAGGTCTACGACAACACGCGCACCAAGGCCGCCTGGGGGGCCGTCGGTTTTTTTGTGCTGCTGTGGACCATCACGCCACTGGCTACACACATGCGCGCCAGCTTTCACCTGATTGCCAGTCGCAATGACGTGCCCTCTTTCTGGCATAAAAAATTACGTGATGTGTTGGCTGTGCTGGGCGTGTTGCTGGTGTTTTTTCTGTTTACAGCCGCAGGATTCCTGCTGGAGTCGATTATTGTGTTCCTGGCCAACCACATGCCATCAGCCTTGATCAATGTGGTTGGAATCTTGTTGTCACTCATCTTAACCACGTTACTGATTGCGAGCTTCTATCACACGTTTTGTCCGCTCAATGTGGATTGGCGCCACCTGTTGTTATCCGCACTGCTCACCGCAAGTGTGTGGATGTTGATGCGCCCGGCCTTCGGCCTGTTTTTGAGCGTGAACAAACATTTTGGCGCCGTGTTTGGCAGTATGAAAGCCATGTTTGTGTCCATTAGCTGGCTCTACCTGAATTTTGCGGTATTTTTGCTCGGCATAGAACTAATGGTCACGCTGAGGCAAAAAGACGTGCTGCTGCTAAAAGGCCTGTTTGAAGACATTCCGAATCAGCAACACTATCTACAGGCATTGCTGCGCAAATACGGCAAAACTTATGTGCAAGGCAACTATGTGTTGAAACAGGGAGAGACCAGCCAGCACTATTATATGGTGGTTAATGGCACCCTGCATTTGACGCAACAGCAGGCTGATGGTAGCGAACACACCTTACGCATTTTGCAATACGGCGATTTCTTTGGCGACATTGCGCTGTTTTCGGCGCAACCCGTCACCGCCAGCGCAGTCGTTGTCTCAAAAGAGGCATCCGTGATTGAGATTTATGCCGAGTGCATGGAGAACTTGTTGCAAGAAGACCCTTATATTGCTGTGCGATTGCTCAAGCAACTCTCGCATCATGCGCAAGTGAAAAATGTGTTTATGCCCGCCGAATAAGGCATCAACAAGCCGCGATTACCAACATTTGCGCTAAATCAACGCACACAGTCATTGCAGAATTGTAAGATGTGTTACAAAATTGTAACTATCTTTGGAATTTTGCACGATGGCACGCTCACTTTCGCAAGAGATCAACACCCTGATACAACAGTTAAATCACGGACAATTTGTGGCTGTGATTGAACGCGCTCGCCCATTGGCGGCACAACATCCGCGAGAGTTTGTATTGCACCATTTGTTAGCGCTGTCACTAGATCAAACGCAGCAATATGCTGAAGCCGCCAAGGCCTATGAAACAGCGCTGCAACTCAACCCGCAGGCCGCAGAACTGTGGTTTAACTATGCCATTGTACAAACACAACTTGATGCACTCACTAGCGCCGAACAGGCTTATCGCAAAGCCATCGCACTGAATCCGCAATTTTTTGAGGCACATGGCAATCTGGGCACGGTACTGCAAAAACAAGGCAAACTGGACGAAGCTATGGCCAGTTACCAGCAGGGATTGCGCATCCAGCCACAAGATGCGCGTGGCCATTTCAACCTGGGCACGGTCCTGCGCGACAAAGGGCAATTACAGGCCGCCGTGCAAAGCTATGAGCGTGCCATTGCGCTGTTTCCTAACTACACCGACGCTTATAACAATCTGGGCGAAACCTGGCGCGACCAGGGCGACATGACCAAAGCAGTGCAGTATTATCAGCAGGCATTACAACGCAATCCGCAACATGCGGGCGCCAATTACAATATGGGCGAGTTTTTATATCTGGCCAAACGCTTTGAGGAAGCGATTCCTCACTTCGAGGCCTCGCAATTAGACGATTGGCAGTCGAGGGTGCTGTACTGCCTATACCGCGCAGAAAAATTTGCCGCCTTTAAACAGCTCAGAGATCGCATCATCCACCAGGGGCCGCATACCGCGCCGTTTATTGCCACCTTGTCTACCCATTACAGCCTCAACCATGGAGAGGCAGACCCCTATCAGTTTTGTCCTGATGGTCTGTCATTTGTGTATCACCGCAGCTTGCCAGAACTGGCGCCTGGCAGCCCCTTACTGGCAGAGTTACTCACGCATATTGCACAAGCAGATATTGCCGAACGCAAACAGGCACGGCTGACCAATGGCAAACAGTCTGCCGGCAATTTGTTTAAACGTCCGGAAGCGGCATTCAGAACGCTAGGCGAAGTGGTTAAACGTGAGCTTCGCCAGTATCAGGCGCGATTTAGCCAGGCCGATTGCGCCTTGATCACGCATTTTCCGGAGTCACTGGAATTTACCAGCTCCTGGTATGTAAAAATGCAAAAAGGTGGCCATCTGGATGCGCACATTCACGAAATTGGCTGGCTTAGTGGGGCGGTTTACCTCGCCATGCCCGAAACCGCAGACCCGCAAGAAGGGGCTTTTGAATATGGCACCCATGGTGACCAATACCCGCAATTGCATCAAAACTTCCCGACCCGTTTTATCAAACCCGCCATCGGCGATATTGTATTGTTTCCGTCATCGTTGTTTCACCGCACCATTCCTTTTCATGCCGAGGCAGAGCGCATTTGCGTCGCCTTTGATTTAAAACCGGCCGCCTCCCTGCCAGTCGCACGCAGCCAATATTAAGCCTAGACAAGCGGCTGCCATTTAAGCCGCCTCCAAACAGCATCATGGGCTTATCAAACTGATACAGAATTTATCAAAATTGCTGATTCTAGATTGCATGGCGCAAGGTATGATGACTGATGAGGAATGGCGCTTTTTGCGACGGCCTAGACAAGCTATCCGTGCAGTCACCATCCAGGCCCATCACATTGCAGCTTGCCTCATATTGCGTCACCCCAACCAACCCTGACGGAGTCGGACTCATATGACTGCAGTGCGCCGGACATGTTTAATACTGCCCCTGCTTGGCCTCAGCATCACCGGGCTCTGCCAGGCCGGCCCCGAGCAAACGCGCGAAACCAAAAGTGAGCTGCTGTTTAACCTGGCCCTGCTCAGCCAGATGCCCAACCGCCAGACACAAGACACCTATGCAATTTGTGCCTTTGAAGAAGATATCGGCCACTTAAAGGCGACCGCGCTAGAATCGCAAAAACTACAAAACTTGCAGATCTTTTTAGTCACAGTTAAAGCCCCAGCTGACGTCAAGCGCTGCAATCTGTTATATATTCAAGACTACAGCACGCAAAAGCCGCTAGAATTACAACAAATCATTCAGAAAGAGTCTGTCTTGACCGTTGTATACAACGGTAATAAATTTTCTGAATACGGTCATGTAGAAATCAGTGAACAAGACAAACACTATCAGTTTGCCTTAAACCTGAGCTCGGCGAAACAAGCTGGCATTGTGTTTGACACCCGGCTGATAAAACTGGCAACCAATATCATTAATTAATCCTGTATGTTAAGACTGCTACCTCACCTCAAAATTGCACACAAACTGCTGCTCACCGAACTGGTGATGACCTTGAGTATGTTGCTGGTCTTTATTGTGTTTGCCTTCGGTAGCCACTACCACAGCCTGCGCTCCCATCTCGTTCGCGACATCCTGGTACAAATGAACGTGGTGGCTAATTCTGTTGGCCCTGCCGTGATGTTTGGCGAGGTCAGTTCTGCCGCCAAGACCCTGGAGCCACTCACCGACAACCAGAATATCCGCAGCGTGGTGATTCTTAACCCGCAACAGCACCCACTGCAAAGCCTGCATCCGCAACACCCCAAAAACCCGGCGGCCTGGCAGTGGCTATATCCTTACTTTAGCGACATGGAAGTCACCACGCCGATTGTGGTCAATGAAAAAACAGTCGGCAGCTTGCACGCTACCATCAAGCAAGATCAGATCGTTGATGTGTTAATCGGCTTTGCCTGGTCGAATGCCATTGCGGTGCTAGCCGCAGCCCTGGTTGGCTGCCTCATCATGTGGCGCCTGAACCGCAATATTGTGGACCCTATCCACGCGCTGCACAGTTTTGTGAGCAAAATCACACGTAATCATCATTACGACCAGCGTATCAATGTCACCAGCGCCGATGAAATCGGCCTGTTGAGCCATGATATTAACAACATGCTGGAAAGTATTCGCCAGCGGGATGCGCAGTTGCAAGCAGAGCTTGAGCATCGCAAAGTGATTGAAGAAAAACTGCAGTTTTTAGCGCACTACGATAAAAATACCCAGTTACTCAATCGCCACGCCTTCGAGGAAGCAATCACGCGCAAAATCACCGCTGCGCCCGATGACCGCAAACATATTTACTTGCTGTTACTCGACCTGGATCGTTTTAAAATCGTGAACGACGCCTTTGGCCATAACACCGGCGACAAATTGCTGCTGCAAGTCGCGCACAGGCTGCGCGGCAATATGTCGCAAGAAGATGCGATTTTCCGCCTTGGCGGCGATGAGTTTGCGATTTTGCTAGATGCACCTGGCCGTGCGCTGATTGAGCAGGTCTGTAAACGGATTATCCAAACCATTTCTGCGCAGTTTATCGTCGATGATCATGAGATTCATATTGGCGTCAGCATTGGTATTGCGCTATTGCGGCCAGGCTTTGACTCCAAAACCGAGGTGATGAAAAACGCAGATGTGGCGCTGTATCAAGCCAAAGATGCCGGGCGCAATACCTTCAGGTTTTATAGTGAATATGATGAAGCCACCACCTCGGAGCTACGCAACCTACGTGAAGAGCTGCATTTTGCCCAACAAAACCAGGAGCTGGAGCTCTATTACCAGCCGATCATCCATACCCAGCTGTTGAAAACCATCGGTTTTGAAGCCCTGCTCAGATGGCGTCATCCGACCAAAGGCTTGCTGACACCGGACCAGTTTATCCACCTGGCCGAAGGCTCCGGACTCATCATCAGCATTGGCGCCTGGGTGATTCACCAATCGCTCAAACAATTGGCAATGTGGCAGGAAATGTTCGACCGCGACCTGTTCATGAACGTCAATATTTCATCACGCCAACTCGATGATGACAGTTTGTCAGATACCATCCGTCACGCACTCGACTTCTACCGCGTGTCGCCACGGACGCTCAATCTGGAAATCACAGAATCCATGGTCATGCGCAACATCGAGGCGGCCAAACAAATTCTGTATTCACTCAAACAATTGGGCATAGGCATTGCCATCGACGATTTTGGCATTGGTCATTCGTCGATGAATTACCTCAAGCAATTGCCGGTCGATATCCTCAAAATTGACAAGCAGTTTACCGCAGGCATCCCGCAAGACAAGGTCGATATTGCCATTGTCGATGCTCTGGTGGCATTGGCCGTCAGCCTCAATTTGAAAGTGGTTGCAGAGGGCGTAGAAAGTGCCATTCAGTTTGAATATCTGCAATATAAGCTCTGCCACCATGTACAAGGTTATTTATTCAGTGCCGCCTTGTCTGCCAGCCAGACAACCGCATTTATGGCCGAGTTTCCAGAAAGCATTCCGGCTAATTTCCGCAAAATTGCTAATCTTGATGCAGGATAAAGGCTACTTACGTTAAAATATATTTACAATAGCTCACAAACAACAATTACAAATCATCATATTTCAGCCAGGGGGCGTCACATGCGTTATTCATCAACACGGCTTTTGATCAGCCTGTTATTTTCTAGCTACCAGTTACAAAGCCATGCTGCAGGCTTCGCGTTGTTTGAGCAAGGTGCCAGCGGCCTGGGCAACGCGTATGCCGGGGCCTCTGCTGTGGCAGAAGACGCCAGCACCATCTTTTTTAACCCGGCTGGGATGACTTATCTTGAAGGCCGCCAAATCGTTGGCGCGTTGCATTTGATTAAAACCAATGGTGACTTTGATAACAGAAACAGTCAGCCTGCGGGGTCTCGCCCCTTTGGTAATGAAGGCGGGGAGATTGGCAGCCTGGCGGCCATCCCTAATTTTTACTACAAACAAGATATCAGCGACCAGCTCAAAGTGGGGCTTGGCATAGGCACCCCTTTCGGTCTGAAAACGGAATATGATAAGAACTGGTCAGGCCGTTTTCAGGCGATCAAATCAGAACTCAAAACCGTCAATATCAACCCATCCCTGGCCTGGAAACTCAATGATCAATGGTCGCTTGGCTTTGGTGTCTCGGCCATGTGGGCACAGGCCGAACTCACCAGCGCAGTTAATCTAGGCGCGGCTGAATCCTCAATCAACAATAAAGGCAAAGACTGGGGCTTTGGTTACAACTTAGGCGCCATTTATCAAGTCACGCCAGACACCAGGCTAGGCCTGGCATTTCGCTCAAAAGTGGAACAGCATTTAAAAGGCGATGCGCGCTCACCCTTTACTGGCTTAAACGGTATTCCAGGCAGGACATTGAACACCGACATCACCGCGGACCTGACGCTGCCAGAAACACTATCCTTCAGTAGCTTTAGTCGTTTAGATGATCGCTGGGACTTACTGGCCGACGTGACCTGGACGCGCTGGAGCCAGTTTAAGTCGCTCAGCATTGTGCGCGACAATGGCACCAACTCCATCATCGGCACCACACAAGAACACTGGAACAACACCTTACGCTATTCAATCGGTGCTAACTATCGTTACACAGACCGCCTCAAATTGCGTACAGGCGTCGCCTACGATGAAGAAGCCATCGATAACAATCATAGAACCCCGCGTATCCCTGGCAATGACCGCATCTGGCTATCATTTGGCGCCAGCTGGCAATATAGTCCGCAGACTACCTTCGATGTCGGCTATGCGCATCTTTTTATCAAAGATGCCAGAATTCATGATGATCAAACCGCACTGGTGCCAAGTAGAGGGCTCGTTGATGGCAAATATGATGGTAGTGCCGATATCCTCAGCATGCAATTCACACACCAGTTCTAAGCCGCGCCAGGCTTAAAAAAGCAGGCGCCAGCCGTGATAGCTTATTGCATCACGGCTGATTTACCTGAACTGCTATCGGCACATATTTCAGCGTGTAAGTTTCGTGTAAGCCGCTTGTCATTTAATCTTCATCTAACGCCTTGAAAATGCCTGTCTTGAAACACACCGACACACCGCTTTTTAGGATAGAAGATGAACATAGCGCACTTTTTCAAACTGGCATTATTACCACTGGCGATTAGCCAGGCATTCGCCGCCCAGGCTGACCAATCCACCACCACGAGTTCACAAGAATCTCCTTCTTTGGTGTCGCGTTTTATGAATGACGACAACCCTTTTCGTATCAATTTTGACCTGGGTGATCATCCTTCTTACTTCCAGGTGTATGGTTTGGTGGATATTGGCCTGACGCATATCAACCACTCTTTGCCAGAGAACTATGAGTTAGCGAATAACTTTTATCCTTACTCTGGCGCCAAAAAAACAGCCAGAACCACCTCTAGAACCAACTGGGTCAATGGCGGCTGGCAAGGTTCACGTCTGGGCTTCAAAGGCGAAGTGGCCAAGCTGCAAGCGTGGGATCATGACTTTAAATTTATCTACCAATTTGAAGCGGGCTTTAATACGCTGGACATGCGCTTGCATGATGCGGCACAAACGCTGGCGGATAACTCCGGCACCAATGCTAACTCCAGCGTCAGCGCCAACTCGTCCATGAACGGTGAATTGTTTACCCGCTAGGCCTGGGCAGGGATTGATGGTGGCTCATGGGGTAAGTTGACCTACGGTACGCAATACAACCCGTTCTTTGAAATCACCGTCACTTATGACCCTAACGGCAAGGCAGACAGCTTTTCACCCTTGGGTGAAAGCGGCACCGTAGGCGGTGGTGGTGGCGTGTCTGAAAACTCACGCATGAAAAACTCACTTAAGTACGGGAATACTTACGAGTTAGAGAGCCACGACAAAATCAACTATGCCGTGATCAACCAGTTTGGTAACTCTGCGGGGACTTCGCACGGCAATGGCTACACCACGCAATTGGGCTACGAAAGCAGTTCATTCGGCGTGCAATTGGCTTATGACAGATTTTTTGACTCAGTGAAGTCAGGCACGGCGGCGCCGGGTAATCCTTTGGCCAATGACACCATTGCGGTCTCTCTGTATAACACGCAAGCGGTCTTGCTCACCGGTAGATGGATGCCGACCAAAGACCTGAAAATCATCGGCGGCATGGAGTGGTACCAGTTACAACCTTCCTCCTCACGTTCGATTGATTACCACTCGATCTACGATCAAACCGTGTTTGGCGGCGTGGCAACCTCGGCTTTAAAACCAGGCTTCAAACAGGATAACTATGTGTATTACCTGGGTGCCAACTTTGACTTTGCGCAGCGTGTGCCAGCTCTGGCTGGCCTGACCACCTCTATCGGTTACTACCTGACCAAGGCAGATGCCATTGACGGCCCAACCGTTTCAACCAACTCACAGGGCAAGATTGATACCTGGACGGCGATGGTGGACTATAAGCTGAACAAGCGCTTTGATACTTACCTGGCTTATACCACCAACCATTTTTCAGGTGACAAATACCCAAGCGCTTCAAACTATACTAACGTGACCAGCTATGGCGCCGGTTTACGTATGAAGTTCTAAAGCAGGCGTTAAAACAAAAAGACTCAAGCATATGCTTGAGTCTTTTTTTATGGCGGGCGCAGAGATTAAGCGAGAAATTTGCGTCTGCGCGCCAACACACCCACAAACGCCAAACCAGCCAGCAACATGCCATAGGTTTCTGGCTCTGGCACTGGGGTAACCACCAAGCCAGTAATGTCTGTTGGCTTAAACATGCCAGTCACATTGACCTGGGTATTGGTGTTCCAGCTATTCGCAATCACGTTACCGTTAATGGCTGCATAACCACCGGTAATATCTGCCAACGGTGCCAGAATTGTACCCGTCGCACCAGAGCCGGTCGTCAAGGCGGTGGCTTCGTAAAAGTTATACACCACATTGAAACCATACTGACTAAAGTTAGTGCCAGTGCCGCCATTAAAAGTCAGGCCATTGCCAGAAATATTCAGAATAATGGTCTGGCCGTTTGAAAAGCCACTGAATGTGGTGTTATTTCTAGAGTTAAACAAACTGCCATCAATATCAAAAATCTGCGCGCTGCTATTGTTGCTCGCAGTCAATTGCAAGCCGCTATAGTTATAAGTCGCTGTGCCGGTATTCGCCAGGGCGTTGAGGCTGGTAGACAGGTTTTGCAGATAGGTGCGCTCATTGGCGAAATTGATTGGGTCGGTATCTGTATAAGTGCCGGTAAAGCCAAAGTTTGAAGTCGTGCGGCTACCACCCACATCAATATTCCCATTCTTCACGCTACCATTGTTGAAGTTCAGGTTGTTTGCTACCACCAGCGCATTGCCAGCAACGGCTTTATTGAGCTCATTGACAGAGTAGCTGCTCGCATTAAAGCTGCCACCAACGGCCACGGCACCCTCAACATCAGAATTGCTGCTGGTAAAGTTGTTAAATACAAACACATTAAACTGACCGGCCACACCGAAATCTAGCACATCGGCTGAGGCCGTCATGCTTTGCATCGTCAGTATTGCGACGATTGTACTTTTGCACATCCAATTCATAGCGCACCCTTATCATAGACAAATACTTATCATCATAAATAATATTCAATAATGATATAACTGATTTATAACAGTTTTACCTCTGGCAGTGGATGGCCCGCTTGGGCGCATCGACGGGGAGAATCAGCGGGTAGTGGCAGCGGCCTCGCGCGATTGTTGTATCAGCATTTGCTCAAACGCCTCAGCAGGCACCGGCGGCGAGTAGAAAAAGCCTTGTGCATAATCGCAATGAATGTCTATCAGTAAGTCGCGTTGCAGCGCTGTCTCTACGCCCTCGGCAATCACTTTTAAGCCGAGTTTGTGCGCCATGACAATAATGGCTTCGCAGAGTACATAACTCTCATTACCCACATTGAGGTGACGCGTGAATGACTGGTCAATTTTGAGGTAGTCAATGTCAAATTTGCTGAGATAGGAAAGCGAAGAATATCCGGTGCCAAAGTCATCAATAGCCACCTGAATGCCCATGTCCTTCAATTGCATCAAGCGCTGTTCAACCACTGGGTCTGGGTTAAGCAACAGGCCTTCGGTAATTTCGACCACAATGCGTTTCCCCTCAAGCCCCATCTTGTGTAGGGCATTGACCCAATCACTATTGGCACTGAGCTGCTCGACAAATTGTACCGGAGACTTATTGACGCTGATCGCAAAGTCGTCGCCCATCAGGGTCTGCCACTGCATGGCATGTTGCGCGGCCTGAAGAAAAATCCAGTCGCCCATGGCGATGATATCCCCAGTTTCTTCCGCCACCGGAATAAACAAAGCGGGGCTAATCAAGCCGCGCTCAGGATGTTGCCAGCGCATCAGGGCTTCTGCCTTGATAATCTTGCCATTCGCCAAGCTGACGATAGGCTGGTAATAAACACGCAGTTCGCTATTCTCAAGCGCCACGCGTAAATCACGTGCCAGATTGAGCCTTTGCGACAGCGCGTCCCTGATGGCAAGCGAAAAGAAACGCGCACTGTTACGTCCGCGACTCTTGGCTTCATACATGGCAAGATCGGCATGCTGAGTCATTTCTTCGGCATGTAATGCGTCTTCAGGATACTGGCTGATACCAATGCTCACCGTGACGAATACACGCTCGCCGCCAAGAATATACGCTTTAGAAATCTCCTGCATCAACTGATGGCATAACCCTTGAAGATCGGCATGCAAACCTGCTGGCAAAATGATGGCGAACTCATCACCGCCTAACCGGGCAACGGTCGCCGCAGCAGAGAGAACCTTCAGAATGCGCCGACCAACCTCAATTAACAACTCATCGCCATGTCGATGGCCCAGGCTGTCATTCACCTCTTTAAATCGATCCAGGTCCAGCAACAGCAGAGTTAAGTGCTGCTGTGTGGTCGCGGCGGCGGTGATCGCCTCTTTTAATTGATGATTAAAGTAATGTCGATTAGGCAGTTGCGTCAGGCTGTCATAATTGGCCTGTCGCCAGATCGCGGCATCGGCCTGTTTTTTATCTGTAATATCAATATGTGTGCCGCGCATCATCGCCGGCTCACCAGCGTCGGTGCGTGAAATCAAGCGGCCGCGATCTGCAATCCACACCCAATGCCCTGCTTTGTGCCGCATGCGGATATCACACTCATAAAATGCAATTTCCCCCGTTAAATGACGGGACACCAGCGTCATCGAGCTGTGCCAGTCATCCGGGTGTGTCAATCGTTTTGCAGTCTCTACATTGTGCGGCACCAGTTCATCAAGCGTATAGCCCAAGATCTCTGCCCAACGCTGGTTAAATTGGCAGAGGCCTGTTTGCACATCCCACTCCCAGGTGCCGGCACGGGTTGCATCAATAATGTCTGTGAGGCGCAGACGCTCAAGCTCTAACTCTGCGCGCTTGCTTTGTATTTCGGCCGTTTTTCTCTTCACCGCTACCCGCAGCATAAAAATCAGCAACAGCAAGGTTAAGCCAACCACCAGCAATAATGCCAGCGTCAGCATCACCTGCTTGGAGTACTCATTACGTTGTAAGGAGCTGCCTTTCCATTTGGATTCTAGCGCAGTTAATTCTGCGGGACTAATGGCCGCGGCGCCTTGCTCTACCAGGGTTAACATGCGCCCATTGCCTTTTTTGACGGCACGGTGAAACTGCCCTTGATACAAGGTAAACGCGCGCAAAATCTGGCTATCTGCATTTAAACGATATAAGTAATAATGCGCCGGGTAATCGTCCATGCAGACGATTTTGACTTGACCGTTTAAGGTGGCCTGAATAATTTCTTCGTAATTGTTGTAGAGGCGAAACGATTTCACCCCTGCTTCTTTTAATTTAAAGATGCACCCATCGCCCTTTTGTACACCCACCGTAAATCCGCTCAGCGCAGCAGGCGCCGCCAGGCCGCTGATACTTTCATGCGCATAAATACCCACCGGCAGCGAAGCATAACTGGCCGAAAAATCGTACTTCTGCTCGCGCTCCGCATCTTTAAATATCATCTCGATGACGTCAGCATGGCCGCTCAGCAGTTGCTGCTGCGCTTGCTCCCATGCCGTTGACACCAAGGTCACCTTGACACCAGTCTTTTGCTCCCACAATTTCCAGAAATCCGCCACAATGCCTACCGTATTGCCGTTGGCGTCTTTAAACAAATAGGGGGGATAGTTATCGTCGCTAATCACCGTGATCGTCTCTGCCGACGCTGAACTCAGCGGCAGGCTAGCGCATAGCAGCAAAGCGGAAACCAACCGACCAAGCGAGGTCATGATGAGACGCAACGAGCGTCTTGCAAACATGGCTGCAAAGTTATTCATGGGTAGTCAAATGTAAACGCCGCAATTGATCAAAAGATGCTCTTTGTTGTTATCGACAGAATCATACAAACATTTATGGCAATTGTCTTTTGATCAATGGTCAGCCATTGCCCATTGAGCATAAAAACATACTGGCCATAAAAAAAGCGCCTGGGAGACCCATGCGCTTGTGTGTTGTGTTTAAGTGCTAAACATCCGGCGCGCCCGCCTTGATTTTGGCCACCCAGTCTTCGACTTGAATAAACCCGGCTTCGCGCGCTTTCTGGGCATCTGCGTCAGAGATCACATCTTGTACAAACTCCAGACGTTTCCACTCTGCCAGCGGCGTCTGGCATTCTGCCACCGGCACATAACGCGAGCTGCTGTCACGCGTATAGCGGTGAATGTAGCGCGGACAATTTTGCCACAGCTCAGATAACGTCACTTTGACGACAAACTCGGCCTCTTGATACATGGCGAGCAAAGCGGGCTCATTAGAGACACTGCTCACCCCTTGCAAGCGAATACGGTGTGGCCGCTCAAATGAAATAAACAGCATCCCAATATCCGTATTTTCGATCATATTACCCACTGAAAGCTGCATGCCATTGCCATCATAAATCGGGAAAATCAGCGTTTTGTCGTCGATGACACGCACAAAGCCAGGAAAGCCACCTTTATAAGAAACCGTTGGGCGGCCTTGATGATCGACCGTAGACAAAAAGAACATATCCAGCGACTCAATAAAGCCTTTGGCATCTTCATCTATCTCGGTCTTGCAAGCGATCTCTTCAATACGATCTGCCAGCTTGCGAGTGCCTTGCTGGTCCTGTACTTTGCGGTGTGTTTCTCCAAACAAACGACTCATGTTTCCCCCTCAGGTGTGATTCAGTGGTTGTTGCTGTCCTGCGCTTAACCGCGCCTTAAAACGATGCCCGCGTGGGCAGCGTCTGTGCCATGCGAGTCAACACGCTATCCAAGTGGGTGTATTGTAGGTCGTTCATACACCGCTGTCATTAAAACACCTTGATCAGGCGAATACTCCATAGCCGCTGCGTTTTTTCCGGGTGATCCAGCGTCGACCAGGCGGTGCCAATCTGCACGGTGTAATATTGGCTGGCATCATAATGTAGCTGTGGCGTCAGCCGATAACGCCAGGTGCCACCGCGGCTGATTTCCTGATTCAATTCCAGCCCCAGCGTCAACCGTGACGAGACATCATAAAAAACCGTATTGTTGAGCAAATAATCGACTTGTGCGCTGCGATTCATATTATGTACACGCACCCCCAGCATACTCAATGACGACCACTGGTCTGCCCATTGCTGCGCATGGATAGCCGTCGCGTCAGCAGACACGGCCCTGGTATGCTTATTCACATCTACAAACGCTTGCCAACCATAGGCAGCGCCTTGGGCATCGTCGATGCCCAGTGTGTGCTGAATCGCTAACTTATAGCGCTCATGGCTGGCATTCTCAAAGGGCAGTTCCACCTCAATCGCCCAATCATCGGCCAAGCCATACTCTAACTCCGGCGCCCAGCTCAGATCGCCGTTATAAGGGTTATAGTCTCCCAGGGCATTGATCTCCATTTCCCCCTGCCTGACGCCCAAAGGACGCACCAGGTCATACACCATCGGTTCTGGGATGTTTAATAGGCGACTACTTTGGGCAGCATCAGGCTCAACAAAGGCAGATGCAGTGCTAATTTCTGTCGCATGCGTGAGTGGGATGGTGGCGAGAAGCAGTGATGAGCCAAGCACCGCATGTGCGTATGTCATTAATACATTTACATCAATAAAATTCCATACTAACACGCCAGGTGCCTGTTAGAAACTAAGGCGCGAATGAGAAACCTAGATGCGTGTTAGAAAACATAGACGCCTAATAGAAAAGCTGCTTACCTCCAGACGCTGTAAGTACTCCTGCCGCTTTGCTTGGCTTTGTAAAGCGCCATATCTGCTTGCTTGAGCAGTTGTTTCAGCGTGACTTCTGATGCAGGCTCATACAAAGTGAGGCCGATGCTCAGACGCACGGCGATTTCGCGATCATTAATGAGCATGGGCACTTTGAAAACATCCAATAATTTGGTCGCGACTATCACCAGCCCCTGCTCAGACAACTGATCTTTAAGCACAATGACAAACTCATCGCCACCCAGGCGGCTGACCGTATCCATCTCGCGGATATTCGACTTCAATCTGGCGGCGACGGCTTTAATCACTTCATCACCGACATCATGGCCATACTGGTCGTTAATGTCTTTGAAATGATCCACATCCAGCACCATGATGCCGAATCTTTTGTGATCACGCTTGGCTTCAGCGTGAATATAACTTAGCCGACTGTCGAGCAACCGACGATTGGGCAAACCGGTCAGGCTGTCCATCAGCGCGCCCGCCGACAAATAATAGCGCTCCTGGGCAAAAAAGTAAGCAATGCTGCCAACCAGCAGGCTGATCATCACACTCAACACCACGCCAAGGCCGCGACCAGGCAAGTCATGACGCAACTGATTGTCGATGGCCCATTCCCACACCCCGTTAGGTACTTCGCTCTGCTGAATAAAGATGTTTTTCTGAGCAAACAATGTTGGATCACCAAAAAACACCTGTTTCTGATCTGCCGTTCGGATGGCAAACGCGAAGTGAGGATTGCTGGCATCTTTAAACGCCGCTTGCAAAAAGCTATTGGTATCAATCACCGTCGACATCATGCCCCAGTAATGGTGATCAACAAAAATTGGAAAGCGATAAATCATGCCATTACCGCCCTGTATTAAATTCAAAGGCCCATCCAGCACGCCTTGACCAGAATCAATCGCCAATTTCACCTTGGGCCATTGCGAGGGGACTTCACGATAATCGACACCAATCATCTGCTCATTGCCCTGCTCAGGGTAAATATAAGCGAGCTTGTAATTGACGGCCACGGCCAGGTTTCGGACATGATGAGCATTGGCCCAGAGATCGGCCAAGATCGCCTGCATCTTCTCTTGCTTGAGTTCGTTGCGATAAACCTTGATAAAGCTTGAAAAGCCGTTAGAAATAAACAGCAGAGAGTTTAGCTCGCGGTCCAACTCAGCGCGCAACAAGCTGCCATAAGAGGCAGACTCGATATAAGCTTCACTTTCACTTCTTTCACGCTGGTAATCAAGCAAGAACTGACAGAAGATAAAAGCCAACAGGGTGACCACCGCAGCAATCAACTGACTTTTAATGGTTTGACTTAATTTTCGAGGCACATGCTCAGCTCATAGTAAGGTCTACGAGGCATCTTAAGGCAGGCAGCTGGTTTTCTTTCACCCAAAAAACAGTAGATTTATAGGCTATTTATCCAAATAATTCACGCGATACTCAATTGCGTTGTTACATGCTCAAAGAGTCGTCGTCAGTCCCATTCCACAAAGCCGATAGCAAACGCCAGAATAAGCAGCACAGCCACCAGCACACTCAAAGCCCGGCACGGATCAATACTGCCGTTGACTGGCGACAAGCCTGTGCGCAAAACGTGTATGAAAGCCAGCACAACCAACACAATCAGCAATGTACCAAGCATGTCATTCTCCTCCAGCAATCATCCATCCGGGGCAATCAACTCGTCGATCTATCAGCCACCAATCAATCATGCACCTAAGCCTCTAATCTTGCGAGGCGGTGCAGGCTGAATCTGCCGTAGGAATCATCAGACAATTACGCTAGACTCCTCGGCGTCAGCCAAGCGATGCGCGATAGCTGTCTGCCCGGCATTATTCATCACGATAAGCAACAATGAATTAAATCAAACTAGCTGCTATTCTCACGTTAAAAATACAACACTGACATGCCACGGCCAGTCATCAGGAATGTGCTGCCGATGACATGCGCGTGCAACGAGAGATGCATCGACCAGTGATGCAGCACACTCTTCGCGCGGTTGCAGATCGCGATGACAATGATGATAAGAAAGAAGCATGCATGGATGACGCACTCAAAAAGGGGTGGAACAAAAATGTAGTGACGGGCACGATGACCCTGCTGATGATTGCAACCGCCTGCATTTCGATTTTTTTATCGGTCATGATCGCCCACAACCAGGCCATCGTCAAAGAGACCAAACACTTGCGTGACATGACCCAAGACGTGTTGATGCGTATGAATAGCACGCGCGCGCAGTTCACCGAGATTGTGCAGGTATTTTCAGCCGTGGCTGAAAAAGACGCCTGCCTGCCACCACACATCAAGCGCATGCAGACGTTCAGCATCAATGGCTTGTTTTTGCAGGGTGTCGCCCATATTCGGGGCAACCGTATCGCATGCTCTTCTATCTCAGAGGTGTTCGATGGCATGGCGCTGGGCGAACCGTTGCGAACAGAAGCGGATGGCACACGGGTGTGGGCCAATATTCAAATCGCTGACTGGCCAAATCAACGTCTAGTGATGCTTGAACGGGCAGGCTGGGCGGCCATTTTCATTCCCAGCCATGCATTACAGGCATTGGGAAGCGCCGAGATTTCGGTTGGCGTATTTGGCATACAATCTCACCAGCTATACACCGCCAGGGGTGATATCAATCCACTTTGGATAAAAAGGTACAACGGAGAGCAAGCACTCACTTTTATAGACAAAACACGTCATATGCTGGTGTACATTGCGCCGAATGCGCTGCACCTGAGCGCGGTGGTCGCCGCAATACCACTCAAAGACATCAACGACGATATGGTGGCCTTTATTCAAATCCTGATACCACTGTCGCTGATTGTTGGCTTGTTACTGGGGGGCGTGGTTGTGTACATGCAGCGTACCCGCTACTCGACAAAATCAGCCATTTTACGCGGGCTGGCAAAGCACGAGTTTTACCTGGAATACCAACCGATCATGCATCTGCAGAGCCGTACCTGTATCGGTGCTGAAGCCCTGATTCGCTGGAAAACTGCCGATAACACCTTCATCAGTCCAGACATATTTATTCCTGCCGCAGAAGTAGCAGGCGTGATCTGCCAGATTACGCAACGGGTGTTTGAGCTGGTAAGCAGAGACATGCAGCAGGCATTCAATACACATCCAAGCTTTTATGTCGGCATCAATATTTCTTCACATGACATTCGCTCAGGCGCGCTATTAACGCTGATTCAACGGCTCATCACCAGCACCGGCGCCCAAGGCCAGCAAATTCTGATCGAAGTCACCGAGCGCGGCTTTCTGGATGATGATGACGCGCTGTCCACCATCAAACAAATCCGTGATTATGGCGTCCGCGTCGCGATTGATGATTTTGGCACGGGCTATTCCAGCCTGGCCTACCTGACCAAATTTCAACTGGATTACCTCAAAATTGACAAAACGTTTGTCGACTCCGTCGGCACCGACGCTGTCACCAGCCATGTTGCGTTCCACATCATTGAGATGGCAAAAACACTGTCGCTGAATATGGTTGCCGAAGGGGTAGAAACCACCCATCAGGCCGACATTTTGCAAGCACGCGGCGTCCACTATGTGCAAGGCTGGTTATTCTCAAAATCGCTCAAGCCAAAAGCGTTTTATCGCTACCTGGAAAACCATGCATCGCTTTCAGCCACTGGCGAAGATCCAGCACCGCCTGCCTGATGCAGGCGGCGGCTCAATTCTCTTAGGATAAAGACGCGACGGTTATGACTTGAAAAACTGAATGGGAATGCTGCGTTTCTGGTCATCCACGCACAAACCATCGCCAATCACAAATACACTACCAAGCAAACCATCGCCTTCAATATTGACTTTAAAGTCGCAATTCAGCACCGCTTTTTGATTGGCGAGTAAAAAACTCTTGCCGGCATAAGCGCGGCGGCTCACCGCTTCAGATGGCGCATCAGAAGGCCGCGACTGAGCAACGGTGGTCACCGTACTGGTCGCCGTCCATTTGCCGCTCAACTTACCATAAGGCGACTCTTCAAAAGCGATATCGCCATCATTACTAATATCATTGATCAAGATAGTGCCCGCATAGACGGTGCCATCCAAACCAATCAATTGCGCCTTATTCTGATACACACCCAACTTCACCATATTGACCGAGCAAGCTGGCAGCATGCATAACACCGCCATCAATACGCCAAAACACTTCATTCCCTGAACTCTCATCCCTGCCTCACATGATTTCAAATACTGATAGACTACCGTCAACATATCATCCCCTCGTGACAGCCGACCCTTTTCTTATATCGCCACCACAGCTAGTCAGCGCGCGGCTACTGCATCGTCTGCGCCAAACAACCTTCCTTCCCTCACTCTCCCAGTCGCCTTGCCCAAGCGTAGGCCAATCAACGAAGCGGGGTTTTAAAACAGAGAACGCAACTGAAACGCGCGGAGACGGTCTTAAAAGCTGTGAATGCGGCTTGATTAAGACCATTTATCACACTTTTTGAGTGAGATTGCAACTCTAATTAATATTGCCCACAAAATTAATTTATGAAAATGTTAATCTGCGCTGATAGCTTGTTTGTTGTCTGCGATCAAGACACCTCTCGGTCAGCGATGTGTGTTTAGCAAGTCTGATTGTCCATCGATCAAGCCGCGCTTGGATTGCGCCTCATCAGAAATAATGAATACCGCTGCAAAATAACCGTTAACCCTTGATAGCAATCCTCTTGTTATCAAATACAATTTAATTTACATAAAATAGATAGAATGCTGGGAGATAGGTGAATGTCGTTGCAGCGTTCAATCATGGGCCATATCAGGATGTTCAAGTCTTTCATCTGGGTCATCGGCATGTGTCTTACCTGGCAGCTATCGGCACAGGAGATATTACCCGACGGCGCGCAAGCCGCAGAACCGCTGCATCCATTATCATTGACAACTCAAGAGCGTCTCTGGATAAAACAGCATCCCACAGTAGGTGTCGCTGTCAGAAACGGCTGGATGCCAGTGGAGTTTCAACTGGAAAACCAGCGACACAAAGGCGTGTCGATTCAATATCTGCAAAAAATTAGCCAGCTGACCGGTTTAAAATTTACGATTATTGATTATCACGATGACATCACAAACGCAGAGGCGTCAGTGATGACTGGCATACGCGGAAACCAGCTCACAGCAACAGGATTCAAGCGGCTGTCCACGCCTTACCTGGACACGCCTAATGCGATTTATGTCGCGGCCCATCATGGTCTTTACCAAAGAGCGCTGACCCTGAACGATCTTGCCCATCAAACCGTGGCGGTGTTCAGAGGTGGCCCACTCGCCCAAAGACTGAAAGCCAGCGTGCCCGGCATCAAAATCAAACTGGTAGATGTTGCGGATGAAGCTTTTGAGTATCTGGATGCGGGCCTTGCAGATGCTTACGTGGGTAATGAACTGGTGCTGGATTACCATCTGGATTTTCATAAAATCAACTCTGTAAGAAAAGTCGGCATGACGCCGATCACCAGTCCAGTGTATATGGCTGTCAGCCAGAACGACCCTGCGTTGGAGGGTATTTTAAACAAAGCCACGTTGCACATCGGCACCAATCCGCCAGAGCTGATGGAAACCTGGCAGAGAAGTCCGGATCATCCTTTGATGAAGTACCAGCTCGCAGCGCTGGCATTTTTTGCGGTGTTACTGCTAATCCAGTTACTCAAACAATACAAGACCAATAAAAAACAGGCGGTGGCGGCTCAGCATCAGATCTGGTTTCAGGCCAACCATGATTTTTTAACCAAGCTGCCTAACCGGTTTCAACTCAAAAATGAGCTGCATCAGGCTTTGCAAATCGCGGCGCAACGCGGCACGCGCATTGCCGTCATGATTATGGACCTGGATAACTTCAAGGAGATTAATGATACCGCCGGTCATGCGGTGGGTGACGAGGTGTTGATCGCGGTGGCTGAGCGTATACAGTCTGTCATCATGCCGCCGAACATCACCGCCAGATTCGGTGGTGATGAGTTTTTAATCGTGGTACAAGAAGATGCCAGTGAGGAAAAACTGCGCACCCTGTGCACGCGGTTGATTACCACCATGGCGAGCCCGCTTAAGCTGCAACAAAAATCATTTACGGTGTCAATCAGCATTGGTGTGGCGCAGTTTCCGGATCATAGCCAACAGGCGGATGAATTGATTATGTTTGCCGACCAAGCGCTCTATCAGGCCAAGCGTACAGGCAAAAACAAGTTCATCCTGTTTAATGAAGGCATGCATGATGTGTTTACCAGGAGAGCCCAACTCAGCAATGCGTTAAGGTATGCCGTGCAAAGAAACCAGCTGCATCTGCAATATCAGCCCATTTTCAACCTCACCGACTTGCAATGCGAAAAAGTAGAAGCGCTATTACGCTGGCAACACCCCGAATTCGGCAGCATTTCACCCGCCGTCTTTATCAGCATTGCCGAAGAGTATGGCTATATTATTGAGCTTGGAGAGTGGGTTTTCCAGCAAATCATGCGTGATTTCACCAAGATCAACCGCCAATTTGGTCAAGTCGAAATTTGCATCAATATCTCACCCCTGCAATTTTCACAGCCCGCGCCCATTCAGCAATTTATCTCGACCCTGGCTTCGAACGGGATAGCCGGCGCACAGTTTTGTTTTGAAATCACCGAAGGCCTGCTATTGGAGGCGTCTGGTAACGTTATTGAGACGTTGAACAGCCTGCAGGCGCAGGGCATCAAACTGGCGATTGATGATTTCGGCACTGGCTACTCATCACTGGCTTATCTGAATAAATTCAACATTGATTACGTCAAAATTGATCAGTCTTTTATCAGACACATTACTGACAATCAGAATGACCAGGCCTTGTGCAAAACCATCATATTCATGGGTAAGCAACTCAATATCAAACTGATTGCCGAGGGCGTGGAAACCCTGGCACAAGAAGTCTTGCTCAAGGAAATGGGTTGCCAATACTCTCAGGGCTACTACAGAGCGCGCCCGGTAGACCTCAGCGCCTAGCTAGCCGTCATTAGAGGCCCGATAGCCGCCAAGCCCAACATTGACTGGACTTGGTGGATACTTGGCGTGAGGGTGAAGTCTGCCCGCTTGATCAGGTGCCTGTGCGTTGCAGCAATCGTCCCGCTTGCGTGCCACGTGTTGTTGGCTCCAGCTTGAACTGACTGATCACTTCCGCCAGTTGATTCGCCTGATCGACCAGAGACTCTGCCGCTGCTGCGGCCTGCTCAACCAGGGCTGCATTTTGCTGCGTGCTGTCGTCCATGCTGGTGACCGCTTGATTCACCTGATCAATGCCTGCGGTTTGCTCGGTAGACGCGGCTGAAATTTCATTGATAATGTGCGCGACACGCTGCACAGCGCTGACCACTTCATCCATGGTGATGCCTGCATTTTCAACCAATCGGGTGCCCTCTGAGGTCTTGGTCACAGAGTCAGTAATCAGTACTTTAATTTCTTTGGCCGCACTGGCAGAGCGTTGTGCCAGGTTACGCACCTCGCCTGCGACCACGGCAAAGCCGCGCCCTTGCTCACCCGCACGTGCTGCTTCGACCGCCGCATTCAAGGCCAGAATATTGGTTTGGAAAGCAATGCCATCAATCACCGAGATAATATCCTCGATTTTTTTCGCACTTTCGTTAATCGCACCCATGGTTGAAACGACCTCGTTCACCACTTTGCCACCTTTGATCGCAATGTCTGAGGCCTCTAGCGCCAGATGATTGGCCTGACCGGCATTTTCCGCATTCTGTTTCACAATCGAGGCCAACTCTTCCATGCTGGCAGCGGTTTGCTCCAGGCTGGAGGCCTGACTCTCTGTGCGCGATGACAGGTCTACGTTTCCACTGGAGATTTCATTGGCGGCCGTTGTGATTGTTTCAATCGCCTGCGTCACGGCGACAATCGGTGCCACAATCAGGTCCAGCGTATTATTGACGCCCTCCACAATCTCACGGAAATCACCAGCATGCTTGGTCGCATCGGCACGCACGGTAATACGTCCTTCACGCGCCGCATCGGCCAGCAGGTTGACGTCGGCCACCAGATCATTCACAGCATCAATACATGTATTCAGGTTGTTTTTGATCTCGTTAAAATCGCCCTGATAAGGCGTGGTGATTTTGGCCGGAATCTGGCCATTAGAAATATCGGCGACGCATTGCGCGGCGACATTGAGCGGGCCAATCACCGAGTCCAGTGTGGCATTGACGCCCATGACAATTTTTCTGAAGTCGCCCTGATGCCGCGTCACATCGGCACGTGTCGACAAGCGGCCCTCTATCGCGGCGTGCGAGAGCAGGTTCACATCCGTGATCAGCGTATTCACGGCGCCGATACACTGATTCAGGTTGTTTTTAATGGTATTGAAATCACCATGATATTCGTCCGTGATTTTGGCCGGAATCTGACCTTGCGCAATCTGCTCCACATATTTCGCCGCCACATTCAACGGCGTAATCAAGGCATCCAGAATCTGGTTAATGCCCTCGCCAATCTGCTTCACAAAGCCAGCGGGCAACTGCTCGATATTGACGCGCTGCGCCAGGTTGCCTTGGGCGGCTTCTTGCACCAGGCGGAACACCTCCTGCTCACCGATCGCCTCAGCCGTGCGGTCTGTCCACTGCGTCATCCGACCCAGATAGTCGCCTTTGGCACTAAATACCGGAACGATCAGCACCTGTATTTTCTTGCCATACATATTCACTTCCGCAAACTCAGGCTGCGTGAATGTGGTTTTGAACAATTCGGGTTGATCAGAGTATTCGAGATACTTGCCGATGCTGCTGCCTATCATATTGTCCACGGCATAATCTGGAAATTTAGCGGCAATCTCTGGGGCCATTTCCGCCCACACCTTTCTGGCAGCATCGTTCATGTATTCCAGATTGTGCATGCTGTCGCCAAACGTCAGCGCCACAGCACTCTGGTCTAGCGCAGACTGCAAACGGCGCGTCTGTTCGGCCATCTTTTTCGCATCGTTAACATCAAAGCCGATTTTGATTTGCATGCATTTAAGCATTTTCATGATGGCGCCAAACTCATCGTCGCCACGCGTATCGATACGCACCTCCAGATTGCCACCCGCCAGACCATTCACGGCATCTTGCATCACCTGCAAGGCATTTTTTATCTTAAATGCGCACAGGGCAACTGCCACCGTCGCTGTGCCCAGGCCTACCCCTGCGCCCAGCCAGGCACCGGCATGACCGGCGGAGACCGCATAAGCCGTCATGGCCGCCACTGGCGTCAATACAGCCGTCGCCAGCTTATACAGCATCGGCAGATCATGTATGCGTGCCGCCCATTGTGCTCGCCAACCGGGCTTGGGCAACTTACCCTCGCGCATGAACGCATACAGCTTTTCCGCATGTTCAATTTGTGCACGACTGGCCAGCGAGCGCACAGACATATAGCCAATGACCGTGCTGCCTTCACGAATCGGTGCGACATTGGCCTCTACCCAATAATGGTCGCCATTTTTACAGCGGTTTTTGACGATGCCGTTCCACGGCTTACCCGCCTTGACACTCCGCCACAAGTCTTCAAACGCCGCAGCGGGCATATCCGGGTGGCGGATAATATTGTGGTTCTTGCCAATCAGTTCCAGCTCAGAAAAACCACTGATTTCAATAAAGTCGCGATTAATATAGGTAATTGCCCCTTTTAAATCGGTTTTGGAAACAATGGAAACGCCTTGTTTCAGGACAATCTCTTGTTGTGTCACGGGCAAATTAATCTTCATAATATCGGCGCCTTTTCAGCAAAAATGTCGCTTTCGCAAGCGTTCAATCTACGCTGTTTTTTGTCTTCAGCATGTGCCGATCACATCGCCTTTTTGCCAGTAATTTAAGCATTAAAAAAGCCCAGGGGATTCCCTGGGCTGATCTGTGAGTGCGCGAAGTGAATCGTCTCAATCGGTGAGCACTGCGCTTGCCTAAACGTTATACACCGTGCGCGCTCAGTTTATCCAGCTCCACATTATTTTCTGCCGCATGACATTCCAGAATCTCCACATCGCCTTTGCCAAAATTCAGCTTTTCTACCGAGTTAATATTGCTGGCAAATTTGTTGTCCAACTCGCCACATTTACGTGAACGTCTGCTGACAAAATTCAGATAGTCTTTTTTTCTGCTTTCTAACTGCGGCGCGGGCACATCGCTATCGTTCATGAAACTTGCGTAAGCACTTCTCAACCGCAATTCGGACACACTCCAGATATTAAACACAATGATTTTGGTGGGCGGATTTTTGGGGGCAAGCTCTTCAACCGCCGGCTGTACCGGACTGGTTGAATGCTCGACGACAGGCGAACGCCCCTCTAGAACTTGCTCTGCTGTCACTTTTGCTTTTGCTTTTTTGCGTGCAGGCTTTGCTTCAGTGGCAGTGACCGCTGGGGTGACTGCTTCAGGCATGCTTGCCTCTGTCGTCTCTTGCTTAATCTCATCGTGATCAACCACAGTCGCGGCCAATGCCACCGGTGGCATTGGCGCGGTTTGGACGTCAACCTGAGTTTGGGCGCGCACCGTTTGATGGGAGAAACTGCTGTTGCTCTCTTCTTTAGAAAGCAAACCCAACAAAATCACCACCAGCAAGCCAATCAAGATCAGATTGACCTTGCCAATATCCGTTGCCCCGCGCTCGGATTTCTGCGACGTCGCAGCGTACTGCGCGTCTTCATGCAAGCACATTACATCGTGGCTGGCATGGATATTTTTAGCAGGAAACAGATGCCTCATAAATTCAGTCGATTGTGTGTTGATGCCAATAGATCATTCAATGTTGAACAATGCCCTAAAAATGCACAAGATTCAAGCCGGACAAGCCGGCCTGCGCTGCAAGTCGTCAAATATACAGGCCATGCGCCTGTTGTGGCCAGACTGATGCGGGGGTGACCATGTCAACCTTACGCATCCTCTGCCCTGTCAGCCATGTGCCACTCTCAGCAGGGGTCGCTGTCTGGCTGCGACGCGCTTCGCGCAACAATGCATCCATGACATGCGCGCGTTCAGCCGTCTGAAGATGCTTGCGATCAGTGAACCCGTCAGGACTGGCCACGACGATCGCCGCCACACCCTTGGCTGCACCACGCGCATCGGCCTGCACATCCATGGGTGTCGTCGTACCAATCGAAATTGCGGTCAAAAACAGTCCAACAAACATCAGCAGCAATGCCGCTGAGGCAGCGCCAGCGGTAATTGCAATCAATGACATCGCCGTCGTCGCACCATCAGGTGAATGCGGTGTTTTCATGGAAGCCTCCCCGTTTAAACTTGTGTTCACATTTAGACAGGTGCCATCATGCGGTATTCAGACTGGTTTCTCTATGTCACTAGCGCTGAATTTAGTGTAGGAATTATCGGACAAAGCAGAATGTCTTTATAATTGATTGGTCGCAATTAAATACTTGCCAGGCGCCTATATGGACTTCAACGTACTCTCCGCTTTCTATCTCGTCCCGCTGTTCATTTCCGCCATCGGCGGCTTGATTGAATTTAGAAATTGCAGCTTTGAAACCCCCAGGCACGCTTTGAGCAAAGCTTTTTTCCTCAGTTTCAGAAGCCTGGTGCCGGTGCTCAATATCTTCTCGGCCATTTTGTACCTGATTACTTGCGGCACCTTTACATGGAAAAGATGTGCGTGGAAAAGCGGGTCACCACCGAAAAATTAAGTGCTATTGAAACAATCAGCGTCTGAAGAAAGAGGCCATGGCAAACGTTGGCTCTCTCAAAGCACCATCAAGGAAAATATAGATGCTTAAATATTGGTTATTTCTGTTCGCGGCCATTGTGAGTGAGGTGACGGCGACCTCGTCACTCAAAGCAAGCGCTGGGTTCAGCAAACTCTTGCCTTCGGTGGTGGTTGTGGTTGGCTATGCCTTGTCGTTTTACTTTTTATCGCTGGTATTAAAAGCGATTCCCATCGGCATTGCCTATGCAGTGTGGGCGGGGCTGGGGATTGTGCTGCTGGCGCTGGTAGGTTGGATTGTGTTTGGTCAGGCGCTGGATACCCCGGCGATGATCGGCATTGCACTGATCCTGGCAGGCGTTATCGTCATGAATGTGTTTTCAAAAACAGTGGTCCACTAGTGGCTGGCAACAAGCCGAGTGTGAGTGACCACTAGCTTGCCATCACCGACTGAATCAATGCTCTGTTTTCTGTAGAAACCTCCAGAAATTCCAGGTTTGTTCTAAAGCCCTGCAAGCCGCACAGAGATGACAAAATCACCCGACAATGAAACTGGTAATGTCTTAGTGTTGCCCCTGCAAATACCGGCACATTCACTTTACATACCTGCCCTGGCTGATATTGCTTATCGACAAAAAGGCTCATGCCGCTATGTGAAATGTCGTGGGTGAATCCCTGATACTGAGCGCCCATACTATCGACTAACTGCGATTTTTTGTGCCACGAGCGACGATTGTTGTCTATTGAGGGATTGTGCCAACGACTGGAAGACATGGGGAACTACTGCTGACTGAATTGCTCTGCATTATATGATAGGCCTCAGTTAAAAAGACTGTATTTTCTGCTTAGGTAAATCAACTTTACGCATGCTATCTGGTCATCACACATTCATAAACAATGCATTAAACTATCGATTGTTTGTCTTTCGCTGCAATCCCTGACTCTATAGAAAAGAAACATGCATCGCACGCTGACTCCATTTTTACCTATCCCTCTGGCAGCACTCACCGTGGCTATACTGGCTGCCTTGGCAAACACCAGTTTGGCCGCCGATGATACACCTCAACCATCAACGATCCGGCTGCCGGGCATTTATCACGTATGGGGCAAAGACACCGCAGACATGCCCGCCATCACATTCGATGCGTTAGAGCAATGCATGAGTGCTGACGCCACCATCAGGCAGCAATTCGACCGTTTTCAGCTTGAAACCAAGAAGATGAATGATGAGGTACTCAACGCCGAAAACCTCGTTCAGGCCAATCAGTATGCACGGCAGGCGCTAGAAAAAGAGGGTAGCGGCCTGCAGGCAGACATTGTGGCCATGAACGCACGCAATGACGCGCTTGCTCAAAGGAAACAGGCGCTCGCTGCGCAAACCCGGCAGAGAGTCGATGCGGCGACCGCCAAAAAAATCAATCAACAGGTTGATCAGTTTAATCAAGACACGCTGCAATTTAATGCCGACTCATCGGCGCTCAGCGAAAAAGCGCAGCAATTAAAAGCCAAACAACAGCAATTTAATGACAGCCTGCCAAGCTTAAAAAGCCAGCTGGATCAAGTCAACAGCAGCACCAGTGAATTTAACGAACGAAAAAAGAATTTTAATAATACGCTGGCGGCTTACAAAGACAAGTGCACAGGCGAGCACAAGCTAGAAAAGTAAAAAGGCACCTCGGAGGAGATGCCTTTTGCATTGAGATCAATATGCGTTAATCGAATGCGGGTAGGGAATGTTTTACCCCGTTTAAAATAATTAGCGCAAATTTCACGCATCAGTTTAAACGGTCCTAGTGGCAAAGCACGCCCTGAGCAACATCATGCCGCCAAGTGCCCATTTTTCCTATGGGAGATTTTCCCTTATCTGCCGGGAACGCATGAAATATCCGCATGTACACGCTCAAGTCGGGTGAATCACCCGCACCACCTGTAGCCGCCGCGATTCGCCATTAGGAAATGGCCAATCAATTTCGTGCCCGACCTTTAACCCTAGCAAGGCAGAGCCAACCGGCGAACAGACAGAAATCTTACCCAGTTTTAAATCGGCTTCTTCCGGAAAACACAGTTGCACCTCGCGTGTTAAATCGTTGCTTTTATCCAGGTAAACCACGCGCGAATGCATTTTAACGACATCCGCTGGCACTTGCTCGGCAGCCACGACCACGGCACGTCCCAGCTCATCGCGCAACAAAGCATCATTGGCAAGCACGGATAAGCGTGCATAGTCCTGATCCGACAATATTAAGTGTTCAACGTCCATATTCCTCAACCATCTCAATGCTTATTAACCCTTGGGGCAAGCGGACAGAATAATCGGGACAGCGAGGAAAAATAAGCCTGTCAAAGAGAATATGACTGTTTCTTATATGGCTACAATCATATGACCATTTGCAATGGTCTAAGCGCGGTACTAGTCTTGGTCCCAGTAAGGCTCAGCCCCAAAACGCTCAGACAGATAATCGATAAATAGCCGGGTTTTTAAAGGTAAGTTACGTTTAGGCAAATACAGCGCATAGACGTGTTGCTCTACCGGGATATATTCAGACAACACCGATTTCAGCCGCTTGGACTGCAGGTCTTTGCCGATGATAAATGTCGGCAACAGCGCCAACCCAAAGCCACCCAACACCACTTGAGAGAGGGCTTCATCATCATTAATCCGTAACCTGCCCGCGACATTCACCGTGACCTCACCCGCAGGCCCGTTGAAGCGCCACTGGCCTTTATCGCCCGAGTGAATATAATCTAGGCAATTATGGTTGACCAGGTCTTGCGGCATCACCGGGATGCCATGCTGCTCAAAGTATTTTGGCGTGGCGCACAGATTGCGCCGAATCGGCGCCAGCTTTCTGGCAACTAAACTTTGCGGCAGGTCTTTCGTGATCGCAATCACCACGTCGTAGCCTTCTTCAGTCACATCCACCTGGCGGTCGGTAATCGTCATGTCGATTTCCAATTGTGGATGGCGATCCATAAACGCAGCAATCGCAGGCGCAATATGCAAGGTGCCAAAGGCCACCGAAGCCGCCACTTTCAGCACGCCTCTGGGCTGCGCATTCAGGCTTTCTATCATTTGCTGCGCTTCCTCTGCCTCCTCGCGGATGCGGGTGCAATAGTCGTAAAAGCTGGCGCCAATTTCGGTGAGGCTTAAATGGCGGGTGCTCCGATTCAATAGGCTGGCGCCCAAGGCATGCTCCAGCTTGGCCACCGCTTTACTCACGGATGACTTGGTCATGCCCAGCTTTCTGGAGGCGGCCGAAAAGCTTTGTTCATTCACCACATGGGCAAAAATGATCATCTGATTTAAATCATACATGCCTTGATTGTATCCCAAAAAGAAACAGTTAAATGCGCTTTAGATGGCTAATTTTATGCCCAGAAATCTATACCATAGGATAAGAATCATGTGTAACGTGAAATCCATACTGAGGATGTTGAGCCATGTATCACGCATTGTTAAAGACTAAATTGTTCCTCCTGAGCTATCTCGTGCTGGTGTTGCCGACGGGTTTAGCGGACGCTGGCATCATCGCACACAACGCCATACTGTATGGGTTGTCCATGGTGGGGATCTGGGCCATCTGTCTGATCAGAGGCCACATCATCGGCAAATACTGGCTGGTCGCCATCCCCTCCGTCGCCTTTGTGTTCGATTTGATGCCCGCATTGGCAGCGATTGGCTTGGTGCCTTACTTGTACCATCTGCTGGCCATGGTGATTGGTGCCGCCTGCTTGGCTGACGCGCCGCCAGCGAGTGACCTGACCACCTGAGAGGAAGTCAGCCCCCAAGGCATGCAGATTGCACAGCTGCTGATCTTAATGAACGGCGCGTCGATTAAAAAACATCAATAAATACACAACAATCCCTGTATTGATGAGCAACACGATCAGTTTGAAATGCGTATAGTGATTGAGCAGCGCATACACCTCGTATGGAATCAGCACGCCAATACTGGCGATACCCAATGTTCTTCCCCATGGGCGCTGGTGCCATAGACCAATAGACTCAGACAGTTTGATAATCACATACAAAAAAGCACAAACGCAGGCAGCGATCAGCTCGCCTTGGCTAAAGTGGGCCGCCAGCATGAGCAGCATACTGACGTAATGATTTTGAGGATTGATATGCAGCTCACCGACAAGCGCTTCTGCCAATGCACCAGCATTGAGATGAAAAACAAAAATAAAAACGAGTAAGGTCATCAACATCAGCAAGGCCTTAGCACCTTCAAACAATGCGATGACTCTAAGACCTAAGCTATTTTGAAGTTTCAATCCTATGCTCCTGTGCCCAATGCGTTGTTGAATGACTGTTGATCTCTCATAGAAACACGGCAATCCATTTTTAGCCAAGTTTATCGTCTGAGATTCTGTATTTTGGGTCTTCAAGCAAGTTGACTTCGATCACAGCCTTCGCATTTTCCAGCAACTCCTGACAATCGGCACTCAGGTGTTTCAAATGCAATGTTTTTCCTGCTGCTTTATATTTAGAGGCCAGGTGGTCAATCGCCACGATCGCAGAATGATCGACAATACGCGCTTGTTTAAAATCAATAATCACCTGTTCCGGATCGTCAGCAATCTCGAACAACGCCTGAAAGTTGGCCACAGAAGCAAAAAACAAGCTGCCATGCAGCGCGTAGACTTTAGCCCCGGCGTCATTTACTTCGCTGTGCACGGCTATTTTCTTTGCATGTTCCCAAGCAAACACCAGCGCAGAAACAATCACGCCAGCAATCACGGCGATTGCCAGGTCAGCCACAATTGTCACCGCGCCTACCAGCAAGCCGACAAAAATATCTTGTTTGGGCACTTTGCCAAACAGTTGCAAGGTGCCCCACTCAAACGTTTTTTCAGCCACCACAAACATCACACCTATCAAGGCAGCTAATGGAATCATTTCAATCCATCTGGAGGCAAAAAGGATGAATGAAAGCAGAAAGAGGGAGGTGGCAATGCCTGATAGCCGCTGCAAGGCGCCATTACCGATATTAATCATGCTCTGGCCAATCATGGCACAGCCCCCCATACCGCCAAATAATGCGGTGATGATATTAGCCGCCCCCTGCGCGAGTGCCTCTTTGTTCGGGCGACCACGCGTGTCTGTCATTTCATCAATCAGATTGAGGGTGAGTAGTGTTTCAATCAAGCCCACTGCGGCCAGGATCAAGGCATAAGGAAAGATGATATATAAGGTTTCCAAAGTCCAAGGCACTTGCGGGAGGTGAAAGCTTGGCAAGCCGCCTGCAATCGAACCCAAGTCGCCGACCGTTTTCGTGTCCAATCCAAAGTAAATCACGCTCAGCGTCACCGCGATAATCGCCACCAGGGTTGAGGGAACGGCTTTAGTGAACCTTGGCAATACGTAAATAATCGCCATGGTGGCGGCAATTAAGCCGATCATGACATATAAGGCACTGCCGGTGATCCAGACGACCCCACCGTCGGCGTTCGTCGTTTTAAAGTGACCAAACTGTGCAAGAAAAATCACAATCGCCAATCCATTCACAAAGCCAAGCATCACCGGATGCGGCACCATGCGGATAAACTTGCCGAGTTTGGCCACCGCAAACAAGATTTGCAACAGCCCCATCAAAACGATGGTAGCAAACAGGTATTGCACGCCATGCTGCACCACCAATGCCACCATCACCACGGCCAAAGCGCCTGCCGCGCCCGAAATCATGCCAGGCCGCCCGCCAAATGCCGCGGTAATAAACGACACTAACACGGCCGCATACAGGCCGGTTAACGGTGAAACATGGGCAATCAAGGCAAAGGCAATCGCCTCTGGCACCATGGCCAACGCCACGGTTAAACCACTTAAAAGGTTCACCTTAATCTCATCAAATCGAGTGGGTGAAGGTTGTATCGACAACATGCGAAACTCCAATCAATCTTTAATCCCAAGCGTACGCGCATGGCATCATGTCATGTGAAAAACAGAAAATAGCGGTGATTGCGCAGCCTGGAAAATCGGGCCTAAAGCAGAGGGATAAGCAATTTACATGGGTATCGCGCTTGATTGTTTAGCAGATTATAAACGTGACGCATGTCCGTGACAAAATCAATTCTAAGCGCCAACCATGCGTCTGCTTCATCCAGACGAGCCACATGTGCCGTCAAACGCATCGCCTTTGAATTGTTTGTATGTCTGCAGCATTATTTGATATATTTATATAAATAAGTTAGTCAATCAAGCGTGTAATGACTCTATGACAACCACGCGAGACTTCTGCAGTTGCATGGATAAAGCCCCCAAAAGGGATGGCATGGAGATCGAAAAAATGCGGTTTTTGAATGAGAATGTGCTGTTCTTCACCATACTCAGCTTTATTTTAGGCGGCGTATTAATGTGTGCTTATGCCATTGAAGAGAATCAAGCACTGCCCAGAAGCGCAGATATGCCCCAGCCAGCGCGAATGGAGCATGCTGCTGTTTCTTTAGAGGCCCATTCCCTTGATCAGGCAGATGATCACGCGGCCCAGGCCATGCCACATTAAGTGCACGCGTCGCCACACCAAGGCTAGTCGGTCATTCTTAGGACTGAGCATTCAAGCCCACAAGCATGGTGCTAAAGATTTTTACGGCCTTCTTTTGAGACCGTGTACACTAAAAATATTGATTCACGTTCAAGAAAACATTATTCATGCCGACCAACTTCATTTCACTCAATGTCTGCGCCGCGATTATTTTCGCATTGGCATTGATACATACCTTCAGCGCCAAATCGATTGAGCATTTAGGGCACCGGTTTCCTAAGCACAGCGGGGTATTTCATTTGCTCGGCGAAGTCGAGGTCGTGTTCGGTTTCTGGGCATTTATATTGGTCGCGGTCATGGCCAGTTTTTATGGCAGTGAAGAAGCCATACACTACATAGAATCCAGACATTACACCGAGCCATTATTTGTCTTTGTAGTGATGGTGGTGGCGGCGTCCAATCCCGTGTTATCAGTGATCCGTCAAACTGTGTTATCGGTCTCGCGCATACTGCCTATTCAGTCAATAATCGGCCAGACATGGCTGGGCCTGGCGTTGATCCCCTTGCTAGGCTCATTGATTACAGAACCTGCTGCCATGACGTTGGCGGCGCTGTTGCTGGCGCCGTTGGTGTTTAAGCAAGCCTTGCCAGAATGGCTGAAATATCTGGCGCTCGGCGGGTTGTTTGTCAATGTGTCGATTGGCGGCACGCTGACCTCTTATGCCGCGCCGCCGGTGTTAATGGTCGCGACGACCTGGCAATGGGATACGTTGTTTATGGCGGTAAATTTCGGCTGGAAAGCGACCATCGCCGTGTTTATCAATGCGACGATCATTGTGCTGCTATTGCACAAACACCTCAAGCATCTGTCTGCCAAAGAGGTTGCCCGCCAGCCCGATGTGCCGCTGGCCATCAGCATCATCCACCTGTTATTTTTGTTTGGCGTAGTGGTATTTGCCCATCATCCAGTGATTTTTATTGGGCTATTCATGCTGTTTCTGGGATTCACCCAGGCCTACGAACGCTACCAAACCCCCTTGATTCTTAAAGAAGGTCTGCTGGTTGGATTTTTCCTGGCAGGCCTGGTGGTGTTGGGCGGCTTGCAGGACTGGTGGCTACAGCCCATCGTTTCCCGCCTGCAACCTGTGGCCTTGTTTTTAGGCACCACCGCATTGACCGCGATCACGGACAACGCAGCATTGACTTATCTGGGATCCCTGATTACGCCTATCTCTGATGAAGCCAAATATATGCTGGTTGCCGGTGCGGTCTCAGGCGGTGGCTTAACAGTGATTGCGAATGCCCCCAACCCAGCAGGCGCTGCCTTGTTAAAGAGCGGATTCTCTGAGGAATCGATTGGCGCAATCGGTTTGCTGTTGGGCGCACTGCCACCGACACTGATTGCCATGAGCTTGTTCTTTTTCTTTTAAGCAACATGCGTGCAAACCACCCTAACCTTGCGCTGATTGTTATCAGCGCATGTTGAAGCCTCAAGCCCAGTATGCTCAAAGCATTCAAGGATCTCTTTTCATCAATGCCGCTGGTGAACTTCCACGTCTGGATAGGCAGGATGATTGTCTGGTCGGCGGCGGCAGTCACAGGGTTAGTCATCGTATTGTTTGCCCGGGCCACCGAGCGTGCGACTGCATTTTTTTATGACACACAATTAGCCCTCTGGTGGCTCCCGCTGTGTATCATGCCCGCAGTCGGCATATTGATCGTCTGGTTCACCCGCACATGGGTATCCGGCGCGGCAGGCAGCGGCATCCCGCAAACGATCGCTGCCTTGCAATATGAAGAACACCAATCCATCAGTCATTTGGTGTCAATCAAAATTGCGCTCACAAAAATGCTGTTTGTCTCCATGGGGCTGGCCGCAGGTTTCTCGGCAGGGAGAGAGGGCCCTTCGGTGCAGGTCGGCGCCAGCATCATGCATGCGTTTCGAAAATACTTCCCGGCCCATTTTTATGTAGATCCTAAACATCTGATTCTGGCTGGCGGGGCTGCCGGAATCTCAGCGGCATTTAACACGCCCCTGGCAGGCATTGTGTTTGCCATTGAAGAACTCAGCCGCAAATTTGAACAAAAAACCAACGGTGTGATGATTACCGCGATTGTATTGTCGGGGTTGGTCTCCATGTCATTGCAGGGCAATTACACCTATTTTGGCAGTTTAAATGTCGGGGCTATTCATACTGAGATCATGCTGCCCGTCTTGATTTGCGGGCTGGTCTGTGGGGTGTCCGGGGGGATGTTTAGCCGAACAATCATAGCGTTCACAGAACAATTACCAGGCAGAATCACTACATTCAGAACCCGCCATCCACTCTACTGGACAGGCGTCTGCGCACTGATAGTTGCGAGTTTGGGGATTGTCAGTCACGGCGCTGCTAATGGCTCAGGCTATTTACTCACCAAAGCCATGCTCAATGGCTCGATTAATGAAACCTGGTATTACCCGCTGGTTAAATATCTATCCACGATGTTCACCTACCTCAGTGGTATCCTTGGCGGCATATTTGCCCCGGCACTTTCAATTGGTGCAGGCATCGGCTATGACTTATCTTCAGTGCTGCAATACCACGACATCGCAATTGCTTTCAGTGCTTTGTGTATGGCAGGCTTTCTGGCGGGCGTCACGCAAGCGCCTATTACCTCTTTTATCATCGTGATGGAGATGATAGACGGACACGAAATGGTGATTAGTTTAATGGCCGTTTCGCTCATGGCCACCGTGACTTCAAGAATATTCAGCCGTCCCCTCTACTCAATCCTAGCGATTCAACTTGTCAAAAAATAGCCCTGAGTGCACTACGTGAGTGAACCATTTTAAACAGGCTATACTTTATCAGCCTAGTATCAACCGCCAGGGCCTCCTATCAATATTTTTGAAGTCAACGATGATGCATATTAAACAACTCAACTCTTTCGGCCTGCGTGAATATTTTTCAACCCTGTTGAGCTTGAGAGAAGACAAAGCCGAAGACGCAGAGATTGATCAAGGCTTGCGCAATGGGATCAGTATGCGGGGCAGCAATCTTTGGGTGCTGATGTTCGCCATTTTCATTGCAGCGATAGGGCTCAATGTCAACTCAACCGCTGTTGTCATTGGTGCAATGCTGATCTCACCATTAATGGGGCCTATTATGGGCGTCGGCTATGGCGTTGGCATTTATGACTTTGACTTAATCAGAGCCTCGCTCAAACATCTGGCGATTGCTGCAGTCGCCAGCCTGCTAACCTCCACGCTTTACTTTGCGATCAGCCCGCTCACGCAAGCGCAATCGGAACTGCTGGCGAGAACGACGCCGACGATATGGGATGTACTCATCGCATTGTTCGGCGGGCTGGCCGGCATGGTTGGCGCAACGCGCAAACAGAAAACCAATGTGATTCCCGGCGTCGCCATCGCCACAGCGCTGATGCCTCCCTTGTGCACAGCCGGATACGGAATTGCCAATGGCAATTGGGCTTATTTTGGCGGTGCTTTCTATCTATTTACCATTAACTGTGTGTTCATTGCATTGTCATCCGCGGTGGTCATTCGGGCGGTTCATGTGCAGAAAAAGCGGTTTGTGGATGAAAAAACCACCACGCACGTCAAACGCTATGTGTTTGCTGTCGCACTGCTCACTCTGGTTCCCAGCATTTATTTAGCTTATGTACTGGTGCAAAATGAGGTATTCAAAACCCAGGCAGCGACTTTTGTGCAGCAAAAAATTGCCAGCGAGCAAACTTATGTCACTCAGTCTGAGATTGAGCCTAAAACCAAAACGATTGAGATCACCGTGATTGGGGAATATCTGAGTAAACCCAAACTGGCGGCCATTTCTGCACAGTTAGCGGAGGCTGGTTTAGCGCAGGCCAAGTTGATCGTACATCAGCAGGCAAACCAGCAACACATTGATGTCACGACCTTGAAGACTGGCGTGCTCAATGATCTCTACCTTGCCAGCCAGCAATCGCTTGAGCAAAAGGACAAGACCATTCAAAAGCTATCGGCAGCACTGGCGCATCAACAAGGACTGCAGGCTCAGATGCAGCAGGTGCCGCATGAGTTGCGTACCCTCTACCCTCAAATTGTTGAGATATGGTTTTCACAAGCCACACACTGGAGCGAGAAAGATGGCGTGAGCGATGATGTGGTGATGGTACTCAATATCAGTACATCAAAAGCGCTTACAAAGCGGGACCAAGCCAGGATCAAAGCGTGGATTCTAGCGCGCATGAAAATCAATGCCATCAAGTTGGTGGTCGAAATGCATCATTGATTTTAAAAAAGACGTGCAGTGTCTAGCGGCATTGCGCGCTAAAACAGCAAAATCATTTGTACTGTCTGTGTGATATTGATCACGTAGATCAATACTTGGTGACGGATGTTACCAAGCCCCTGTTCATCTCCCCCGTATGCTGGACCTGTGTGTGAAGTCAGCCATCATTGCAACCTGCCGTGCCATTGACCATCACATACCCCACTCAATGACACTCAGGAGAAAATCATGCATAAACTATCCCCTCTCACCTTCCTCGCCTTCATGGGCTTAAGCCTCTCGGTCAACGCAGGCGAATTTGGAAACCGTTGTACGACCGGACTCACCAAAGGTGTGATCGTCAACGCTGATTGCACCATCAATGAAACGTTTAAGGGCAACACGCTCTGTTTTGGCAATGCAGAAGCAAAACAGGTTTTTCTAGACAGCAAAGACAAACAAAAATTTGTAGACAAGGCAGCGGCTTTTTATCCCAAGGTGCTCAACGGCAGTGTCAAATAAATTCGGCAAAAGCGTCTCAAAATGAGACGCTTTTTTTGTAAGGATGCTCTGATTGAAGCGACCAATACTCACATACACCCAGAGGAGAATCATATGAAACCTTTTTTATTGAGCGCGCTGCTACTATTTTCTAGCTTGGCTCAGGCTGAAGTAACCCCCTTTAATGCTGCCGAGTTTGACCAGAAAATGAAAGCCGGTGAAGCCATGGTTGTTGCGGCGCATGCGCCGTGGTGCCCCACCTGTCGCGCGCAAAAACCCCTGCTCAAAGCATTGAGCCTGCAACCCGAGTACCAGGCACTCACCATTTACGAAATAGACTTCGATAGCCAAAAAACAGTATTAGCTGGCCTAAAAATCAATCGTCAAAGTACGATTGTGGCCTTTAAACATGGTAAAGAAGTCTCACGCAGCATCGGTGCCACCAGTACCAGTGCGATTGCGTCTGTGCTCAAAGCAACAGAATAAGCCTGACATGCATACCTCTCACTTATTACTCAGCCTCCTGGCTGGCATGCTGTCCACACTCTCACCCTGTGTGCTACCACTGATTCCCATCATCGTCGGTGGGTCTCTGAGCACCCATCGAGCAGGCCCTTGGCTAATTGCCGCTGGACTCACCAGCGCATTCACGCTGATCGGCATTCTGCTTGCGAGCGTAGGCAGTAGTCTGGGGTTCAGTCAGGAAACCTTCCGCTGGACCGGAGCACTGGTGATGATCGTGTTTGGGGTCTTGTTGTTATCTGGCGGCCTGCAAGCCCGTTTTAGCAGTGGCTTGGGCGGCCTGAGCCAATGGGGCAATAGGCTACTTGAGCGGATATCAGGCCAAAGTCTGGCCGGTCAATTTAGTTTGGGATTGCTGTTAGGATTAGTGTGGACGCCTTGCATCGGCCCGGTGATGGGGGCAACCCTCGCCTTGGCCAGTCAAGGTGGACACTTTGCCCAAGTAGCCCTGAGCATGTTGCTGTTCGGCTTGGGCGCAGGCATACCGTTGGTATTATTAGGATACACCTCGCGCAGCACCCTCAACCGCACCCGTGGCAAATTGATGACCACTGGTCAGTGGGGCAAAAAAGTACTGGGGGTGCTGCTATTGGTGCTAGGCACGTTCATGCTGACCGGCACTGATAAATCCATCGAAAACAGATTGTTAGATATCACGCCTGAATGGTGGACTGCACTCACCACCCGCTACTAAGTCTGACGCCGCACCATACGATCAACAGACGTGCCAATAACGCACAAGGCAGAGTACCCACAATCATAAGCGCTTCATTAAAAGGGATCTGTAAATAAAACTATCGTCAAGATAGATGCCCTGATATTGTATTTACTTAAATAAAGACAAATACACCTCTTGCAGAGCTCAAGCGTGAATACTCCCACAACAAGCCGTCACAATACACGCGCTTTAGACGCGCTCAACTTCTTTCTTGCGGATGTACGCGATGGTTTAGGCCCCTATCTTGCAATCTATTTACTGGCTGTGCATCATTGGGACCCTGCCAGCATTGGTTTGGTGATGTCGCTTGCCAGCGTCACGGCACTCGTCACACAACTCCCGGCGGGCGCGCTGATAGATAACACGCATCACAAACGCGCCGTGGTTGCGATCGCCGCTATATTAGTCACCTCTGGCTGCCTCATGTTGCCATTCGTTCATTCATTCAGCTGGGTGGCGCTCACTCAAACAATCAGTGCACTCTCTGCCGCCGTATTTGCACCCGCCATTGCGGCAATCACGCTAGGCATCACAGGCCCCAAAGCATTCGCACAAAGAACCGGTCGCAATGAAACCTTTAATCATGCGGGCAATGCAGTGGCGGCGCTTGTGGCCGGGATATTGGCTTATTTGTGTGGTCCAGTTGCCGTGTTTTATTTAATGGGCGCCATGGCAATTGGCAGTGTGATTTCTGTCAGTGTGATTTCGGCGACCGCCATTGATCACAACTTGGCGAGAGGGGCGGACGTTAGCAGCCTCTCGAGTGCAGAGCATCCGTCTGGAATAAAAGTATTGCTTACCAACAAATCGCTGTTCATTTTTGCCATCTGTTGTGCATTATTTCATCTGGCCAATGCCGCCATGTTGCCGCTGGTGAGCCAAAAGCTGGCTCAGCTTAACTTGCAACTGGCAACGCCCTTAACATCTGCCTGCATTGTAGCTGCCCAACTTGTCATGGTCCCCATGGCGATGTTAGTGGGATATCGCGCCGACAAATGGGGTCGTAAACCGCTCTTGCTGGCTGGTTTTCTCATTCTGCCGCTACGGGGTGTCTTATACATATGCTCTGACAATGCGTATTGGTTAGTCAGTGTTCAATTGCTTGATGGCGTGGGGGCAGGCATTTTGGGGGCGCTGTTTCCCATCATTGTCAAAGACCTTACACAAGGCACAGGCAGATTCAACGTTAGCCTTGGCGTGATCTCGACGATCTTTGGATTGGGAGCTGCGCTCAGCCCTGCGTTAGCGGGTCTCGTTTTGCAAACGTCTGGTTACAATGCCGCCTTTCTGACACTGGCAGCCATTGCAGCACTTGCATTTGCTTTGCTATGGATAGCGATGCCTGAAACAAAAGCGCTCTCTGGCGAGGTTAACGCGCATGCAACTTCCCATGGCTCAACAAGGCTTTAAGCGCGTTCAATCAGCAACGTGATCATACTTATTGATAAACACAAACAAGACGCAAGGGGTTCGCCTTGCGTCTTGCGATTAATGCCGGGCGTGTTGTCCGCCAAGCCAGCGCACTACTCAATCACGCCTAACTGTTTGAATAAACCATAAGTGTCTATCACGTCCCAGTGTTCGGCCAATTTACCGTTTTCAATACGAAAAATATCCACCGCATAAATGCTGTAATGCTTGCCCGTCGCTGGGATACCTAACCACGCACCCTGCTGCGTACCCGAATACACGCCATAGGCCCATACCGTGTCGCCTTCAGCGACGATTTTCTCCAGCCGATATTGCCAGTCCGGTACGGCTTTGAACCAGTCTGCAAAAAACTGCTTAAAACCTGACAATCCCTGTGGCACGATTGGATTGTGCTGGATATAGTCGTCATGTAAATACTGTTGCAAATGGGTAAGGTCTTTTTGCACAAAGACCTGATTGGCAAAGTCTGCCAATAACTGTTTGTTCTGTTGTGATATATCTTGGGCCATCGCGGACACTCCATCAATAAACAATAAGTAAACAATAAATGCACTTGGCATCATTTTTAATAGCTTCATAAACACTCCTTTAAATGCGTTCTTTCAAACGAAATCCATCATGGAGTTGCGGATATTATTCCCATTAGTTACTATTAGTAAGTAGGCACCTAAAAGTAACCAAAAAGGGCATCATGAGTGATCAAGCAGAAAATGTACTGAATATTTCCAATAGCTGGAACGCCTATCACGCGCAATGTCCAACGCGCCTGATGTTGAATAAAATTGCGGATAAATGGACGGTATTACTGTTGGGATTGCTGGAGCAGGAGACCAAGCGATTTAGCACCTTGCAACGAGAAACAGGCGGCATCTCTCAAAAAATGCTGACGCAAACGCTGCGCAGCCTGGAGCGGGATGGTTTAATACAACGCACGGTTTACGCTTCCGTCCCGCCGAGAGTGGAATACAGTATCACGCCACTCGGCGCCACCCTGGTGGCGCCTTTGGCTGCCATTCGAGTGTGGTCAGAGAAACATATTGAAGAAGTACTGGCTGCGCAATCGGCTTATGATCAAGTCCAAAATACAGCACAGCAGCACCCCAATGTACGTAAAATCGTTTTTAAATAATCTGGATTGCGCCACAAACCAAAAAAGCCCAAGGCATGACCCTTGGGCTTTTTCATCCATCCGCACCTAAAGACTATTTAAAAGCGTAATGCGCTGTAAGCATCACCGTGCGCGGGTCCCCGGGGTAACATTGATTAATGCTGGCACACCCGGCCATATACTGTTTGTTGGCAAGGTTTCTGGCATTCAGTGCAAATCGCCAGGCCGCAGTATTGTAATAAATGGCCGCATCAAACAAAGTATAAGACGGCACCTCGAAAGAGTTTTGAGCATCCCCGGCCTGGTCTCCAATATATCTGGCCCCTGCGCCAATCCCTAGACCTTGTACCCAGCCGGTTAAATCATATCGTAACCAGACATTGGCCATATTTTTGGCCACTAAAATGGGCCGTTTGCCCAAGGTGTTGGTGGTGCTTTTGGTGATTTCTGCGTCTATGTATGAGTAAGTCGCAATCACATTCAATCGATCCGTTAATTGACCCGTGGTTTCAAACTCAATCCCTTTATGACGCTGTTCACCAGTTTGTATACTAAAACTCGTGTTGTTAGGATCAGTGGTGGTGACATTTTGCCGCTTTAAGTCATACACCGCGAGCGTGCTACCAAATCGGTGATCCGGGGATTCATATTTAATCCCAGCCTCATGTTGCTCACCGGTTTCCGGTTTAAATGGGGTCCCCTCTGCCGTATTCCCGGTTAAGGGCAAAAATGACTCACTGACACTGATATAAGGTGACCACCCATTTTCAAACGCATACAGCAGCCCTGCTTTACCGGTCGTTTTGGAAGGGTCAGATTTGGTTAGAGTATTATTGATGCGGGTTTGCACTAAATCCGTCTCGTCGTGGCGGGCGCCAAGTTGCAGATGCCATCCATCACCAAATTTGATCAGGTCTTGAAGGTATAAGCCCGACTGTGTGGCCATGTCACTGCCGGTACTGCCTGGCACGACGACTGGTGCACCAACCACTGCGGCATCATAGTTTGGCTGATACAGGTTAAGCGCCGTCACACTGCGATTGCTAAAGGTTCTATCCATGTTGTAATGCAGCATGTCCGCCCCCACTAACAAATCATGTTTCAATCCCAATGTGTTGAAATGTGCCGCCAACTGGTTATCCACCGTCCACATCTGCGCAGATAAGTTGCGTACGTTCACACGACGCTGATAGTTGCGTTTATTGGCAGTGAGTCCGTTGGTTGTATCAGTAAACGCACCATCCACATTAAAAGTGTTGTATCTGACATGTTGCCTGAAGGTCAACGTGTCATTGAACATATGAGAGAACTCATATCCAAACAATGAAATCTCAGTGTCGTATTGATCGAGGCCAGGCACACCGACAAAGCGACTGAGCGGGAGTTTGCCATTCGGGTTCGACAGAATCGTCCCTTCTGCTGGCAACCCCCGCACGGGCACATAGCGACTTTTTTGATAGCTCGTGAGCAACGTTATACTCGTGCGATCACTGATATCCCAGGTCAGTGATGGCGCAATATAACTGCGGCTACGGTCGACAAAATCGACCTGATCATTACTTTCGGACGTTAAAGCCACCAAGCGATAACGCAGCGCGCCATCCTGATCCAAGGCATCAGAAAAATCAGCGGTCCATTGCTGCTGGTCATAACTGCCTAACGTCAGCCCAATGGCGGCTAAGGGTTGATCGGTTGGCCGCTTACTCACCACATTCACAAAGCCGCCAGGACCCGTTTGACCATACAACACCGAAGCCGGCCCCTTCATCACCTCCACCCGCTCAAAGCCAAAGGGCTCAGCCTGTACCCAGGCCGTGTCGTAAAACAGTCTCATGCCGTCGCGCAATACATAATCGCTTTGTACAAATCCGCGGATAGAAAAATCATCCAGACCGCGCCGACCACGTTGCCCAGCATCCACGCCAGCCACAAACTTCAGCGTATCGGCCAGGGTTTGAACGCTTTGGTCGCGTATTTGCTCGCTAGTCACCACTGAAATAGATTGCGCCGTTTCATTGATGGCTGTGTCTGATTTTGTCGCTGTGCGTGCCTGCGAGGCTTTGTATTTATGGATAGGCCCAGTGGCGGATTCCTTGGCTTTCTGGGCACGAACGGCCACTTCAGGCAGGGTATCTGTTTGTTGATCAAGTGCTTGCGCAACGGCATCCAGGCAGGGGCAAGACAGCATCACCGCCAGACAAGCGGATTGAATTTTCATTTATAAACCTTTATGATAATGTTAACGATTCTCATTAACATGCATTGTAACATTGTGGCGTGCAAGGATGGCCTGCATCGCGCTGGCCACGTATAATTTTAGGTAAAGGTCGACTATGCGGTTGGCCTTTGCCGACGTTTAAGCGTATTGATCCCCACGCACTTTCAGCGCTTGGCAACACAGCGCCGAATACAGCCCCCTCAACTCATTTTTAGCGATCCCTATATCCGCATGACTTCGACGATCACCCACCAGGCAAAAGCGCTTCCAGCAAAATCTAATCAAAGATCACGGCGTAGTGCTTTTCTAAAACTGCTCAGAGATATTCATGGCTGGATTGGTCTGTGGGGGGCGGTGCTTGGGTTGCTATTTGGGGTCACCGGCATTATTCACAACCATAGAAGCGTACTGAAGATTGAGCTGGCTAAACCCGCCACGCAGGAAATCAGATTGCCGGTGCCGGCCATCGCCAAGCAGCATCCCGCAGCGATGAGCGCCTGGTTACGTGAAACACTGACTATGGACAGAGACGCACGCATCAAAACAGAAAAAGCGGAGATCGTCTCCTGGCATGGCCTGGATGTGAGCCAGCCAGAACATTGGGATATTCGCTTTGTGGCCCCGCAGTACAAAGTGATTGCTGACTACTGGGTGGGCTCAAATATGGTGAGCATCAAACGCACTGACGAAACCTGGGTTGGGACGATTGATAACTTTCACCGAGCCAACGGCGCAGGCATCGGCTGGGTGCTACTGGCAGACAGTATCGGTGGCAGCATGATACTGCTCTCGCTCACCGGCATCTTGCTGTGGACAGAGCTAAACCGCAAAAAAACAATCGGTGCCATCGTCTTTCTGACATCCATCACCGCGGCGATCATCATCGCCGTCAATACCATGTTTGCCTAAGACGCGCAGCCTTAATTACCGCGGTAGGTGGCATAACCGTAAGGACTGATTAACAGCGGGATATGATAGTGCGGCACGGTGCCATCGACTTGAAACACCACAGACGCCTCAGGAAAAAACGTCTGCTCGCCTCGTTGTTTAAACCATTCCCCGGTATTAAACGTCACGCGATACACCCCGCTTTGCATGGGTTGCTGCGCGGGGTATAACGCCTGCACCCGGCCATGCGCATCAGTGGCGGCATGTGCCAGCGGTCGCCACTGCCCATCCACTTTCTGGTCCAGCGTAACCGCCACATCCGCAGACGGCAAGCCGGTGCTCGTGTTTAACACATGCACACTGAGAGGATTGTCCTCTGCTAAGCAAGCATAAGTCACCATCATCGCCAAAACTACACCCGCCAGTTTTCTCATCACGCGCTACTCCAATAAGACAATCAATCACAAACCAATCTCTTTGACGATCTTTGGCTAGAAAGTTTCATCAATGGCAGTTTAGAACATCAGCCACAAAAAGTGACACTCCCAAGCATCCAACAGTTAACAGCCGCTCTGAGCCCATGAAACATTGTCGGCAATTTATCTATTGCGTATACTTCTTTTATAATTTTTTTAAGCGGGTTTAAATTGAGCAGTCTAGTCAATAGAGACCGCTTAACCACTGATGTGCGGAGTAGATGCGAATGATAGAAGTTGCAAATTTTTCACCGATTGGTTGCAAAGAGTGCCGCGATAAAACCAAACTTGGGATCGACTTCACCATGGCTTTTCAGCCGATTGTGGATATTTCCAACCAAAGCATTTTTGGATATGAGGCCCTGGTCAGAGGCATCAACAACGAAGGCGCCGCTTCTGTCCTGTCACAACTCAATGACAGTAACCGCTATCGCTTCGACCAAGCTATTCGTGTCAAAGCCATCGACCTGGCTAAGCGCTTAGGCCTGCAAGGCATGCTGAGCATTAACTTTCTGCCAAACGCCGTCTACAAACCAGAAACATGCATACGCGCCACTCTCGAAGCCGCGGCCGAAATGGACTTCCCCACAGACCGCATCATGTTTGAAGTCACCGAAGGCGAAAAAGTCCTAGACAACGACCATTTAAAAAGTATTTTTATTGAATATAAAAAACACCGCTTCACCACCGCCATTGACGACTTTGGCGCCGGTTATGCAGGCCTGAATTTATTAGCCGACTGGCAACCAGACATCATCAAACTGGATATGTCGTTAACCCGTAACATCAACAACGACAACGTGAGACGCGCACTGGTTTTTGGCATTATTGCAATTTGCAAAGAACTCGGCATCAAAGTCATTGCAGAGGGCATAGAAACCAAAGAAGAATGCCTCACTTTAATCGATGAAGGCGTGACCTTGTTCCAAGGCTATCTATTTGCCCGCCCCGGTTTCGAATCCCTGCCAGTTGTTCCCAACGAAATCTGGCCATTGGTCAGAAATCGCCGGGCGAAAGATAGGCGCTAAAAACCTCATATCGCCCTGCGGCCAACAATCTCGCTGGGCTGCCGATCAACCAACCCTCAATTGCCTGCCTACGGCTCAAGATGTAAAACTATGAGCAGGTTTGAGCGTTGCGATTGGGTAACTTTCGGGAACGGTTCGAGCATAGCTAACCTGAAAATCGCCACATTCACGACAGGCTAAAAAACTGAAATCTGCAGCTATGTTCAGTATTGAGAAAAGACGGCTCACATTTCTGCGAGCCGTCTTTGATGTTTTAAACTGAAATACTCAGAGAATCGGAGACGAGTACTGCAATTTAAGGGCGAACCATCCTGTTATTCACATGCTGTTGCTTACGTCTGGCGATCACTCCCAGCAAACCTAACCCTGCTAAAAGCATCGAATACGTATTAGCCTCAGGTACAGGATTGACCGAGAAGAACAAATTATCTGCATAGCCATCATTTGCAGAACCTTGCTCGCGCTGCATTTGAAGTAAAAAGCCGATCTGAGTTGTACCCACTGGCGTCAACCCTGAAATTTCTTTGAATAGAAGTCCAGTCGCCCCTCCCCGCTCTCCAGGCGTTGTTGATCCAAAAGTGACAGATGAAATCTCAGATGAAGTGGCATCCAAGAATTTAATGGTCAGTTGAGAGTAATCCGTTTGCCCTCCGAACCCACCAAAATAGCCAGAAGCATAAAATGCAGCATTGGACTTCACCCGCTCTGCTAGACAAATCATAATGTCTAAAACAGAACGGAGTAAGTTACATGAAGGGTATCAGATACACGGACGAGTTTAAGTTCGAAGCTGTAAAGCAAATCACAGAACGCGGTCATGATGTCGCGGATGTTGCTCAACGCCTTGGCG
>NZ_SSGF01000006.1 GCF_008015755.1 Methylophilus sp. | reverse complement strand
GGAATAGCTCAGTTGGTAGAGCGCAACCTTGCCAAGGTTGAGGTCGCGAGTTCGAGACTCGTTTCCCGCTCCAAATCTCTCTCAAGCACACCTACTGTAAACTACGCAAAGTAGAACAGGGTGTTAGAATACAAAGCTTGCAGACCTACCGCCCGGATGGTGAAACTGGTAGACACAAGGGACTTAAAATCCCTCGGCTTAACGGCTGTGCCGGTTCGATTCCGGCTCCGGGCACCAATTTAAAATTCAAATTATTTGTATAGCGTTCTGTAAATCCATTTAACTAATGGTTTGTACGCTTTTTGTGCCTCTATCTGTTCAAAGCAGTGTTTACTTTCAGTCTATTACGCTACAAGCACTCTGCATTGTGTGAAGCGCCTTATATACTGCCAACACATTACCCCTAATAACATATCCTGCCTGCACCAAGTGCTTTTATTGCGATAACTTGCGTATTAACTGGCTTGTTGAGCTGATATTAAAATGATCAAAAATGGATTTGATATATTCCGCGACGGTGTCGGTGGTGATTTCTAGCGTTCTGGCGATCTCTTTGCGAGCATAGCCTTCTGTGAGTAACCAGGCCACCATCAGCCGCATTGGGGTCAGGTGTTCATGTATGATTTTCTGCGCCAGGTAGCAAGGGTAGGGCTGAATTTGGCTCATGGTGACAGCCACATGTGTTTGATTAGCACTCGCTTCGTAGCACAAGACAAATTCCCCCCAATGATTGCTATAGTGTTCCTGATAGCTGCCGTGTAATCGCGCTTGGGCGATGCCATTGCGGCAATGGTTGAGTACTAACGTTGGCAAGCTGTCGTCATGATCCAGTTGCATGGGAATGGCCGGATCGCGTGAAAGCATCCATAAGATTTGATGCGCATGCAAATTACAAAATGCAATGTCTTGCTGGTCGGATAACATCAGTATGCCGGCGTCGTAGCTGCGCGTGGCTTGAACGGAGTGCGCGGCAGGCAAGGCGTGTGCGTAGACCATTAAGTCTGCAATCGCACGTAAAAATTGTATTTCTAGCGGATTAAAAGGCGGGTGCTGATCCGTGCGCATGAGTAAAAAAGCCCCATAGGGTTTGTGGCCGTCATGCACAACGACATCGATGATGTGTTGAATATGAATCGGCGCATAGACCAGTTGGTAATGCGCTGACTGATAAAAGTGCTCGTTTTGGTAACGTTGTAAATACCCGACACCTGGCCCTGCCAGCACATTTTCTTGAAAGCTGGGCCAGTTGCCTGCAGCCTCCTGCTGAAACTTCAAACACGAAAGCACCACCTCTGCCCTTAAAAAATGGGGCGTTTCAACATAGGCATCTACCATCTCGCCTGCCGTATTTGCCCAAAAATATCCCGCCAGATCGATAGGCACTAACTGACGCAACAGCTTGGGCAGGGTGCGCATCACGTAATGCGAATCGAGGCCGCTGGTGGCGAACATGCCGATTGCCGTGGCCAGGCTGCGAAACTCGACTGGTAGTCCTTTCACAATCTCACGTATGTGTGCCATTTGCTGCGGGGTATGGTGTGTGTGGATGCCAGCCGTTTGAGGAGGGGTCATCGTTTTTTTCATGGAATTTTATTGGTATTTATATGGTATCCCCATATTGCTGGGGTTGTTGTAGAAAATCAAGTGAATACAATCTGAATTTGTATTTATTAACAAGGGAGCTAGCGATGTCGACACGATTTAAACATAGCCTGAGGTGGCTAAAAACACTCAAATATAGCGGCTTGTCTTTGTTGTTGATTAGTGGTTCAACGTTTGCTGCCGATTTTGTGGCGGGTGATTTTTCGCTGTATGACTGGCAAAGGATCAACGTCGTTGAAGACGGCAGCAGTGCGATATTCACCTTGATTAGCATCGGTGGTCACCCTGATCAATATTGGTTGGTCGAATACACGCTCCCTGCTTCCAGTGCGCCGGTGAATACCCGGCTGCGCACCGCCATTATGAACACCGTGTTTAGCTACGATACGGCCAGTCAGGGACCGCTGCAGACCATTGATTTTCAGATGGACTTGCGTGGCTTCAGTGCCACTCTTGACGTCGCAGGCTACTATCGCCCAGTTATTTTGCAAGGCGGTCAGTTATATGTGGTGGATGACGCCAGCAGGCCAGTGACGGTGGGTGACTGGACAACAGAGTATTGGCACTTTGATGCCAGTACTCAATGGGTAACCCTAGATGGACAAGTATCCCCTGGCTTTGGCGCCGGGGCGGGCGTGCTTAACTTTGGCTATATGTTTGGCTTTAGTTCGATTTGCAGCAATGCCAGTGGTTGTTTGGCAGCCAGATCGTTTAGCGGCTTGGATAATTATCAAGTGACGCTGAATGCCGTCCCTGAGCCGCAAACCAATGCCCTGTGGCTCGCCGGACTCGGCCTGTTAACCGTATTTGCCAGCGCCTCAAGACCACGCATTCATACGACTAAAGGAACCCACCATGCTTAAATTATCCACTGTTACCTTATGCAGCACAGTTGCCGTCACGCTGCTATCTGCGGCGAATGCGCAGGCCGCGCCGCTGCCAGAGCCCGTGATCACGCAGGTGATTAATATTGTGAACCAGACCGCCAGTCATCAGGCTGGGACATTAACCAAGAGTACGTCGACTACCGATGGGCAAACCAGCGTGACCTTGGGCGATAAACCGACCGTGTTCGCCAGCATGACGGATACCAATGGCGGGAGTGGCGGCAGTGTCTATGCCAGGCTCCTATACAACGTGGAGTACGTAAACCCTGGTGTATTCACAAATTTTGATGTGACGGTCAATACCTCTAATCGTGCGAGCGTAGGCGGATATGGCGTGGGCGGTGTCAGCGATTTGGTGTCGACGGCCACTTCTTTTTTGAGTGTTTCCGGTAACGGGAAAAGCAATAACTTTAGCAACTGCATCACCTCTGGCGGCCATTGCGGCGATAGTTCACTGCAGTTGCCTCCTTTTACGTTCAGTATGCGCCAGAATACGGTCTACACCGTTGATATGTATGTCAGCGCACAAGCGTATGGTGGTGCCAACGTCAACATGGCAACCACCTCCTATGCCTGGATATCACTAGAAACACAGTTGCTCGCCATGGGCGCGCCTGCTGGCGGCTATTTTAAATTCAGCCCCGATATCTCGGCGGCCTTGATTCAAACGCCGGTGCCCGAGCCAGATGCCTACGCCTTAATGATGTTGGGCTTAGGCTTGATGGGCCTGGTCGCCAAACGTAGAGCGAGCCAGCACCCAGCGTAATTATGCGACTCTCAAGCCGGCTACGCGATTCTTAAACCCTCTGTAGGGGTGCATTATCAAGTAATATGAATCGCGTAGCCGATACTATGCACAGCATTTTGTTTTCGACAGAAACTGGTGGGGAATGACAATTTTATCTAATCAATTTTTCGTTAATCAATGTCACCACACCCAGAAACCACGGCTCCAGGCCTGGGCTTCAGCACTGCCCTCTGCATAAGGGTTGTCAGTGTGAGTCAAGCCTGCGGTCGATGCATGCAAGCCTTCGTCGTAGCATTTTTGTAACAAGGCATGGTCAGTCGCGACTGTTGCCTTGGTGCCAGCAAAAAAATACAAGTAGCTACTCAGTAATCCCATGGTATACCCCCAATGAAACATCATTTTTTTATAATTGATTGATTATTATCTAGATTGTTTTAATTTGCCAATAGTCCGGTGAGGTGGTTAATACAATCCAGCAAAGACTTTGCATATCCTTGCATTCTCGTACCGCTTTAGGCAAAAGATTCGCCTTCTGCGTCATTTCACTGATATTAAACACTATATAAAATTGTATAATGTTGTTTCATGTTCGTTAGCCAGAATCTTTCAACTCTGCTTGATGTCTATCATGGCTTGCAAGCCGGTGCGGCTTAAATAGCGTTGAGAAAAGTGTTATCGAACAGGCGTTACCATTGAAGTCAGGATGTAGTGTGATTTACGTAGAGTTAAAGACCGTTATTCTTAAAAAACAATTGGAGTGGGGCAGAACCATTACGATTACCGAGATTGCAGATGCTTGCGGCATTAGCCGCATGACTTTGCATCGTATGTTAAAAGATCAATCCTATAATGCGAGCACTGATCATTTAAATAAGCTATGTGTTTATTTACAATGTGATTTATATACTTTGGTGCGCTGGGAGCCGGATATTCCGCTGCCGCAAGAGTGCGTTGCCTAATAAAAAACCTCCGATAGTCTCGGAGGTTTTTTATTAGGGGCAGCTTTACGGCGGTTTTTTGTGATTCTTGAATAAGTTTTTTGATGAGACCGTAGCCGCAAAAAAGCTTGATTACTCTGCAACCCTAGGCCTGATGCGGGCTGGTAGCCAATGCATGTGTGGTGTGTTTTAAGTGAACAGCGAAGATAGCTGGTGTTTGCCGCTTTTTTTAAGCGATGCAAATGCCTGAGAGTTTTGAATAATAAGAGAAAATTTTTGGAATACTCTCTTATGAAACTTTCGTCAGGCCATGCGCAGTCCACTGCTGTGAACGCACAGGATTGCAGCGATTGGATGCAAGCGCTGACCCAAGCCTGGAAGCAGGGCGATTGGGCGCAATGCTTAACCCTGGCGCAAAAGATTACCCGTGAGTTTCCTGAAGAAGGCCTGGCCTGGAAGTTGTTAGGCAGCCTGTATCAACAACAAGGGGCATTGGCACCGGCTGCCGATGCCTTTTTGCAAGCGAGCAAGCGTTTAAAAAAAGATGCCGAGGTGTTGTATAACCTGGGCAATGTCTATGCGCAATTGCAAGACAGCCCGCAGGCGATTAAATATTATCGGCAAACGCTCAAACTCAACCCGGTGTTTAGCCAGGCCTATGCCAACTGGGCCAGTGTGCTTAAGCAAACGGGTCAGTTAAAAGAGGCAGAAAAGTTACTGCGCCGCGGCTTGAATATCCACCAGCAAGATGGCCGTGTCAATTTTGAACTGGCGACCTTGTTACATGAGGCCGAAAAACCGCTGGAGGCGATTCAGTATTATCGCGAAGCGGTGGCAATTGAGCCTGACAATGCCGTGATCTTTTTCAATATGGCGCTTGCGCTGGACCAACTGGGCAATACGACAGAAGCGATTGCCGCCTATCAGCAAACGATTGCGTTGCAAAAAGACTATGTGGAGGCCTATAGCTACCTCGGTGCCTTATACCTTAAGCATGGCGATGTAGAAGAAGCTGAGCAGTGGCTGCTGGCAGGTATGGCGTTAAACCCAACTGAGGTGTCTCTGCTCAAAAATCTGGCCAAACTTTACCGTGTGACCCACCGTACCCGCGAGTATCAGGCTTATATTGACCAGATCATGCAGGTGCAAGAGGTGAGTGCGGAGACACTGAATAACCTGGCTACCGAGATGTTGAACCAGCAGTTATACGGCGAGGCTGAAAATTATTGCCAGAAAGCACTGGCGCTGGATCCTGAGAACCCGTATGTGCAGGCTAATCTTGGCTTGATTGAGAATGCCAGAAACGCTTATGACAAAGCCTGTGTCTATTGCGAAAAAGCATTGACGCAACTGCCTGAGTCAGAAAGTATTTTGAGCAATTACGGCATCAGCTTGCGTATGTTAGGCCGCTATACCGAGGCGATAGCCTGCCTGGAAAAAGCCTTGCGCATCAAGCCTGAGTTCATGCCGGGCTATATCAACCTGGCTAATGTGTATTTGGACATGGGGCAGATTGACACGGCGATTGCGACCCTGAAACAAGCCTTGCAGATCGCGCCCACCCATATGATGGCGCTCAGAAACCTGTTATTTGCCAACAGTTATAGCAATAGCTTGCCGCTGCATGAGAGCCTAGATTACGCGCACAGACTGGGTGCTGCCATGATGCAGGAAGTGACGCCATATGACAGCTGGCATGTGCATGCACAAGAGCAGCGACTCCGTATTGGCCTGGTGTCTGCAGACTTGCGTAAACACCCGGTGGGCTATTTTCTGCATCAATGGTTGCAGGCGTTTGATGCCAGCCGCCTAGAAATTTATGGTTACTCTACTGACGGCCGCGAAGATGCGTTTTCACATGAGCTGAAAGACCTCTGCAACCAGTGGCGCTCATTGGCCGGGTTGACCGATGCACAAGCCGCTAAACAGATTCGTGAAGATGGGATTCACATCCTGCTCGATTTATCAGGCTTGTCCGGCGGTACACGTTTGCCTATTTTTGCCCATAAACCTGCGCCCGTGCAGGCAACCTGGTTGGGCTATTGGGGAACCACTGGCTTGCCGGTGATGGATTATGTGATCGCCGACCCCATCAGTATCGATGCGCAGGTCGCGATCCAATTCACCGAGCAAGTAGTGCACCTGCCTCATACGCGCATGTGCTTTACCGCGCCGCCGTTTGAGATTGCTGTCAATGACTTGCCTGCACTGACTAACGGCGCCATCAACTTTGGTTGTTTTCAAAACTACAGCAAGGTCAGCGATGACGTATTGTCTTGCTGGGGCGAGGTAATGCAAGCCTTGCCAACGGCCAAACTGTTCTGGCAAACCAAAGCCTTTAATGATGGCTTGGTACGCGCAGAAGCGCTCGCCAGATTGCAGCAATATGGCATTTCCCCTGAGCGTTGCACTTTGCATGGCATGGTGCCCAGAGATGAATACCTGCGTAACCATCACCAGATTGATGTGATTCTGGATACCTTCCCGTTTACTGGCGGCACCACAACCTGTGAAGCTTTGTGGATGGGCGTGCCTACACTGACGTTGCTGGGCGAAACATTAATCGCCCGCCAAGGCGCAAGCTTGATGCATTGCGCAGGCCTGCATGACTGGGTAGCCAACAGTCGTGAGGATTACGTGCGCAAAGCCATTGCCTTGACCAGTGATTTAGCTGCATTGGCAACCTTGCGCGCACAACTGCGCCAGCAAGTTTTAGCTTCGCCCTTGATGAATGCAGACCAGTTTGCCCAGGACTTTGAGCAATTATTGTTCAAGTTATGGCAACAGGCCCTGCCGCAGCTGACAGCACAACAATTACTGGCTGAGTCGCCAGTACAGGACGCTTTTAGCGGTGAGCAGCCCGTGTGGATCGTCAGCGCGACGCGCATGACAGAACAAGCTTTCTGGGGTGAATCTGCCCTTGGCCGCTCACTCCAGCGCCATATGCAGCAGGATAAGCGTTTGATGCCAGTGGTGGCTTATGAAAATACACGTGGTTTGTCGCAAGTGTTTAACGAAGCGATTTCCGCCGCGCCAGACCAGGCTTTGCTGGTACTCATCCACGATGATGTCTGGCTGGACGAAAACACCTTTGTCCACACTATACAGCGCGGCCTGGACCACTATGATGTGATTGGCATTGCGGGCAATGCAAGAGTGCAGGCAGGTCAGCCTGGTTGGTGCTTTGTCGATTTGCAATTCACCTGGGATGATGCCAAATATTTGCGCGGCGCGGTCAGCCATGGTCAGCATGCGTTTGGGCCAGCCTCCAGTTATGGCGACGTGTCTGGCGAATGCCAGCTCATGGATGGCGTATTTTTGGCCGCGCACAAGCAGACCTTATTACAAAGCGGTGTCCGTTTTGACCAGCAGTTTGAGTTTCATTTTTATGACTTGGATTTTTGTCGCACGGCGACACGTGCCGGGTTGAAACTAGGCGTGTGGCCAGTGCGTATGACACACCAGAGTGGCGGCGCGTTTGGCAGTGCCCGTTGGCGCGAAACCTATGTGAGTTACCACCAAAAATGGGAGGCAACGCCAGTCGCACAGACTACGTCTCCAGCGATGCAGGCCGCTATGGCCGAGGTCTTTGACCTGGCCTCAAGTGCGCAGCAGCAGGGTGACTTTGCCACGGCCACACAGCTTTACCAAGAAATTCTGGCAGTAGATGCTCATCACGCCCTCGCCACACATAATCTGGGCTTGATTTATTGGCACAACCAACAGCCAACAGAGGCCTTGCATTTGCTGGCACAGGCGTATGCGCTGGCCCCAAGTCAGTGGCAGTTATTAAGCAGCTATCTGTCGGCACTCAAACACAGCGATGCAACAGCTGAGCTGGAGCAAGTAGTGGCGCAAGCCGTTAACAGCGGCCAGCATACCCAGGCGTTACAAGCGCTGATGCAAGACTGGCAGTTGCCAGTGCAAACGACTAATGTACAGCCGTCAGATCAAGTCCAGCACGCATTGCTTGGCTTGTTCGAACAACAGCAATATGACGAGATGGAAGGTGAATTGCACACGCTATTGCAGCAATATCCGGCCTGGCTCAGTGGCTGGAAAATGCTGTCAGACGTGTTGATGATCCAGAAAAAAGATGCACGAACCGCGGCCAGCAATGCACTGGCGCTGAATAAGCACAGCGCTGAAGAGCATTGCTACTACGGGCTAGTGCTCAAGGCGCAAAATGATCTCAATGCGGCTGCAGACGCCTTTGCCCAGGCCATACACCTGAAACCAGACTACGCCGCGGCGTATAACAATCTGGGCAGTGTGCTCAAAGATTTGGGCGAGGTCGATGAAGCCATCAAGCAATTCAAACAGGCGCTGCGCTTGCAGCCGCAGTATGCCGATTGCTTTAGCAACTTGCTGTTTTGCATGACGCATGCCGCGCATGTGGATAACGAAGCCTTGTTACAAGCGCATACGGCTTATGCCGCACTCTATGAGGCACCGTTAAAAGCCGATTGGCGGCCGCATAGCAATACGCGTGAGGCACAGCGGCCACTACGCGTAGGGTTTGTCTCTGCCGATTTGCGTGCGCATTCAGTGGCGCATTTTCTGTTGCCTGTATTGCCTGGATTGGCGCAGGACAACACATTACAACTGTTTGCCTATGCCAATTACACCCTGGAAGACGAAGTCACGGCCGAGATGCGTCAGTATTTCAAACAATGGCGCGTGGTTTCAAATCTGTCTGATGATGCGCTGGCTGAGACTATCCGACAAGACCAGATCGATATTCTGATGGATTTGTCCGGCCATACTGCCGGCAACCGTTTGCTAACCTTCGCCAGAAAACCGGCACCGGTGCAGGCCAGTTGGTTGGGCTATTTGAATACCACAGGCCTGACGTCAATCGATTATTACCTGGCAGACAGTGCATTGTTGCCTGCCGGGCAGTTTGACCAGCAGTTTACCGAGCAACTGGTGCAGTTGCCTGTGAATGCGCCATTTGTGCCGCATCCGCAAGCGCCGGATGTGAATATTTTGCCTGCACTCAGCAATGGCTATATCACTTTTGGCTGCTTTAACCGCCCCAACAAAATTACCCAGGCCACGGTGCAGCAATGGACTGCCGTGATGCAAGCCTACGCTGGCAGTCGCATGGTGTTGGGCGGCATGGCAGAGGCGGGCGCTTGTGCGCATGTGCAGCAATGGTTTGCTGAGGCAGGCATCACGGCAGACCGTTTATCGTTTTATGCCCGCACCGGTATGCTGCGTTATTTGCAGCAATATCATCAGGTGGATATTTGCCTGGACACCTTTCCGTCTAACGGCGTGACCACGACCGCGCATGCTTTATGGATGGGCGTGCCTACGCTGTGTGTGGCAGGTGATCGCCTGGCTAGCCGTGGTGCCATGGCCTTGATGCAGCATCTGGGCTTGAATGACTATATTGCCGCAAGCCCAACGCACTATGTACAACAGGCCGCGCAGGTGTTGTCTGATCTGCAGGCATTGGCTGATTTACGCGCCACGATGCGCACCCTTTTTACGCAGTCTCCGCTGGCACAGCCTGCGCCATTGGCACAGTCCCTGTCACAGGCCATGCGCCAGATGTGGCAGCGCTGGTGCCAGGGGCAGGCTGCGAGCAGTTTTGCTATTCCCTCTTTAACGCTGAAAGAACCTTCTGTTGCGCTGGGCGCGACTGAACCCTCTGATAAAGGTATCCCCATGAATACAACACTAAACCCACAAGCTAGCGCACTGCAAGACTCGATTACTGAAGTGTTTCAGCAGGCACTGCAGATGCAGGAAAAAGGCGACTTGGCCCAGGCGATGCACTTTTATCAGGAAATTTTGCGCATTGATGACAAACATGCGCCGACTTATTACCAATTGGGCTTGCTGGCACAGCAAGCAGGCAAGGCAGAAGAGGTATTGCCATTGCTGGAGCAAGCGGTGATCCTGGCTCCAAAACAACCGGCCTATTGGCAAGCCTATATTGAGGTGTTGTCACTGACCGCGCCAAAAAATGAGGTGCTGGATGTCATCACATTTGCCCGCCAGAATGGCCTGGCTGCGGCCGATGCCGATGCACTGCAACAGCAGTACAGCCAGCCAGCAGCGGATGCTGTGCGTAAAGGTCCGTATATTTACCGTGCGGAAGACAATTTTTACCAGCGTGCGCAAAACGAAGCATTTGGCTACCAGGATGTAGGCAATGCCGAACAGCGCCTGTATGACATGATCCGCCAGTCTCGTGACAAGAGCGTGTTTTCAAGTGAGTTGGCGGCCAAAGCCACAGACTGGCCTAGCTACTATCACCTCACTTCACAGCGTGCCAATTTGCTGCGCCCGTTTGCTGACAAAATTGCTAACGGTAAAGTGCTCGAACTAGGGGCAGGTTGTGGTGCAATTACGCGTTTCCTCGGTGAGTTGGGGGGCGAAGTGGTCGCGCTGGAAGGCAGCCCAAACCGTGCACGCGTGATTGGCCAGCGTTGTGCAGACCTAAATAATGTGACCATTTATTCTGACCTCATCCAGGCGTTTGAAACTGACGAAAAGTTTGATGTGGTGACGCTGATTGGCGTGCTTGAATATGCGCAGGTCTATGTCAAAGAAGCTGATCCTTTGCGCTTTTTGCTGCAAACAGCCAAGTCTTTCCTTAAAGAAGATGGCATGCTGATTGTGGCGATTGAAAACCAGCTCGGCCTCAAGTATTTCTGCGGCGCGCCTGAAGACCACATGGGGCAGGCCATGTATGGCATTAATGATTCTTACAGCACAACCAGCCCGATCACGTTTGGCCGAGTAGAGCTGGATGCCTTGATTCGCAGCGCCGGTTTTGAAACGACAGAGCTTTACGTACCATTGCCTGATTACAAAACCCCAGTCAGCGTGATTTATCCTGAGGGCTTTAACCAGGCTCACCGTGCCGCAGGTTGGGATGTCGGTGCCTTAGCCGCTGGTTCAGTGGTGCATGACAGACAATCGCCACGTCACCCGACCTTCTCATTAGAAAATGCCTGGCAGGTGATTGCACGCAATAACCTGGTAGAAGATGTGGCTAACTCCTTTATGTTTGTCGCTTATCCGCAACGTCAGTCTGGAAAATTGCATCCGGACGTCTTGGCAGCACATTATGGCTGCCAGCGCCAGGCCGTGTTTAGCAAAGAAACCCAGTTTGTGCATGATGCACAAGGCCTGGCCACCCGTACGCGCAATACCGGCGAAACGGCGCAATTGCTGCAAGCCGATTGGGAGCATGCGCCTTACCATGGCGGTCAGTTGTGGATGGACAAACTGACCCAGTTGATGAACCGCCCAGGTTGGCGTGTAGAAGATTTAGCAGCGTGGGCTGCGCCATGGTTGCAAGGCCTGGAAGCGGCTGCGCTGACCGGCGGCAAAACCTTGCCGGAATTTGCAGGCTATTCGGCCTTGTTGCCTTCGCAGTATTTTGACGCCACCCCGACCAACTTTGTCATGGACAAAAACGGCCAAGGCCATTTCTTTGACCTGGAATGGGACTTTGCAATCCCGCTGCCAGTGGCGTTTGTTGCCTTGCGTGGTTTGTTCCTCACTTTGCATCGCGTGCGTAGTTGCGGTAAACCGCATGCCAGCACGCCAACCAACCTTGGCAGCTTGACGCTGGCGGTGCTGGAGGCCAATGGCTACCATTATCGTGATGATCAATTGCAGGCCTTGATTAGCGTGTTTAACCGTTTGCAGAACATGACACAGGGTTCACCAGAGCATGTGGTGAATGGCCTCACCGCTGAGTTTACGCGTGCCGAGTTGCCGGTACGTCAATTGTTTACATAAGCAGCAGCGGTGATTCAACAAGCATGCACAGTGATGTGCATGCTTTTTTGTTGCCTGTTGAAATCGCACAGTCAACAAAAAATCCGGCGACATTGCTGTGGCCGGATTGTGTAGCTGCTGTATGGCGATTTAAAACGATTGAATGGCCTTAAAACATGGTTTCCATGCAACGGCGGATATGCGGAATAGAACCAACCGGGTTAGGTGTGTATTGACTGAGTTTGGCCAGGGTCAGCAAGGCTTTGTCGGCTTTTTCTTGCAGGCAATACACCTCAGTCAGGTTGCTGAGGGGGATCGTGGCATTTTCTTGTGCCAGCAGCACGGCTTTTTCAAGCAACAGCTCAGCATCTTCAAATTGGCCCTGGCTGACCAACAAGGTGCCCAGGTCATTGTAGGGCTCCCAGCAGCAGCTTTCTTTTTTAATCAACTCCAGCATGACTTGCGTCGACAATTTCAAATCACCTTCGGCGGCCAGTTTTTCTGCATAGTGATACGTGTTGCGGTCAATCTCTACCTGGGATTTGATCGCTGGTGTCGGCAATTCTGTTGCGCCAGCGAGGGCAGCGAGAATGTTATCGGCAATCAAGGTTGCACTTTGGCCTAGGTTGGCAAACTGATGTTGTTTGTTTTCTGTGATCTGTTGTTGATAGACGGCGGCGTTTTGCAACACGTCTTCAACCGTGCGGCGCAAGTCGGCTTTCACGGTTTTAATTACATAGTCGTAGGGCACACTGGCCGGACGTGGTGGATTAGTGTCTGGAATCAACCAGTCGGTGACGGCAATGCCAGGCACATCCAGCAGCAAGGCTTCTGTCAGCACACTGGACTCATCCGAGACCATGACATCGGCCAGGCCTAAGCAATACATGATGCTGATTTCGCGATCGACGACATACACGTTGTCGGCGTAATTGCGATGCAGGGCGTCCATCTCGTCAATATTATTCAGCACCCAGCGATATTTGTCTGACCAGGGCGCTTGTTTTAACAGCAAGTTGACTGGTAAGTCTTTCAGGGCCTGTACAAACTCATCCTGCTTGCCATGGTTCTCCCAGGAGGGCGCATAGAGGATGGAGTGCTCATATTTCAGGCCCAGTTGTTCACGCAGTTTTTGCGCCTCCTGTTTAAAGGTGTCCTGGTTGCGGTAGACCAGGTCGGCTTTGGGCCAACCGAGGTCAAACATGCCTAATTTGGGCTGTGCCTGCTTAAAATTGGCTTGTGTCTGCCAGCGCTCAACCCAGGCTGGGCCAGGCACCACGCCGATATCAAACGCCGACCATGGTTCGTGATGCCAGAAGTGTGGCCAGATATCATGGCGCTGCGCCAGGTCATGTAGCAGGATGACGGAAAATCCGGCATTCGGTTTGCACGCGTGCTCACAATACACTCCGACCTCAGCATATTGCTTGGAGTTGGTGCTCCATTGAATCACATAGCCTCTGCTGGCGATCTCATCGGCCACCGGCGCTAAGGCCTGGCGCTCGCAGTTGTCGGTATAAAAGAAAGTAAACACGGGTTGGTGTGGGGTAGTCGTCATGATGGCTTATCCATGCAAGCGTTTAGTAAAAATAACACTGAAACGGTATTGGCTTTGTGCGTAATTTGGCACGCAGCTTTCAAATACCTGCTGTGGTTTGGTTGGCAATTGCTGGCTAAACCACTCAGGCGTGTAATAGGTGTGGTGCAAGCCACGGTATTTTTCTTCATATTCGGCAATGCTCAGCGCATCGCGGCGGGCGTGCTCGCAGGCGTCGCGCGTCGCGGCATGCGGAATATCGAGAATGGCGACGCCAACTCTGGCTTTTTGCCACATAGCCTGGAACACCTGGGCTGCCATGGCTTCATCAAAATAATGAAACACGCTGTTGGCGATCACAAAATCATATTGCGGCTCGGTGGCCATGGTTTGCGCAGATTGCGCCTGGAAGTCACCATCCGGCATGGCTTGCTGGGCGGCTTCTATGAGTCCGGCGGCATAATCGAGGCCACCCACCGTCAGGCTGTGTTGCTGGCGCAAGGCGTATAAAAACGCCCCAGCACCGCAACCGACTTCAAACACTGAGTCGCCAGACTTAAGTCCCAGTTTGTCACTGATACGGCGGGTATATTCCTGCCAGTCTGCCAGGTTGATTTTGCCTGCGCCGCTGTCAAAGCCATCGAGCGCAATCAAGGTATCCAGCGTGATGGCGTGTTGCGGTTGCAGCGTACGTTTTTCCCAAATCTGTTGCCAGAGGTTACTCATGTGTTTGCTTCCATTTTTTGACTGACGGCTTTGAGCACGCGGGCACGCAACAAGGTGCTGCTGATGCCTTCGGTGCGTGGCAAAATATATAGCTTGTCGGCTGCAATCGGATTACTGTTGTCGTGGCCATGCACCAGCAGGTCTATCTTGTGTTGTTGCAAAAAGGCTTCATCGAGCAGCCAGGGGCTAGGCACGACTTCGTCGACATCGCGCATGGCCAGTAACACCTCGGCACGGGCAGCATAATCCAGCTCGGGCTCGTAGCCTTTCTTGGCGCGGATTTCTTCGTCGGTGGTTAAGGCCACCACCACATGGCCTAGTTGTTTGGCGGCTTTTAACAGGCGCACGTGGCCGTGGTGGATCAGCGTGGCTGACATATCGACCATAATGCGTTTTGCTGGCTGCATCATGGCTGTAACTCCAGTAAATCGAGGATGGCGCCGCGTGCGGTACTACCCAGGTGTGCTTCGCCTAAATGGCACACCACGCTGCCACGGCTGATGCCGCGTGGCTGGTAAAGCACGGCGCGCGCATCCTGGCTGCTGACCTTGGCATCGACCCAGGTGCATAGCACTGGTTGATAATGCACAGGGTGGGTGGTGTAAGCGGCAATTTTCTTCAGCATCTGCGCCTTGTTGATAAACACGGCTTCGCGCAAATCGGTATGCTTGGGCAACACTTCATATAAAGAGGCGATGGCATGATAAGGGCCAGTCATGCGGCGTTCGAGATGTGTGGCCAGGTTAAGGTAAAACGAGTCGACCTCGTGTTTGGGTAACTGGTTAAACGCAATAAATGAGGCACCGGTGAGACCAAACAGGCCTTTGCAGGAGCTGTAGGCAATCACATCAGCCAGATTGTGATCGGCTTCGAGGCCGATAGAGGCGGTGGCATCCAGCATCAGCTGCGCGCCGACACGGTCTGCCAGGGCGCGTAAATCCTCTATGGGCAGTAATAAACCGGCGCTGGTTTCGGTGTAGCAGGCGACGACCCAGTCATATTTACCGCTGACATTGGTCAATTGCTGCCAGTCGCAGACGGTGACCAGTGACACTTCACCTGCCGTGCGTTGCGCCAGTTGCGCAAAGCTGGCTAATCGCTGGGCGTAATACCCACTGTCGATGACCAGTACCTTGCCGTGTAAAAAGTTCAGACTGGCGATTTCCAGCGCCAGGCTGGCTGAGCCTTGCAGGCGCGCAATCTGTGTGTGCCCTGTCATGGTTTTGAGCGCGCTTAATACCGCATCTTCTACCTGATTGTAATCTACATCACCACGGCCAAAACAAGGGCGCAATCCAAGCAGGTTTTCTTCGAGCAAGCTCGCAGGCCCGGCTGTGAACAGCACTTTGTGCTGGTTTTGTGTGGCCACATGGGCGTGTATGCTAGACGATGCTTCAGGCATATTCCACCTCGGTTAAAAACTGCATGAAATCTTGTTTGTTTTGGGCCGGGGTGCGCGTCGGGCGACCCAGGTCAGCCCGCGCCCCTTTACGGCATAGCACTTCAATAAAACTGCTTTTGCCACTGACCAGGGCTTGTTGCAAGGCAGTGTTTAATGATTCTGTGCCAGACACGCTGTAGACCTGCCCGTAGCCTGCGGCACTGGCAATCTCAGCCAGTGTCAATTGTGCAGCTACTGTGGGTTGACCACCCACGGAGTCATGCGCGCCATTGTTCAGCACAATGTGCAGCAAGTTCGCCTGCTGGGCACTGATGGTGAGGCTGCCCATATGCATGAGCAGGGCGCCATCGCCATCAATACACACCACTTGTCGCTCTGGTTGTGCCAGCGCAATGCCACAGGCAATTTGCGAGGCATGGCCCATGCCGCCAACGGTGAGAAAGTCACGGCCGTGTCCGGCCTGTTGCGCTTTGCGCAGTTCAAATAGTTCACGTGAGGCCATGCCGGTGGTCGCTACCACGGCAGCCTCTTCTGGCAAGGCAGACACAATTTGTTCAATCATCTGTTCACGGCTGTGCAGCACGGGTAATTTATCTGCCAGGGTTGAGGCGGGGGCCGTGCTTGTTTTCACCGATTTATACGGCGCAAAACTTTGCTTGCGCACCACCAATGCGACCGGACCTTGGCGAGTCATCGCTTGCTGCAATAAGGTGTTGATTTGCGCATGCGCCGTGGCTATGTCCTCGGCCATCACTTGATAAGGTAAGCCCAGCACATCAAGTTGTGACAAGGTAATCTGGCCCTGTTTTACGTGCTGCGGTTCATCATGGATTTGTTCACCTTGCGCATTGAGTTCACCGCGCCAGCCAACCACCAGCAACATCGGAATGCCATACACCTGTGGATCTGCCAGTGACACAATCGGGTTGATCACATTGCCCAGGCCGGAGTTTTGCATATAGACCAGCGCAGGCTGATGCGTGGCCAGGTAATGACCAATCGCCAGGCCAATTGCGCCGCCTTCGTTGGCAGCAATCACATGCTGACCTGTCGCCAGCGTGTCTGAAAAGCAGGCGCACAACTCTTTGAGCAGTGAGTCTGGCACACCGGCAAAAAACTGCACCTGCTCGGTTTGTAATGCGCTTAAAAATGCCTCGGCTGGTATCATCATGATGCTCCGCTTATGTGGTGACGGTTATTTGGTGCCTGGAATCAGTTCCAGCACATCGTTAATCGACATCAGGTTGGATTCGATTTCTGCGGTCCTGCCATTTTTAAGGATTTCTATCGCCGCATTTTGCATGGCCGGATAAGCTGCGCGCATCATGTGGTTGGCATAAATCACCAGGTTGAATCCACGTAAAGCCAATTCTTCTTCTGTCACCATGTTGTAACTGGTTGGGACGCACACCAATGGCGTGGTCGGAAACTCTGATTTAAAGATTTTGGCAAACTCAAATACTTCATCAGGTGACTTTTGGCGACTGTGTATCATGACGCCATCTACGCCTGCACCGACATAGGCTTGTGCGCGCTTCACCGCATCTGCCATACCTTTATCGAGAATCAGGCTCTCGATACGGGCAATGACCATAAAGTCATCGCTGACACGCGCAGCACGACCTGCCATGATTTTTTCGCAAAACGGCTCAATCTCGTCCTGTAACTGTGGCACTTCATTGCCAAATAAAGAATTCTTTTTTAAACCAATCTTGTCTTCAATAATGGTGGCGGAAATGCCCAGGCGTTCCATGCTGCGCACATTGAGTTCAAAGTGCTCCAGTTTGCCACCGGTGTCAGCATCCATAATTAAAGGTTTGGTGGTGACATCAAAAATGTCATTAATATTCGACAAACGGCTGTTGATTTCGACCGCTTCAATATCCGGCTTGCCGCGGGCGGTAGAGTCAGTCAAAGAGCTCGACCAGAAGCCGTCAAACTGGCAGGTTTTGCCATTGCGCTGTGCGGTGGCGTGTTCGGCAATCAGGGCAGAGATCGGGTTGTGCGCTTCAATAAAGCGCGAAATCGGTTTGACCGTGAGTAATCTTTTCAGGGTGCGGCGGCGAATATCCGGCGTGGTGCCCAGCGCCTGGATTTGGCCCAGCATTTCATTAGAAGACACGCCGCGTGTATAAGGAATCTCAATTAAATGGCCGCCATATTCAGCCAGGGCGGCACGCGCACGGTCACGGTAGGGCACCAATGGGCCTTCCAGCCAGTCGTCGCCATGCACCATGATGTCGGGTTTGTATTTGAGCAGGTTAGGCGCGTAGTCCCATTCTTCCTGCGGCACCACGTTCACCACGCCGCGAATATTGCTGACGATCTGTTTGCGCTGTTCATAAGTCAGGTAAGGCAGACGTTTATGGTCTGCCACCGCGGCGTCTGATAACAGGCCGATGGTAACGTCGCCATACTTTCTGGCCTGCTCAATAATATTGATATGGCCATGGTGCAAGATGTCTACCGTCATCCCTACATAAACTGATGCCATGCAAAACTCCTTTAGTCTTTTTGGATACCTTATATAAGGTATGCGAAATGGATAGCCTGATTATCGTTGGCTATGCCTGGGAATGATTTGTAGATAAACGCCGAAAACTGGCCTTATATCTTGTGTGACATGCTGGCTAGGATGCACGGTTTTAAAGGGGAAGCTTTAAAAGCGGAATTAAGACTGAATCTCTGTTTAGCTCGGTTAATGGTGACAGCGCCTCCTTTTGTAAAATAGATTGATATAAACAATTTTGTGTCGTTTTTGATAAAAGGCTAAAGATTTGCAGCAAGGGGTCGTAAATAGTTTCAAGTGCATGATTGATCGAAAAAAGAAATTTGCAACAAGGATTAAAGAAATTTCAGAAGCGGTCGATAACACAACTAACAACGCTAGATAGCAAACATTAAGTGGTAAATAGCGATCAACGTTGAAAGTAATATGACGATTTGACACTTAACTGGATATACGACTCTAAAGGAGATTTAACATGGCTTCAGTAATCAACACCAACTTGGCATCCTTGAATGCACAACGTAACTTAAACGCTTCACAAGGCAGCCTGAATACTTCTATTCAACGCTTGTCTTCTGGTCTGCGTATCAACAGCGCTAAAGACGATGCGGCTGGTATGGCGATTGCAACCCGTATGGACTCACAAGTTCGCGGCATGGATGTTGCAACACGTAACGCCAACGACGCGATCTCTTTCCTGCAAACTGCAGAAGGTGGTTTGAGCAGCGCAACTGATGCCTTACAACGTATGCGTGAACTGGCTGTACAAGCAGCTAACGGTTCTTACAGCTCTGGTGACCGTGCAAACCTGGATACAGAATTTTCACAACTGAAATCAGAACTGACACGTTTGGGTACTGCAACCAAGTTTAACGGTCAAGCTGCATTCGGTGCTGGTTATAACTTCCAGATCGGTGCAGACAGTGGCGATACGATTAGCGTGTCATCTGTGTCAGCAGCTTCTCTGTCCGGTTCCCTGTCTTCAGCTGCTGCTGCATCATCTGCGATTACAGCGATTGACGCACAACTGACGACAGTGAACACCAGCCGTGCGACATTGGGTGCTTACCAAAACCGTTTTGCTTCAGTGGTCAGCAACCTGGGTGTGGCTTCTGAGAACATGTCTGCTGCTAAGTCACGTATCACTGATGCTGACTTTGCTTCAGAAACAGCCAAGATGACACGTGCACAGATTCTGCAACAAGCTGGTACTGCGATGCTGGCTCAAGCGAACCAGTTGCCTAACCAAGTGATGACATTGCTGAGAGGTTAATCCATCACACGGTAACGCTAAATCCACAGGCCTAGACCCTGTGGATTTGGCCTAGGTAAAGGAGCAACATCATGAGTGATTCATTTGTTAATGGTGTAGGCGGTGGTTTACAGGGTGTGCAGGCAGCCAGTAGTTTAAAGCTGGTGAAATATGCTGAATCATCTGCTGATAAAGCGACAGCTGATGTGAATGACAAAGCCGCGTTGACCGGTGCTGTCAAAAAGTTAAATGATTATGTAGCACCAGCGTTACAAACGATAGAGTTTTCTATCGACGATGATAGCGAACGCATCATTGTGAAAGTGGTCGATACCGAAACACAAAAAGTATTGCGCCAGATTCCCAATGAGGAAGTGTTAGCCATCAGTAAAACGCTGGATAAATTACGCGGGCTGGTGGTACGACAGACCGCCTGATATTGCGTTTAAATTCGGTTGGGAGATTAAGAAATGGCATCGATTGTATCCTCTACAGGCGCATCCGGGCTGCCGATTGACTCATTAGTCACGGCACAGATGCAAGCGGAACAGCAACCCATTACCGATATTAAAACCAAAGTATCGTCTTACAACACCAAGCTGTCTGCCTATAGCACGCTCAAGAGCGGGCTAAGTACGTTTCAAACGGCTGTTGATAAATTGGCTACTGCTGCCAAGTTTAATGCGCAATCGGTGACTGCGAGTGATGCGACCAGCATCAGCGCCACCGCCAACGGCACCGCGGTGCTTGGTAACTACAGTGTGTCAGTCACGCAACTGGCGACCTCACAAAAATTGGCATCGCCTGCTTACAGCAGCGCGACCGATATTGTGGGCACTGGCAAACTCACCATTTCTTTCGGTACGGCTGGGACGGCACCTGCCTCATTTACCGCGAATGCGGATAAAACCGATATCACCATAGACATTACCAGCAGCAACAATACGCTGTCAGGTATCCGTGATGCGATCAATGCCAAAAACGCGTCTGTGTCGGCGTCTATTGTCAATGATGGTACCGGCAATCGCCTGGTGATTACCTCTAAAGACACTGGCGAGGTGAATAGCCTCAAAGTATCGGTGGCCGATGATGATAGCAACAACACCGATACAGGCGGATTGTCTGCGCTCGCCTATGATCCTGTAGCCAGTAGCAATAATATGACGCAAATGACCGCGGCAAAAAATGCTTTGCTCAATGTAGATGGCATGAGCATCAGCAAAGCCAGTAATACCGTCTCTGATGTGATTCAGGGTGTTACCTTGACACTGAAGTCGGTGACCTCGGCCAGTAATACGCTGAGTGTGGGCACGGACACGGATACCATCCAAAGCTCGGTACAAAGCTTTGTCGACGCTTATAACGCGCTGAATACCAGTATGCGCAACCTGACCAAGTTTGTATCGGCGGGGTCGAGCGCGAATGGTGCCTTGCTCGGAGATTCGACGGCGCGCAACATCATGGTCAAGTTAAAGTCGATGTTATCGGCTTCTTCGCCCACCGCCACTACCTATAAAACCCTGAGCGATGTCGGCGTGAGTATGGGGTCAGATGGTTCGCTATCGCTGGATAGCACTAAATTACAAAAAGCCATTACTAACAATGTGAGTGATGTGGCCAAGTTATTCTCGCCATCGGCGACCTCTACTGATCCGCAAGTGACATATATCAGTAGCAAGGATGAAACCGCCTCTGGCACCTATGCGGTGAATATTACGCAACTGGGCGGCAATGGCGTCAATGCGATTGGGACGATTAACGGCGTGACGGCCAATACCACGGGTTCCGTGCTGACTGGCGTGACCGGTAATGGCAGCTATGGGCTGCAATTGAGTGTCACTGGCACGGCCACTGGCAGTCGTGGCACGGTGACCTTTAGCAAAGGCCTGGCAGGCGAGCTCAGCAGCTTGCTAGACGGCTGGCTGGATACCGATGGTGCATTGACCACAAAAACCGATGGTATTTCAAGTTCGATTAAAGATTTGAACAAAAAGGCCGATGATATAAGTGCCAAGCTGCCCGCGATTGAAGCACGTTACCGTGCACAGTATGCGAAGCTGGATGCCTTGCTCAGTAGCTTGCAGAGCACAAGCAGTAACCTGACTTCACAACTGGCTGCGATTAGCGCCAACAACTAGTTGAAGCGGTCAATCTCTGCAGTGAGCGGCTGGCAAATGATCTTAAACCATGCGCTTTTAAGCAGAATTCAGGAGTAAAAAATGTTCGGGATGAAGAAATTAGGTGTGAATGCTTATGCAAGCGTAGGGTTGGAAACCGGTGTGGTAGATGCCAGCCCTTTGAAGTTGATCGTGATGCTGTATGACGGTGCGATTTCAGCTTGTATTCATGCCCAGCAAGCGATGGCCCAGCACGATATTGCCAAAAAAGGACAATACCTGACTCAAGCAGTCACCATCATCGATAGCGGCTTACGTGCCTGCCTGGACAAGCGTTCCGGTGGCAACATCGCCCAGAACCTGGATCAGCTTTATCAATATATGACACGCAGCCTGATGGAAGCCAGTGTGCGTCAGGATGTGAAAAAAGTGCAAGAAATTCAACAATTATTAATGGAATTGAAAAGCGCATGGGAAACACTGGAAAAATCAGCCACTGCGCGTCCAGTGCAAGCGGATATGTCTTTGGGGCAGATGGTTGCCCAAAAAACGCACGAGTTGCAAGTTAACCGTTTGGCCACTGCCGGAGCCTAAGATGTCACAAGCATTAGTTAATACTTATGAATCTGCTGCAAAACTCATGGAGCAAATGCTGATCGCGGCGCGACAGAATGCCTGGGAAAAGGTCACAGAGCTGGAGCAGTCTTACATGCTCAAACTCGAAGTGGTCAAAAGCCTGGAGCAAACCATGCGCCTGGAATCCGAATCATTAAGCCCTGAGCTCAATGCCCGTAAACAGGCCTTGGTACAGAAGATTCTGGCCGATGATGGCGAAATCCGCAATTTGCTGTATCCAGTGATGCATCGCATTACTGATATGATCTTTGATGCGCAATTGCATGCGCGCATCCCACCGGACGGCCTATAGATGTTACCGATACCGCAAGTTCTCTCACCACGTGTCATCGCCAGTGAAACAGAGAGCTTGCGTGCAGTTTCTTCGATCATGCCGGTCGAAGGCACGCAGTCAGAAGCGCCGTTGTGGGAGCGCATGCGACCCGGCATGCAGTTTACCGGCCTGATTCTGCAAAAAGAAGCAGGTGCGGCCAAATCCTCAGAGCTGGCACAATTCAAAGTTCAAATCCAACTGCCTAACCAGCCACCTGCCACCGTGCAGATGCAGTTACCAGCCTATCTGGCGCAACAACAAACCTTGCATATGCAGTTTATGGGCTTGGCCCAGTCGGCCGCTGGTAAAGACAATCTGCCACAGGTTAAGTGGGGCTTGCAGCCTGGTCATAGCCAGGCGAGCGCCGGTCAAATGCCATTAGGCGAGGCGGCTTTGTTAACCGATATGTCGCAGCCTGGGCATGAAGAGCATCTGCAAACCCTGGCAAAAACCGCTGCCGGGCAAGCGAGCCTGGTTGAACTAAGCCCACCGGCAAAAAACTTACAGCGCTGGTTGAGTTCGTCTGAGTTTCAACAACAAACCACGGCCTTGCAGGCGCAAACAGTGGTTAGCCATAGCCCGCAAAAGCCACAAGTGCTGGCACAAGACCTTAAACATGCTTTGGATAGCTCAGGCTTGTTTTACGAGTCACACCTGAAAGAAGCGACCTTAGGCAGCCGCCCCTGGCATCAGTTGCTACAGGAACCACAGAATAAACCTGCTTTTATGCCGCCTGAAATGGTGGCGCAACAGTTGCAGGTATTGGAGCAGCAGCGCGTGGTCTGGCACGGTGAAGTGTGGCCAGGGCAAACCATGCAATGGCAGGTGAATGAGCAGGAAAATTCGGCGCACTCAGCAGATGCGCCGGTGTTAAACAGCTTGCAGAGCGACCTGACCTTGCAGTTGCCACGCTTGGGCGAGGTCTCGGTCAAAATTACCATGGTGAATGGTCGTTTTAGTGTCCGCGTCGAGCCAACAGAGACGCAGTCACTGAAAGAAATGCAGTCTGGCCGCAGCCAATTGGCCATGAGTTTACAGTCCGTGGGCTTAAAGCTGGAGTCGTTGCAGATTAGCCGTGATGATAGCGCAGAAGACAGGCCGCAATATGCAGCAGGATAAGGCCTATACACAAAGCGCGGTAGCGCTGGCCTACGAGGCCGGAGACTTGGCACCACGCGTCGTGGCCAAAGGCAACGGTTTGCTGGCGGAGCGCATTATTGCGCTGGCAAAAGAACATGAGGTGTATGTGCATGAATCGCAGGCCTTATTGAGCCTGTTGATGCAGGTAGAGCTGGATGCCCATATTCCGCCACAGTTGTATCAGGCGATTGCTGAAATATTGGCGTGGTTATATCAGCTGGAGCAGGGCGAAACCCGGGACGCGCCCAAGGTTTAAACCTGCATATTCATCATCTCCTGGTAAGCCGTCACCAGTTTGTTGCGTACCTGCACCGTGGCCTGGAAGGCGATGTTGGCTTTTTGACCAGAGATCATCACATCAGACAGGCTGACATTATCATTGCCCATGGCAAAATCCTGCCCCAGCTTTTCTGATTGCAGTTGCATATTGTTGACCTGATCCAGCGAGGCTTTTAAGGCATCACTAAAGCTGACCTGGCTGGTCGGGGCTGCTGCATTGGTTTTTTGCACAGGACTTGCGATGGCCGCACTGCCCAAACCCTCAGGTTTTTGCGCGGCTGCACGCAATTGTGCCAGCATGGACGAGATGCGTTGTGCATCAATACCGCCTGCGTTCATGGTGGACTCCTTTCATCGTTACGGGCACATGAAGCCCTTAATTGTCATGGTAGACACTTTAGCATTCTGGGCTGTGGGGTGCTTTGTAAAATAGGCAACATTAATCCGTCTTATTTGCCAATTTGAAAATCAGCGCTAAGCGCATAATGTGATCTATGTGAGTGTGTCCTTAAAGCGCATTCGAGTTCAAAAAGGGATTTTTTGAGTGAGCCAGCCAGTCTGGGCAACAACTCAAAAGCCTAGGGTAGTAAACATGGAGGTTCAGATGGCTGCTGATGCTGCCTTACTTACGTCAACGGGTGAGTCTAACGCTGCACCGAATATGTTCGGTCAGTTGGGACAAAAACTGCTATTGGTTGCAGGCATTGCAGCCATCGTGGCGGTGATGGTCGTGTTCTGGCTGTGGAGTCAACAGCCGGACTATCGCGTGTTGTTCTCCAACTTTGCTGACAAAGATGGTGGCGCGATTGTGGCCGAGCTCGACAAGTTAAGTGTGCCTTACAAGTTTGCTGAAGGCGGAGGGGCGATTTTAGTGCCTGCAGATCAGGTCCATCAAGTCCGTTTAAAACTGGCGGCACAAGGCTTACCTAAAGGCGGCAATATCGGCTTTGAACTGCTCGAAAACCAAAAATTTGGCGTGTCACAGTTTGTCGAGCAAGTGAACTTTCAGCGTGGGCTGGAAGGTGAACTTGAGCGCAGCATCCAGTCTATCTCTGCGGTACAGGCTGCCCGTATTCATTTAGCGATTCCAAAACCCAGCGTGTTCGTGCGCGAGCAACAGTACCCAACCGCGTCTGTATTATTAAATCTGCACAATGGCCGTCGTCTGGATGGCCAGCAAGTGGGCGCCGTGGTGCATCTTGTGGCCAGTAGCGTGCCTAACTTGTCTGCCGACCATGTGACGGTGGTCGACCAGAACGGTAATTTGCTGTCTGACAATGCAAACAAGCTCAAGCAAAACGGTCTCGACCCAGAGCAAATGGCCTATGTTGAGAATATGCAAAATAGCATTGCCCGCCGGGTGGAGTCGATTATTACGCCTATCGTCGGTGCCAAGAACGTGCACGCTGAAACCAGCGCAGAGATTGATTTCTCCATGACTGAGCAAGCCAACGAGTCTTACAAACCGAATACCAAGCCGGATGATATGGCGATCCGTAGCGCACAAAGCCATGAAACACAAAATACGGGTGGCAGCAACGGTGCCGTGCCAGGCGCATTGTCCAACCAGCCACCTGGTGAGTCTACCGCCCCGATTAATGCCCCTGGTGCCCAAGCGCCTGGTGCAGAAGGTGCCGCCCCGGCCGCGCCACCAGCACCCCCCCTCAATACACAAAAAGATAACACCACTAACTACGAGCTGGATAAAACTGTCAGCTATGTTCAGCAAGCCAAGGGCGGCATCAAGCGCCTGCACGTGGCGGTGGTGGTCAATCATATCCCGGTGGTGGATAGCACAGGAAAAACTACCTACCGTGCCTTGAGCAATGCCGAGAAGCAGCAAGTGAGCGACCTCGCCATGCAGGCCATGGGCTTTAACAAAGAGCGCGGTGATACGATTTCTGTGGTGAACACGCCATTTGTCGCCGAGGCGCAGGAAAAACTGGTCGAGCCTCCATTGTGGAAAGATCCGCTGGTGATTGAGTATGGCAAAGATGCCTTACGTTTTCTGGCAGGGGCCATTGTGTTGATGCTGCTGTATAAAAAGCTGCTCAAGCCCATGACCAGGAAACTGACTGGCGCCGATAAAAAAGAACTCGCGCTGGCCGCAGGCAATGCCGCGTTGAGCGGCCCGGATGGCTTGCCATTGGCAGGCGCCGCTGGGGCAGATGGCGAAGATGCGCTGGTGACCTTGAGTGGCGACGCCACTGCCTTGCCCAGCGGTCTGGACCAGACCTTACAAGCCGCTAAACAGGTAGCAAAAGATAATCCACGCATGGTTGCCAATGTGGTTTCCGGCTGGACCTCGGCGGAGAAGTAATTCATGAGTGACCAGGGATTAACCAGAAGTGCAATTTTGATGCTGGCGCTCGGCGAAGACGAAGCCGCTGAAGTCATGAAACACCTGTCACCTAAAGAGGTGCAACGGTTAGGCATCGTCATGGCCTCAATGAAGCCGGTGCCTCGCGAAGAAGTTGAGCAGGTGCTGGAAAAGTTCATGATTGACTTTGCCAGCAGTAGTGATTTTGGCCTGGATTCAGACAGCTATATCCGCTCGGTGCTGATTAAAGCATTTGGCGATGACAAAGCCTCCAACTTGCTCAACCGTATTCCACAATCTCAAGATGCGGCTGGTATAGAAAGCCTGAAGTGGATGGATGCTTTCAGTGTAGCCGATTTCATCAAGAACGAACATCCGCAGATTATTGCCACCATTTTGTCGCATCTGGAGCCTGAGCAATCGGCCGAGATTTTAGGACACTTTACCGAGCGTTTGCGCCAGGACGTGATTTTGCGCATCGCTACGCTGGACAGTATCAAGCCGACCGCCTTGCGCGAGTTGAATGAAGGCATGTTGAAAATGCTGGCCGGTAACGACAACCTCAAGCGCCAGGCCATTGGTGGCGTGAAAACAGCCGCCGAGATCATGAACTATATCAGTGGCGAACACGAAGCCAAATTGATGGACGGCCTCAAAAGCTACGATGACGGCATGGCGCAACAAATCATGGACCAGATGTTTGTGTTTGACAACATCATGGAGATTGATGATCGCGGGATTCAAGTGCTGTTGCGTGAAGTGCAGTCAGATATGTTGATTGTGGCGCTCAAAGGCACGTCAGACGAAATGAAAGAAAAATTCTTCCGCAATATGTCGTCGCGTGCGGCGGACATGATGCGTGAAGACCTGGAAAGCCGTGGCCCGGTCAAGTTGTCAGAGGTTGAAACCCAGCAGAAACAGATTTTGCAAATTGTGCGTCGCTTGTCAGATGAAGGCCAGATCATGCTGGCTGGTAAAGGTGACAGCGAGCAATATGTGTAATGCATTGAATAAGGAAAGTGTCTCATGGTAGCGCCTGCAATCCCTAAAGAACAAATGAGCGCCTATCAACGCTGGGAAATGGCCAGCTTTGATGATTCCATCTCGAGTGAGCGCGTCAAGCGTGAGCGCGAACAGGCTGAAGAAAATGCACGCACGGTGAGTCAGATTCTCAAGCAGGTTAGGCAAGAAGCTTATGAAGAAGGCTTTAAAACCGGCTATGGTGATGGCCTGACACAGGCGCAATCGCAAATTGATGTCGAGCGTCAGCAATTATCACAAATGGCGGCCAGCTTTCAGCAAGCATTAGCGATGCAAGATACCTGCGTGGCCGAGTCAGTATTAAGTCTGGCGCTGGATCTGGCCAAAGCCATGATGAAAACCAAGTTGCAGGTAGATCCGCAAGCGGTGATTCCGGTCGTGCTTGACGCCATGCATTATTTACCACAAGTCAAACAGCCAGCGAGATTGATTGTGCATCATGAAGATGCCAAAGTGCTGCGCACCCATATTGGCGAACAATTAAAAGAGCAGGGGTGGCAATTACTTGAGGATGCGCAGATTGAGCGTGGCGGCTGCCTGGTGGAAACCGCTGAAAACCAGATTGATGCCAGTAACGAAATGCGCTGGAAACGCTTGGTGCAAGGCTTGTCGCGCGTCGATGACTGGCACAAACCTGCCATGAGCAACGAATAAACTGTGCAGGCCATGCACTGATTGTGATGGATTCCAGCATGATAGAACCTAATGCCACCTTAGACGCCAGCCCAACGCTGGCCGAAGCGTTAAACAATGATGCGGCTGTGACAGCCGTGGCAGATGCTGATGCCGTCTCAGCACCGACCGATGCACAGTCACCGCTGACCACAGACCTCACAAACAACGTGCATCACCAACGTTGGCAAAGCTACCTCAAAGATTGCCGGGAGTTGATTCATTTGGTCGAGCCTTTAGAGGTTGCTGGCCGTATCGTCAAGGTCACTGGCCTGATTATGGTCGCTACTGGCATCAAAATGCCTATCGGTGGTGCCTGTTATATCCCGCTGCAAGATGGTGGCCGCGTGGAAGCTGAGGTCGTCGGTTTTGATGGCGAGAATTTGCTCTTGATGCCGCAGTCTGCGGTGGATGGTGTGGTGCCTGGTGCCAAAGTGTTCAGCATGGAAATCACAGAAACCTTGCCCAAGCCGCAATTTGGCCGTCCGCCTCGCCGTCGTGCGCAAGACCGTGCACGCCACTTTCCAGTGGGCGATGCCTTGCTTGGTCGCGTCGTCGATGCCGCCGGGAATCCGCTGGATAATCTCGGCCCGATTTCAACCGAAGTCACCGCGCCTTTAAGTGGTCGCGTCATTAACCCTTTGATGCGCGCGCCGATTGAAGAGCCGATGGATGTCGGTGTACGTGCAATCAATGCCATGCTGACTGTCGGCCGTGGCCAGCGTCTGGGCCTGTTTGCCGGGTCTGGCGTAGGTAAAAGCGTGTTGCTGGGGATGATGGCACGGTATACCACTGCCGATGTGATCGTGGTTGGCCTGATTGGTGAGCGCGGCCGCGAAGTACAAGAATTTATTGAGCAGATTTTAGGGCCAGAAGGCCTGGCGCGTTCTGTGGTTGTCGCTGCGCCTGCCGATGTGTCGGCATTGATGCGTTTGCAAGGCGCCAATTACGCCACCGCGATTGCCGAGCGTTTTCGCTCGCAAGGCAAAAACGTTTTGTTGATCATGGATTCCCTGACCCGTTATGCCATGGCGCAACGGGAAATCGCCTTGGCGATTGGCGAACCGCCAGCCACCAAAGGCTATCCGCCCTCTGTGTTTGCCAAGTTGCCAGCGCTGGTAGAGCGTACTGGTAACGGTGCCAGAGGCGAGGGCTCCATTACCGCTTTTTATACCGTGCTGACTGAAGGCGATGACCAGCAGGATCCGATTGCCGATTCGGCACGGGCGATTCTCGATGGCCATATTGTGCTTAATCGTACCCTGGCCGAAAGCGGACATTATCCAGCGATTGATATTGAGCAATCGATCAGCCGCGCCATGCACAATATCACCAGCAAAGAACATCAGCAGGCGGCGCGTTTGCTCAAGCAGTTATATTCACGCTATTTGCGTAACCAGGACTTGATCGCTGTCGGCGCTTACCAGCCAGGGTCTGACCCGATGCTGGATGTCGCCATTAAAAAACGCGACCAGATCAATGCATTTTTGCAGCAAGATATCGATGAGAGCGCCTATATGCAAGCCTGTTTGCAGCAATTGGCACAAACCGTGTCCTGAGGAAATAGTTAATACACCATGGCCAAACAGTCGACACAAACGCTTACTTTGCTGATCCAGTTGGCGACAGATGCCGTTGAGGAGGCCATGCAGGACCTGGCGAAAGCCATGCAACTGCTTGACCAGGCGCAGCAACAACGCACCATGTTGGAACAATATCAGCAAGAATATGAGCAGCAATGGCAGCAGGCCTCTCAAAAAGGACTCAAAGCCGATTTATACCGCAATTTTCAGGGCTTTTTCTCGCAATTGGAATTGGCCGTGCGCAGTCAAAATGCTCAAATCGAACAATGTCAGGCGAATGTCGTGCACAAGCGACAGCAATTGCAGGAAAAACAGCGCAAACAAAAATCTTTTGAAGTGCTGATGACACGGGCAGAAACCATGCAGGCAAAAGCAGAGGGCAAGCGTGATCAGAAACTGATGGATGAGTTTGCCAGCCGTGCCAAGCGCATGCGCATGTAAAACAAGTGTTGACCGGGAGAGTCATATGGCGTTTTTGAATTCCGCAACTTTACTGAATATGGGTGCAGAGGCTGTGAAAACAGCGTCTGCCAATCAAGTGTCACCGGAACCTCAGGCCAATGGCACTGATGAGTTTGCACAGGCATTGCGCAAGCAAATGCAGCAAAACAATAAGCCCGTCATGCCAGCGGCCAATAAGAGCATGGCAGATAAGGCTGATACGCCTAAACCTGAGGCAACACCCAATGCTGCGGCCACAGATAAAACGCCCACTGCAGCAAACAATAGCGTGAAGTCAGAAGACAGCCCACAAAAAACAGCCGCCGATAGCAGCGATGAGTCGACCGCGACTCATGAAGCCCCTGCCAGCACTGAAGAAACAACAACCGTTGCCAGCGATACCAAAGACCCCGCTACCGTGATTGAAACTGCACAAGAGCGGAAAAAGCGTTTATTGGCAGATTTGGCTGCAAATGATCAATTGCCCACCGGCATTTCACCTTGGATGCAAACCATGATTGCCATGCGTCCGGCGGCGACGTCTGTGGATAGTACGCCTAAAGCCGAAATCAGCACCGAGGGCGCAGCGGTAACGGTGGCTAGCGAGCAACTGCCTGTGCTCGATAGCAATGCCTTGGCTTTGCCTGTGAACACTGAAGCAATGACTAAGACCACCGGCGTGCAAACGCCGACCGGGCCTGCAGTGAATGTTGATCAAGATGATCAGGCTGTCGATTTCAAACAATTGCTGGCTGGCAATGTCAGCGCCGAGACCGGTAAAGAATCTCCTAGTATTTCTGAAACCCTGGTCAATGCCAAATTGATGGCAGAGGCGGCAGGTGGCGGACGACCCACACAGGCTTTTAATGAGATGCGTGGTGCTGATGCGCAGGCCGATCTGTTGAACATAACGCAACAACCCGCCGCACAAGCCTTGCCGAACAGCCCGTGGTTGAATGCGGCCGGTGTCGCGCAAAGCAGCCCGGTGGTGATGTCGCAAATTGCGGCGCCATTTGGCAATGAGCGCTGGCAAACCGCCATGAACCAGCATGTGATGAAAATGGTGGGCAGTGGCGATGATGTCGCCAGCCTGACTTTGTCACCGCCAGATCTGGGGCCGATTCAGGTGGTACTGAAAGTAGATAACCAGTCTGTGAATACCAGTTTTATTACCGATAATCCATTGGTACGTCAGGCACTGGAAGATGGCATGCAGGACCTGCGTAACCGTATGGAGTCACAAGGCTTGCAACTGGGCCAAACTTTTGTCGGTGATGGCCAGCAGGCGCAGCAACATTTTGAGCAGCAAACCTCCCGTCAAGGTGGACAGACTGCAACTACCGCAAGTGAATCCGAGACTTTGCTGGCGCCACAAGCAGTGAATACCACCGTTGCACGTGGCCTGGTCGACACCTTTGTTTAATCAACTATGTATTTAACCAGCCATGGTTGGCCGCAGGCAGTCGATGGAACTGCCAGTGGCGTAAGTGTCGATTAAACGCCAATTTTACCCTTTTATCCGCCAATCTCCAGACCGCAGTGTTGCGCATAATTACACCATAAACAGTCAAAGTTTGATGTAAGAAAGGTTTGTGTCATGGCTCAACAACCGGCTAAAGCAGAAGGCGCAGCAGAAGCGGCGCCTAAATCCAAGAAAAAACTCATTGTCATATTGGCCGTGGTCATGGCATTGGCTGCCGGTGGCGGCGCGGCGGCATTCTTTTTGATGAAGAAGCCTGATGCACAGCAAGCCAAAGCCAAGCATGGCGAAAAAGCCGAAGGTCACGAAGATGCAGCCGCTGAAGGCGAGGCCGCTGAGGAAGAGGCGCCTGAAGAAGAAGCGGGCGGTCATGCAGATCCTAAAACGGCGTTGACCTATGTACAGTTTGAGACATTCACCGTGAATTTATTGCCAGACCCAGATGACAAGTTCTTGCAACTGGATTTGACGATGGAGGTGAAAGGCGCTGAACTGGCCGAAAAAATGAAGGCACAAATGCCGGTGCTGCGTAATCGCGTATTGTTATTGCTCACCAGCAAAAAAGCGTCTGATATCTCTACACCAGAAGGCAAAGCCCAACTCAGTGAAGAGTTGCTGGTTGAATTGAAAAAACCGCTGGCAGCACACGGTAAGCCGCTGAAAGTCACTCAGGTATTATTTACCTCGTTTGTGATTCAGTAATGTTATGGGCCTAGTTGTTTAAAGTGAGTCATCATGTCAGCTGACAAGTTCTTATCACAAGATGAAATTGATGCGCTACTCAAGGGCGTTGAGGGCGATGATGAGACTGAATCGTCGAGCAAAGACGAGGCTGGTGTACGCAATTACAACCTAGCCACGCAAGAGCGTATTGTGCGCGGCCGCATGGCCACGCTGGAAATGATCAATGAACGCTATGCGCGTTTATTACGCGTGGAGTTGTTCAACTTTCTGCGCCGCACAGTAGAGGTTTCTGTGGGCCCGGTCAGAATCATCAAATATACCGACTTTATCCGTAACTTGGTGGTGCCCACCAATCTCAACCTGATTCATATGAACCCAATGCGCGGCACAGGCGTGCTGGTGCTGGATCCGACACTGGTATTTCTGGTGGTGGATAATATGTTCGGCGGCGATGGCCGCTTTCATACCCGCGTTGAAGGCCGAGATTTTACTGCCACTGAGCAACGCATTATTCAGCGCATCTTGAGCATTATGTTCGAGTCGTATGAAAAAGCCTGGGCGCCTGTGTATCCGGTCAAGTTTGAATACCTGCGCTCGGAAATGAATACACAGTTTGCCAATATTGCCACGCCAAATGAAGTGGTCGTGGCCATTACCTTCAATATTGAGCTGGGCCCGAATAGCGGCGAAATGCATTTTTGCGTGCCGTATTCCATGGTCGAGCCAATCAAAGATCTGCTGACCTCACCGTTACAAGGCGAAAATCTGGGTGGCGATAAACGCTGGGTCAAATTGATGACTCAGCAGATTCAAGCCGCAGAGGTGGAGATTGTGGCTAATCTGGCGACGCGTAAATTGACAGTGGCAGACTTGCTGGAGCTGAAAGAGGGTGATGTAATCCCGATTAATATCAGTGACAGTATTGAAGGACAAATTGACAACATTCCAGTGATGGATTGTCGTTATGGGGTATTTAACGGGCAGTATGCCCTTAAGGTTGAAAAGTTAATTCGCGCTGACGGTAGTCAGGAGCAATTGCAAGGAGAGTCATAATGGCTATGGATCCCGCCACGAATAGTGCCGATGATGATATGAATGCAGCGATGGCTGCCATGGGAGTGTCTGATCCCGGTGATGTGCAGACAATTGCCGAGGATGACTGGGGCGCGGCCCTGGCTGAGCAAACCCAGGCGGAGTCTTCGGCGCTGCAAGAGCCGACCAGCAAGACGGCGGTGTTTAACGAGTTTAGCGCCAACAACAAGCTGGAAGGGACGCAGAATGACATTGATTTCATTCTGGATATTCCGGTACAGCTGACGGTTGAGTTAGGCCGCACCAAAATTTCGATCAAGAACCTGCTGCAACTGGCACAGGGTTCGGTGGTGGAGCTGGATGGCATGGCTGGTGAACCGATGGATGTGCTGGTCAATGGCTGCCTGATTGCGCAAGGTGAGGTGGTAGTGGTGAATGACAAGTTTGGTATCCGTCTCACAGACATCATTACCCCGGCCGAACGTATTCGCAAACTGAATCGTTAATTGCTTTTTTTGAATTAGATCGCCATGAAAACTTTCAGCCAGTGGTTCATTGCCCTGTTTAGCAGCTTAATGACTGGCGTCGCCTGGGCGGTGGTGCCTGCGGCAACGGTTGCTGCTGCACCGAGCACAAGCGACAGTCTGGGCCGTATGGTCTATGGCACGGTGATCGTCTTGCTGGTGATTGCTGCAATTGCCTGGGTGCTCAGGCGCGTGCTGCCTGGACAAACCATGGCTCAACGCGGAGTGATCAAACAGGTCGGTGGGCTGCAGTTAAGCCCCAGAGAGCGTGTAGTTGTGCTTGAAGTCGCGGGTCGTTGGCTGGTGGTCGGGATCAATGCAGGCCAAATGACCGCCCTGGGTGAGGTAGACCCACCTGCCGGAGAGTCCGCAGCAGAAGAGGGCAGTAGTGTGTCTTTGTCCCCGAGTTCTGGCGTTGATCGTTCTGGTGTCGATGCACAAGCCTCTTTTGCAATACGTTTACAGCAGGCCATGCAGGCTACCTTGCAGCAAACCGTCAAATCCCTCAAAAACAAGCCTTGAGTCGTTCATTTCCGGCCTTTGATTTCACCAGGCCGGGCGTACTATACCCCTAACTTATTGATTGCCTTGTGTCTGCTGCTGGTGGCCACAAGCTTGTTTCGGGTGCCACATACATGCGCGTCTTTTCAGTATTAAAGTCTATCTGCTCTTGGCTACTACCTGCCGCTGTGCTCTGGAGCGTGCCGCTGTTGTCGCTGGCCGCCGGTGGCTTGCCCATCGGTACAGTCAGCCCCGGGGCAGGTGGCGGGCAAGACTATACGCTCAGCTTGCAAACGCTGATTTTACTCACTTCCTTAACGTTTATTCCTGCCGCCATGCTGATGATGACCGGCTTCACACGTATCGTCATCGTGCTGTCTTTGCTGCGTCAGGCACTGGGCACCCAGTCTGCGCCTTCTAACCAGGTATTGATTGGCCTGGCCTTGTTTATTACCTTTTTTGTCATGGGGCCGGTATTCGACAAAATCTATACCGACGCCTACCAACCCTTATCTGAAAGCAAAATTACCATGCAGGAAGCATTAGAGCGCGGCGTGTTGCCGCTCAAAGGCTTTATGCTCAAGCAAACGCGTGAGAATGATCTGGCCATGTTTGCGAATATGGCCCATGTTGAGACTATTCAAACGCCAGAGGATGTGCCGCTCAGAATACTGGTGCCTGCGTTTATGACCAGTGAGCTCAAAACCGCCTTCCAGATTGGCTTTGCCATTTATATCCCGTTTTTAATCATCGACATGGTGGTCGCCAGTATCTTGATGGCCATGGGCATGATGATGGTGTCACCGGCGATTGTGTCGCTACCGTTTAAGCTCATGTTGTTTGTGCTGGTCGATGGCTGGCAACTAGTGCTGGGTTCGCTGGCACAAAGCTTTGTGCTTTAAACCGCATTGTTATATTTACAGGAGTAAGCCATGAGTCCAGAGCAGGTGTTGACGATAGGAAGCGAAGCCATGCAAACCACGTTGATGGTGGCGGCGCCAGTGCTGGGCACCGCGTTGATGATCGGTTTGATCGTCAGTATTTTTCAGGCGGCGACCCAAATCAACGAACAAACTTTGTCATTTATCCCCAAGCTGGTCGGCGTCATGGCGGTGCTGCTGCTGGCAGGCCACTGGATGCTGATGACCATGGTGGATTATATGCATCATATTTTCACCATGATTCCGCAATTGGTGAACTAAGCAGCGATTGCTGAACCAGGCAGTCATTGTTTAACCAGGTAGTCATTTTTTAACTAGGTATTTGACCGCATGCTGACCATCCATGCTTCAGATCTGCAATTGTGGATTGTCCAGCTCCTGTGGCCGCTCACCCGCGTGCTCGGCTGCCTCACGGTTGTGCCGCTGTTTAGTCATCCCTCCATCCCCAAACGTATCAAACTCGCCATTGGCTTTGTGATCACACTGGCCATTGTGCCCGCGATCCAGGTGCCATCAATTGAAGTGCTTTCCTGGCAAGGCTTGTTGTCTTTGCTGGCGCAGTTTGTCATCGGCATCAGCATGGGCTTTGTCATGCGGCTGCTGTTTACGGCTGTCGAAATGGCCGGGTTCATGATGGGGATGAGCATGGGCCTGGGCTTTGCCAGCTTTTATGATCCGCAGGCACACGGCCAAAGCATCGCCGTTGGCCAGTTTTTAACCATGCTGGCGCTATTGGTGTTTTTGAGTCTCGATGGTCATTTGATTGTGGTGGCTGTGATGTTGCAAAGCTTTGAAACCATGCCGATAGGCATGGCGCACTGGCAATTGAATAGCCAGGCGATTGCTAGCCTGGGCGGCCATATTTTTTCACAAGGCCTGATGCTGTCACTGCCGGTGGTGGCCAGTCTGCTGATTACCAACATGGCGCTGGGAGTGTTAACCAAAGCCGCCCCGCAGTTCAATATCTTTGGGATTGGTTTTCCGATTACCATTTCAGTCGGCTTTTTAATGACGCTACTCAGCTTGCCATCACTCATCAGCCCGGTCAGCCGCTGGCTGGTTGACGCGCAACAACTGATGTTGCAAGTCCTGCGCTAACCTGGACGAGTGTTTAAATCAGGCTAAATAACGAGATATTAGAGGTGGCCACAAACGCTTTCTGTGCGGCTTGCAAAATGGTGGTTTTCTTCGAGATGTCAGATAAGGCCTGCGCATAGTCCAAGTCTTGCAAGGTCGAAATAGACGCATCGTATTGCAGATCCAGGCTATCACCCGTCGAGTTCAGCGTATCCAGCAAATTAAGGTTACTCCCAATTTCTGAACGCGCATCCAATACCGAGTTCAATGACCCCTTCATTTTATCAATGCTGGTCGCCAGACCGCTATTAAAAGTGGCTTGGGTGGTGCTGTCTGTGATCGGTGTTTTTAGCAGCGAAATGATATCCTGCAGATTGGTAAATACATTGTCACCGTTAGCACCAAACACCTGGTCACCGGTATAAGTGACTGGCAGCTGGCTTTGCACATCAATCTGCAACTTGGTGCGGTTGGTGCTTGCAACAAAGTCATAGTTGGCGTCAAAAGGCACGGTGGTCGATGCGTAGCCCGAATACATATAGTTACCTTGTGAGTCTTTGGTATTGGCCAAGCCTTTGAGCGTGTCGAGGCTGCCTTGCAGTTCATTGGCCAGCTTGGCGCGTTCAGCATCGGTATAAGCGCCGTTACCGGCCGCAATCAGTGTGGACTGGATCGATTGTATGGTATCGGTGACGCTGCTCAGGTTCGCTTCGTAAGTTTGTAGCAGGGTCTCTGCCGTTTTACGTGTATTGGTGTAATTCGCGTTTTGATCTTTAGCTGTGTTGAGCTCAAGTATGCGCGCCGCGGCCACCGGATCATCTGCTGGCGAGTTCACGCGCTTTCCGGTCGCCGTTTGAATACTCAGTTTGTTGAGGTCAGACTGCAGAGTATTTAACTGGTTAGTCCCAGATTGATAAATGGTATTGGTACTGATTCTCATGATGGCCTATCCTTCAAAAACTTATTGACCCAGTTGCAGCAAGACTTCAAACAGCTGACTAGCAATTTGCATCATTTTGCCCGCCGCCTGGTAGGCTTGCTGATAACGCAGCAAATCGGTGGCTTCTTCATCCAGGTTAACGCCTGATTCTGATTGCATGGCGCTGGTAGCGTTTTCCAGCGCAGTCGCATCGGCCTTGCTGGTGATGCTTAGTTCGTTGGTTTTAGTGCCCACGGCACTCACCATCTGAGCAAACGCCTGCGCGTAGGTTCTGTTGGTGTTGCTGCCAGCCACGCGCACATTGGCGCCGGTTTGCAGTGCAGCCAGTTTAAGGCCGTTTTCGTTGTCGTTGGGACCACTGGTGGCGGAGCCAGCCATGGCCAATTTATCTACATTGGTAAATGCCAGTGTCAGTTGGCCCGCTGCGTATTGCGTCGGCTTAATCAGATAAGAGTCGCCCTCAGCCGGTGTGCTGGTATTGACATCAATCTGCATACCATCGACCGTGGCAGGCAGTGAAGCGCCTTGCCACATGATGGACTTATCGTTTAAGCGAGTGATTGTGTATTGGCCACTGTTATATTTAACCGTGTAGTCGCTGCTGGTCAGCAGACTGGCATCGACAGTCGTCGCCGTGGCCGCTTTGGTTGGATCGCTGTTATAGGAACTGCTGATGGCAGTTGGGTTGCCGATAGTGAACAGATTAGTGCCTAGGACGCCATTCAAGTCATAGCCTTGCGTTTGCTGCGCATTAAACTGGTTGGCCAGGGTCAAGGCAAGTTGGCCTACCTGATTTTGTACCGGATCTAGCGTTTCGCTTCTAAACTGCAAGACGCCCCCCAAGGTGCCCCCAGACAATGTATCTGAACTGAGGATTTTGGGGCTGGCTGGATTGCCATAAGCAACTTCTACGCGCGTTGGGTCAGTGTCACTGGCACGCGTGTAGAGCGAGTATTGCTGTGTCCCGACCACCAGTGGCATGCCGCTACCGGCAAACACATTGTAAGAACCATCATCCTGCTTAATCACGCTGGTTTTAACTTGTTCACTCAGCTTTGCCACTAGCTGATCGCGCTGATCCATTAAATCATTTGGTGGGTTGCCGGTCGCGTTAATCGCCTTGCTGATGGTGTCATTCAAAGAGGCAATCTGCGAAGAATAACTGTTAATCGTATCCACGCTGGCCGTGATCTGGGTGTTGATGCTTTCGTGCATCTGATCCAGCTGGGTATTCACCGCGTTAAAACGGTTCACCATCGATTGTGCTGAAGAAATCAGAGTCTGGCGCGTGGCTGTGTCGCTTGGGTTGGCGGCTGCAGCACTCACTGCGCTGAAAAAACTGGTAATGACCGGGTTTAAACCGGCAGTACTATCAGACAGTAAGCCATTGATTTGGCTGATATTGCTGTAATAAGCGCTACTGGCGTTTGCTGTAGAGGTGGCATTAATCATCTGCTTAGCAAGTGTGTCGTTGTAGACGCGCTGAATGCCCACCACATTGGTGCCTTGGCCAACATAGCCATAACCAAAGTTTTGCGCCTGCGCAGCGGCTTGCACCACGACCTGGCGGTTATAGCCTTCTGTGGCGGCGTTCGCAATGTTATGGCCAACGGTAGCGATGCCTATTTGCGCGGCATTTAGAGCGCTTTTACCAATGCTGAGTGCATTTGACATGTGATTTCCTCATGTGTCGGCCCCCTGCAGAGAGTCAGACACGACTTTAAAGTGTGGTTATGTAGCCTAACGGCTGTTTTTTTTGTTTCTTTAGGGTGTCGCTGCTTAACCTTGTAAATTCTTAATCACTTGCGTCAGTTTCTTGCCATATTGCGGATCTGTCGCATAGCCTGCACGCTGCAATGCATTGGCGTAAGCGCTGGCATCATGGGTATTGCTCATGGCTTGCTGGTAGCGCGGATTTTGTGAAATGAGTTTGGCGTAATCCTTGAAAGCATCGCTGTAACTGTCGTAAGCGCGGAATTTTTCAACCCGAGTCTGTTTGACGCCGTTGATATATTCAGTGGTTGTGCTGGTAGCGACTTTGCCTTTCCAGTTGGCATCTGCCTTGATGCCGAACAGGTTGTGGCTGTTGACGCCATTGTCGGTTTTAATCTCATGCTTGCCCCAGCCGCTCTCAAGCGCAGCCTGGCCGATCATAAACTTGGCAGGGATGCCAGAGCTACTGCTGGCGGCCTGCGCGTGCGGTAACATGCTCTGGATAAACTGTTGTGTTTTACCTGCGACTTCGCGCATGGCGGTCGCTAATGGTGCTTGTGGCAGCGTGAAACTTTGGATATTGGCTTGTGTTTCCTCCACCAGTGGTGGCAATTCTGGAATGCCACGTGCCCAGGCGATGTCGGTATTACTATCGGTCGGGCTGTCAGTGGCCTCCCACTGCTGGTAAGCCTCACGGATTTTTTGCGCGGCTTGTGCCAGCACGGCTTTACCGTTGCTAGTGTTGGTTGTTTGGCTGGTGTGGGGCAGGGCACTGCTGCTATCTAGCTTGCCCGTTGATTTGCTATCTTTGCTGCCATCGGTGGCATCGCCCGGTTTCTGGGTAAACTTGCTCAATTGTCTAACCAGCACTTCGGTGAGCCCCAAGCCTTTCTGGCTCAGGTTGGTGCTCAGTTGCTGGTCGAGCATGCCCATAAACATCTTGCCTTGTTCGCTATCGGTGATGCCATCTTGCGGCACGGTATCACGCATGCTTTTCAGCATCATGTTCATCAGCACGCCTTCAAATTGACGTGCCACCGCCCGAATCGATTCGGGCGAATCTGTATTGCCACGCTTGAGGCTATTGAGCGAGTTACCGTCAATCGCCAGGCTCTGAGTAGTCGGGTCGACACGTGGTTGCATGGCCGTCTCCTGCTAAATCACCTCAAGCTCGGCGTTTAATGCGCCAGCAGCTTTCATGGCTTGCAAAATAGCCAGCAGGTCCTGGGGGGTGGTACCAATCGCATTGAGCGCTTTCACCACATCAGACAAGTTGGCACCGTTATTCAGCTTGAGTACTTTGCCCGGCTCTTTGTTGATGTTGATTTCTGAGACCGCAGTCGAAATTGTTTGACCATTAGAGAACGGGCCAGGCTGGCTAATCACTGGTGAGGTATTAATCACCACTGACAGGTTGCCGTGTGACACTGCGCAACTATCCAGTGTGACCGCTTTGTTCATGACCACAGAGCCGGTACGTGCATTGAGGATGATTTTGGCCGGAGTAGCCGCCAATGCGACATTGATGGTTTCCAGATTGGCCAGAAACGACACACGGCTCATGCTTTCTGGCGGACGCACCTGAATCACGCGGCCACTCTCGGCTTGTGCGGTCATCGGGCCAAATTTCTTGTTAATGGCTTCCACCACATTATTGGCGGTGGAGAAATCGCTTTCTTTCAATTCAAGTTTCACCACATCCTGATGGAGCAGGGTATTTGGCAAGGCACGTTCTACCGTGGCGCCTTCTGAAATGCGGCCGACACTTAAATGGTTGATCTGTGTTTGGCTACCATTGGCTGCCGCGCCGACGCCGCCTACCACCAGGTTGCCTTGGCCCATGGCATAAATTTGTCCGTCAGCGCCTTTTAATGGCGTCATCAGCAGGGTGCCGCCACGTAAGCTCTTGGCGTTACCCATGGAGGAGACTGTCACATCCAGCGTTTGCCCTGGTTGCGCAAAAGCGGGCAGGGAGCTGGTCACCATCACCGCTGCCACGTTTTTCAATTGCAGGTTGGTGCCAGGTGGCAAGGTAATGCCCATCTGGTTCATCATGCTGATAATACTTTGCACGGTGAATGGCGTTTGTGTCGTCATGTCGCCCGTGCCATCGAGGCCAACGACCAGGCCATAACCAATCAACTGGTTGGCGCGCACACCCTGAATATTGCTGATATCCTTGATCCGCTCAGCTTGGGCGAATGGAGTGGTGAGCAGCAAGCTGCAGGCCAGCAGGCCATATGCAACAGCGCGTGTGCCGCGCTGTGCGTTGTGAAAAAGAGTCTGTGTCAGTGTGGGCATGATTAACGCTCCTACAATGGAATCATGCTAAGGAAAAAGCGCGAGAACATGGATAGCACTTCTGCGGCATCCATTTTGCTGTTGCTGCGATATTCAATGCGGGCATCAGCCACTTTGGTCGACACCACTTCGTTGCCGATGGTAATCATGTCAGGATTTACAATGCCTGAGAACCTGACGTACTCGGTGCCTTTGTCAAAGCCGATCTGTTTCTCGCCGCTGATGACCAGGTAGCCATTAGGCAAGACGTCGACCACGGTCGCCGTGACTGAGCCGCTAAAGGTATTGCTGGCATCTGCCGCTGCTTTGTCTTTAAAGGACAGCGCAGAGCTGGCGTTAAAGGCGGCTTTAGGCACGTTATGACCAAACAGGCCAGTGACAGAAGCGGCGGTTGAGCCGTCTTTGGTTTGCTCGTTATCAGAAGCCTTGTTAGCGGTGGTGTTTTCTGCAATGCGCACAGTGACGATATCACCTACATAACGTGGACGACGGTCCTCAAACAATGGACGAAACGCAGCACTGTTGAAAATGGCGCCTTCTGTGCGCGCATCCGGACGTGCCATCGCTACCCGCGGCGTTTCAGGTTTTTGTACAATCGTTGACGGCGTGATGGAACAGCCGTTCAGCAATTGGGAAAACGCCAAGCAAAGTAGTAAGCTCATGATCGTTCTATTCATCATTTGAGTGATCCTCAAGCAGGGATTACATCTGCGACAGCTTTTGCAGCATCTGGTCCGAGGTTGTAATCGCCTTGCTATTAATTTCATACGCACGCTGGGTTTGAATCATGCTCACCAGCTCTTCCACTACGTTGACGTTAGAGGTTTCAACATAGCCTTGTGAAAGCAGACCCGCGCCATTGGTACCTGGTGTATTTGTATTTGGGTTGCCAGAAGCGGTGGTCTCTACATAGAGGTTTTCGCCTTTGGCTTGCAAGCCAGCCGGATTGATAAACGTGGCTAACTGAATCTGGCCAATTTGCGTGGTGGCCGTTGAGTTAGGGGTGGTGATTGACACCACACCATCACGTCCCACTGAGAAGCTTTGTGCATTGGCTGGAATCGTAATCGACGGTTGTACCGGGAAGCCGCTGGCGGTCACCAGTTGCCCCTGGCTATCGACCTGGAACGAGCCGTCACGGGTGTAAGCGGTGGTGCCATCTGGCAGCAATATCTGGAAAAAGCCCTGGCCCTGGATAGCAATATCTTTGTCGTTGCTGGTTTGTTGTAAATTGCCTTGGGTGAAAATACGCTCGGTGGCGACTGGTTTCACGCCCGTACCTAATTGCAAACCGCTGGGCAGCTGGCTCTGTTGTGAGCTTTGCGAGCCTACCTGGCGAATGTTTTGGTAGAGCAGGTCCTCAAACACCGCACGAGACTTTTTAAAGCCGCTGGTGCTGACGTTGGCCAGGTTGTTTGAAATCACGTCCATCTGCATTTGTTGTGCATCTAGACCGGTTTTGGAAATCCATAATGAGCGTATCATCGTTCACTCCTTGGGCTTAAAGCCGTTTTCATACTGCAATATTATTCCAACCATTAGCCATTCATACTGAAGAGCTGATCGGCTTTTCCAGCGTTGTTTTGCGCGTTTTCCAGCATTTTCATTTGCATTTCAAATTGGCGCGCCAGGCTGATCATATTCACCATGGTTTCCACCACGTTGACATTACTGGTTTCGAGGGCACCGCCGGTGACTTTGACCGTGGGGTCTAAAGGCGCTGCCTGGCCGTTGCTGGTCACAAACAAGCCATCATCGGCACGCTTGAGCGAGGCTGCTGGCGGATTAGCCAGTTTTATCCGGCCCAAAATGGTGGTCGCACCAGGCGCAGTGAAATCATTGACGCTGGAAATCGTGCCGTCGCCACCGATACTGATCACCACGTTGGGTGGGATGCTGATCGGGCCGCCATCGCCCATCACATTGAGACCTGACTCGGTTTGCAATTGGCCGTTCTCATTGATTTTGAGTGAGCCGTTGCGGGTATAACCTTCTGAACCATCTGCACGTTGTACGGCAATCCAGCCTTCACCCTGTACCGCAACATCGAGGTCGCGGCCGGTATGCTGAATACTGCCAGCCTTATAGTCGGTGCCGACGGTGGCATCGACGACAAAGGCACGCGTAGGTAAACCATCGCCTAAAATCGGTACTGCACGGAAGCTGTCCACTTGGGCTTTAAAGCCGGTCGTGGTGGCGTTGGCCAGGTTGTGGGCAGTGGTCGCCTGTTGCTCCAAAATATGCTTGGCGCCAGTCATTGCGGTATATATCAGACGATCCATAAAGCTACCCCTATCAAAAAGTGAATCAAACCTTTATTAACGCAGGTTGACCAAGGTCTGCATGACCTGATCTTGCGTTTTAATGGTTTGCGCGTTGGCCTGGTAGATACGCTGTGCGGTAATCATGTTGACCAGTTCTGCCGTCAGGTCGACGTTGGAGTCTTCCACGGCAGAGGATTGCAATACGCCCAAGGTACTGCTGCCTGGCGCACCAATCAGCTCATCGCCAGACTCATAAGTCGATGCCCACTGGTTGCCACCCAACGATTGCAAGCCGTTCGGGTTTACAAAGTTAGCCAGTACAACGCGACCTAAGTCTTTAGATTGACCGTTGGTATAGCGGCCTTGAATAATGCCGTCATCGCCAATGGTAAAGCTGGCAATACGGCCAGAAGAGTAACCATCTTGGCTCAGCTTGTTAACGCTGAAAGAGGAGCCGTACTGTGTGCTTTTTGAGTAATCAAAGCCGATGTTCATGGTGGCACCGCCAGTGGTCGGTGTGAAGCTGACTGCCGGGATGCTAGAGTTGGTTGAGTCGTAACCGCCCGCATTAAATACCATGGATGGGGTTGGGCTTGGCGTCACATCGCTTCCATCTACAGTGGTGTACACGCTCCAGGTGTTCGCTGCCGTTTTCACATAATAGTTTTGCACATTATGTGAGTTACCCAGGTTGTCATACACCGTAATCGCGGTTGAGTTGGTGTAGCTGGTTGGGTCAGTAGAGCTGAATGGTGTCACTGTTTGGTCAATATTGGCACTGGCCGAGTTCAGATTCAAGGTGCCGGTAATCTTCTGTGAGGCCACCGGTTGCAGGTCGCTGGTGTCGATCTGGATTTCTACTGGGCTGGAACCGTTGAGGTTGTCCGCGCTGTTACCCATCAGGCGTTTGCCGTCACTGGTGACAATGTAGCCATTTTTATCCATCTGGAACTGGCCGTTACGCGTGTAGGTCACCGCGCCGTTATTGCTCAGGCGGAAAAAGCCGGCGCCGTTAATCGCCACATCCAGTGTGTTGTTGGTGGCCGTAATATTACCTTGGGTAAACTGCTGCGCCACATCAGAGATTTTGGTACCAATACCGATTTGTGTCGTCCCCGCGCCACTTAATGAGGCCGCGAACACATCAGAAAATTCTGCACGAGACTGTTTAAAACCAACGGTGTTAGCGTTAGAAACGTTGTTGCCAATCACTTCCAGTGCTTTGGACGCTGCGTTTAAACCACTTAAGCCTTGTGAAAAAGCCATGTTATCTCTCCTTGGTAAGGACTAAAAATTAAAATTAGAAAATCTCTGAAATATCCGATGCAGATACCGTTGTGTTATTGCTCAGGTTCAGTTTTGCACCACTGGTGCTGGTGGTGACGCTTTGGACCTGTGCCAAACTGAGGGCAGTACTGCTCACTGCGGTATCGCCGGTTTTGGCGGTAATGTCAAAGCTATAGTCACCACTTGGTGCCGTCGTGCCATCATCCATTTTTCCATCCCAGCTCAGTGCGTTAACACCCACATCCTGTTTACCAAAGGTCAGTGTGCGAATAGTGGCACCAGAGCCGTTTTTAATGGCCACGGACAAGCTATCTGCGCCGTTAGGTACGTTGACGCCAAAGTAACCACCCGTCTCGGTATGGGTGAGCGTTTTGCCCTCTACCAATACGTTACGGCCTATCATGCTGGTGGCCTGGTAGGCTTGACCCAGTTGTACGCTGCCAATCAGGCTGCTCATGGTTTCATTCAGCTTGTTAATGCCAGTCACCGTGTTTAACTGCGCCATCTGGCTGGTCACCTGGGCGTTATCCATCGGGTTTAACGGATCCTGGTTTTTCATCTGCGTCACCAGCAGGGTCATGAAGCGGTCTTGTGTCTCATCGGTGGTGCTGGCGGTATTGCGCGTGTTCACTGAACTCAGTAAATCCTGTGACACCTGATTGTTGGTATTAACGGTGGTCATGCTGAAATCCTTTCTGCAGGTTATTGACCGATATTCAGTGTTTTAAGCAACATGGTTTTCGCCGCATTCATGGTTTCCACGTTGTTTTGATAGGCGCGTGAGGCTGAAATCATGTTCACCATTTCTTCGGTCACGTTGACATTTGGCATGGTGATATAACCATCGCCATTGGCCATAGGGTGTTTGGGGTCGTAGACCATTTTGCCTGGCTTGGTATCTTCAATGACGCGATCTACCTCAACCGTGCTGCTCTTGTTGGCGGCATCCTGCACCGCCTTGAACACGACTTGTTTGGACTGGTAGGGCTTGCCATCTGAGCTCACCACACTATCGGCGTTGGCTAAGTTACTGGCGACGGTGTTCAGGCGCAGCGATTGCGCACTCATGGCCGAGCCGGAAATTTTGAATACGTTAAACAGAGACATCACTGACCTCCTTTAATTATTGCTGACCGTTAATCGCAGACAGCATCTTTTTAATCTGGCCGCCTATCATGGTCAGGCTGGCTTCATAACGGATACCGTTATCGACATAAGCATTACGCTCAACATCCATATCAACTGTGTTGCCATCGGCCGAGCCTTGTACCACAGAGCGGAACAGCGGGTCACTGGCGCCACTCACATAGCCACTGTTACCCATGCCGTTTAAATGGCCACTATTAGTTTGTTGCAGGGCGCCACCGTTTGTAGGTGTGCCCGCAGAAGCATTCGGTTGTAATGCCGCCTTCATGGCAGACTGAAAGTCGATATCGCGTGCTTTATATTGCGGCGTATCGGCATTGGCAATATTCGATGCCAACAGCTCTTGACGTTCATTGCGCACGCGCAATGCCGTCTGATGGAAATTCAGTGCGGCGTCCAGTTTGTTTATCATCGTTTATCCTTTCCTGGCTGTTCTCAAGCCCTGTTCAACGCTTGTTGCTGTCGAACCTCTAAAGTTTTGTCTGTGGTGACCGTTAACCCGATTAAGCAGGTCTGGTTTGCACACGTGACTTTTACTAGCTATGCTTAGTGTACGCCGCGGCCTATACGATGATTCTTCAATTAAACGGGGGAAATCCCCTTTAATTCCGATATTAAATCCGCCCGCGATACGTAAAATAGGGCACATGAAACAACACCAGCCCCAGATTGTGATGACGCTCATTGTTGGCCTGTTATGGCTGATGAGTGGCTCTGTGCATGCGGCAGACCGCACTGTGATTGCGAATCAGCACGCAGCGGGTGCTGCCACTGTGGGTAACGACATGCACAGCCGCTTGTATCAGACGGCGATGCAATATGTGCAAAGCCAGACACAAGGGTATCCGGGCAAAGTCAACATCGAGATTCAGCCGCTGGATAGCCGCATCCGCATTGCCGAGTGTGCCTTGATGGAAGGGTTTACCGTGCAGGGCGCACGTTTGTGGGGTAAAACCCATATTGGTGTGCGTTGCCTGCAATCTGACACCAAGCCATGGACGCTTTACGTGCAGGCCGATGTGCAGGTGTGGGGAGAATACGCAGTCACTGGTTTGCCGGTTGCCCAAGGCTCTGCAGTACAACCCACAGACGTGGTGATGCAGGCTGGTGATTTAAGCAAATTGCCTGCGGGCATCATTACAGATTTGTCTATGCTGGCTGGTAAGCAAGCCGCGTTGAACTTGCCATTAGGCACTGTGTTAAGACCTGAATTATTAAAGTCTGTGCCAGTGATTATGCAAGGACAAACCGTACAGTTAAATAGTCGTGGTGACGGCTTCGTCATCACTGCCGATGGCACTGCCATGCAAACCGCCAATGTGGGCCAGGTGGTGGATGTGAAAGTCAGTAGTGGTCAGATTGTAAAAGGCGTGGCGCAGTCTTCCGGTAAGGTAGACGTCCGCTTTTAGTCAGGCTGACAACGATTTTTAATTGAAAAATGTCTGAAAATTATAAACATGCGATAAAAAGTATATTAAGCACTAAAGTTCGCTTAAACTATGCCGATAGTACTGTTAACGAATGAGGGTTTGGCTTTGATAAACCCTGACACAATTCAAAATCAGAAGAGGTACGGCATGAACATTTCAGATTCGATTAAAAAAATGGGTGTTGGCGTAGACAAGCCGACTTTGGACAAAGGCACTGCCAATAAAGGCAGTGAAAAAGCAACGAGCACATCGACCGCTTCTTCAGACAATGTGACTTTATCTTCTGCCTCAGTGCAGTTGCAGTCATTAGAGGCTGGCATGGCATCTGGTGAGGTGTTTGACACCAATAAAGTCGAAGAAATCAAAGCCGCGATTGCGCGAGGTGATTTCTCAGTCGATACCGCCAAAGTAGCCGATGGCTTGCTGCAATCTGTGAAAGATTTGATACAACCGAATAAAGGCTGACCACAATGACCACTGCAAATCATTTATCTTCCTCATCCGTGACGTTTGAAAAAGACGCCGCACTGGTGTCTGAGCTGTTGAGTGATTTGCAATCTGAGCAATCTGCCTTGGTGACAGCTGATCTGGATACGATTGAGCGCATGGTCGATAAACGTGTAGAACTGCTACAAGCACTCGGTGCCGCAGCCAATGCGCGTTACGATGCATTGGCCGCCGCGGGGTTTGAGCCGAACGAGCAGGGCATGTCTGTCTGGCTGCAAAAACAGTCCAGCCAATTGTTAGACAGTGCCTGGGTCACTTTTCAGCAACAGCTAACACAAGCCAAAGAGCTCAATCGCGTCAATGGCATTTTAATCAATAAACACTTTCTGCGTAATCAGGAAAAACTAGATGCGTTGAACGGCAAGAGTTCTGCACCGCAGTTTTATGGCAAAAACGGCCAAGCCCATAGAGCCAACGCCAGCCGGAGTGGCTTCTCAGTATAAAGACTGATACATACGACTAAACACAAAACAGCCGAAGCATAAATCTTCGGCTGTTTTGTTTTAATGCGATCTGCCTGCTTAAACTAAGCTTTCCAGTGTCTCCCAGCGCGCAAGCTTTTGCACGATCAGCAACTCAATCTCGGCCAACCGGTCTTGTAATTGTTTCACCTGCTCAGGCGCTTGTTTGTAAATATCACCTTGTGCAAACTGATTCTGAATTGAAGCTTGCTCTTGCTCCAGCTGCTCAATCTCTGCTGGCAGCGTTTCCAGCTCACGTTGTTCTTTAAAGCTCAACGATTTTTTGGCGCTAACCGACGGAATAGGGCTGCTGGCTACAGTCGCGGCCACCGCTGGTTTTTGCGTCGCAGCGGGTTTGCTGGTGCGATCCTGGGTAAATCTTAACCAGTCATCGTAACCACCACCAAATTCGGTTAATTTGCCTTGGCCTTCAAACGCAATCACTTGCGTCACGGTGTTTTCTAAAAAGGCTCTGTCATGGCTGACCAGAAAAAGGGTGCCTGAATAGTCCTGTAATAGCGTCTCCAATAACTCCAAAGTATCAATATCCAGGTCATTGGTCGGCTCATCTAACACCAGAACGTTAGCCGGCCGCGCAAACAGGCGCGCTAACAGTAAACGGTTGCGTTCACCGCCAGAGAGTGATTTGACGGGTGAGCGTGAGCGTTGTGGCGGAAACAGGAAGTCTTCGAGGTAGCTGATGACATGTTTGCGCTCATTACCGATTTCAACAAAGTCAGAGCCCGGGCTGATGGTGTCGGCCAAGGTGGCTTCTTCATCTAACTGCTCACGCATCTGGTCAAAATAAGCGACATTGATTTTAGTGCCGCGCTGAATGTCGCCACTATCTGCTTCAATATCGCCTAAAATCAGTTTTAATAGCGTGGATTTACCAATGCCGTTGGGCCCTAATAAACCGATTTTATCGCCACGCAAAATACGTGTGCTAAAGCCTTTGATTAATGTTTTATCGCCATATGACTTATAAACCTGGTCCAGCTCAGCCACCAGTTTGCCACTGCGTTCGCCCGCATCCAGATTGAGTTTGACATCGCCTTGGCGCTCACGCCTAGCTGCTCGGTCTAAGCGGAGCGCTTCTAATCTTCTCACGCGCCCTTCATTACGGGTGCGACGTGCTTTAATGCCTTGGCGGATCCAGACTTCTTCCTGCGCCAAAAACTTATCAAACTTAGCCGCATGGGTTTCTTCAACAGCGAGTAACTCTTCTTTTTTAATTTGGTATTGTGAAAAGTTGCCCACAAAGTCTGTCAAATTGCCACGGTCCAATTCGGTAATGCGTGTAGCCAGTTTGTCTAAAAAACGGCGGTCATGGGTAATAAACAACACACTGCCATTAAAGCCTAACAACAAATCTTCCAGCCATTCGATGGCTTCCAGATCCAGGTGGTTGGTTGGCTCATCAAGCAATAGTACTTCAGGCTCTGCCACCAGCGCGCGCCCAAGCGCGACGCGTTTACGCCAGCCACCAGACAGTGTGGAGACCAGTACATCTGCATCCAGTTTCAATCGGCTGAGCACGGTTTCTACTCGTGATTGCGCAACCCAGCCGTTTTGCGCGTCCATTTCATGCTGCAAAGCTTGCATACGTTCCATCAACACCTCAATATTGGCATCTGGCATGCCCATGTCATGGGTGACCTGATGGTAGTCAATGATGGTTTGTTGCAAACTGCCCAACCCTTCTGCAACGGCTTCAAATACGGTGTGTGTATTATCCAGTTCAGGCTCTTGTGGTACATAGACCACGCGCACGTTGGGTGCACGCCATACGGTGCCATCATCTAGTTTGATCGTACCCGCAATGGCTTTGAGTAAACTGGATTTACCGGCTCCATTGCGGCCAATCAAGCCAACGCGTTCACCAGGATCTAACTGAAATGAGGCTTGGGCAAGTAAGGCATGATGACCAAATGCGAGACTGGCATTATCAAGCGTAATATGGGGCATAAAGAGTACTCAAAGCAGTGCGAATGGAAGGGGCACTATTGTAAACGACATCAAACCGCAGAATATGCTGAATAGGTAAATATCAACAATATATCAGTGTATATGCTGCGAAGGTGAGGGCAGGGTGTCCAGTGATAACACGCCACCACGCAAAGAAACATCAGGCGCCGGGCGCGTATCCGGTTGGTATTCTTCTACCCAACGCTGTAAGTCTTGCTTGATTTGCACTTCTTGTAAATGTGGCACGCTTGCCAGCCACTCCAGCAAGTTACTTAACCAAAGCGTATCTGCGCTTCGCGCTTGTGCAATGCGTAATTTTTCGTGGCTGGTCGGCAGGGTGTTTTCATCATCTGCCAGCAGCTCTTCATAGAGTTTTTCGCCTGGGCGTAATCCGGTAAATTCAATGCGAATTTCTTGTTCTTGCAAGCCAGATAATTTAATCATGTCGCGCGCCAGATCAATAATCTTCACCGGTGTGCCCATATCCAGCACAAACACTTCGCCGCCATTGCCCATGGTCGCGGCTTGCAACACCAACTGGGCTGCCTCGGGGATAGACATAAAGTAACGCGTGATGTCAGGATGAGTAATCGTCAGTGGCCCGCCGTGCGCGATCTGCTCACGGAACTTGGGGATCACGCTGCCACTGCTGCCCAACACATTGCCAAAGCGCACGGTGATAAAGCGAGTATTGCTACTGTCGGCATGTTGCAAGCCCTGACAAATGAGCTCTGCCAATCGTTTGCTGGCCCCCATGACATTCGTCGGGTTAACGGCTTTATCGGTGGATACCAAGACAAACGTCGGCACCCCTGCCGCCTGGCAAGCCGCCGCAATCTGGTAAGTGCCATGCGCATTGTTTTGCAAGGCCTCCACCACATTAAAATGCTCCATCATCGGCACATGCTTGTAAGCGCCAGCATGCAAGACCACGTCAGGTTGATGGCTTTGTAAAATGCGCTGAATACGCGTCTGGTTTTTCACATCGGCCACCAGGTAAACCAGCTCGGTATCTGTCACCCATTGGCTAAATTCCTGCTGGAGCGTATAAAGCGCATACTCTGAAATATCCAGACAAATCAATTGCGCAGGGTGAAAACTCAATATCTGCCGACACAACTCAGAGCCAATCGAGCCAGCGGCACCAGACACCAACACCACTTTATTTGCCAGCATACTGCTTAAGCCATGTGTATCCAACTGCACCACATCACGGCCAAGCAAATCCTCTACATCAATCTTGCGAATCTGCGATAAGCTAATCCGGCCACTGATCAGATCCGACATCGCAGGCAAGGTCAACACCTCCATGCCCTCGACTTTACGCGCTGCCTCAACCGCCATGCGACGCTTTTCATGTCTACTCCCCGGCATTGCAATCATGCAGTGCTGGCAGTTGTGACGCGCCGCAATCTGCGCCATATCCTCCAAGCCGCCCTCGACCTTGGTGTGCATGATCTCTCGCCCGACCAACTTGTTGCTAGGGTCAACCATCGCCACCACGCGCCACTCAGGGTTTTTGCTCAGCTCTTTAATCAGGTTAAACGAAGCGTCTTCAACACCAATCACAATCACAGGTTTGCCTTGCAGCGCAATGCCGTTAAACAAACGGCGCTCTTTCCAGGCGCGATAAATAAAGCGGCTGCCGCCCATGGTTAACAGCAATAACATGGGGTTTAGAATTAGTACCGAGCGTGGAATGACGATTGAAGGGTGTACCAATAAGGCAAAGGTGGCGCTCAGTAGCGCAGCAAATGCCACAGCACGCATAATGCGTTTTAAGTCAGGCAGGCTGGCAAAGCGCCAAACGCCTTTGTACAAACCAAAACTGTAGAAGCAAATACTATGAAAAATGAAGATAATTGGGAGGCTTTGAAAGAAAAAACTGACGAATTGATTAGGGATATGGAAATTAAAACGAAGTGCAAACGCCATCAGCCAGGCAGCAATGACTACGATGGCATCATGCAGAAAAGCCAAAAAAGACAATAATTTTGGATGGAGTTTAAGCATGGTTGCAATTCAATAATCAATGCGTGATGTTATCACGTCTTAACACTTTGATTGCAGTCAGTAAAATAATCTTGAAATCCAGCCAAACTGATTGGTGGGCAAGGTAATATGCATCCAAAGCCACTTTTTGCGGAATCGGAATCTCATCCCTGCCGTTGATTTGCGCCCAGCCAGTGATGCCGGGTTTCAATGTGTGCACGCCTTGCTCTGTGCGCAAGCTAACAAGGTCATCTTGGTTAAACAGGGCAGGGCGTGGCCCCACAATCGACATGTCCCCTTTAAGCACACTCCATAACTGCGGCAATTCATCCAGGCTTGTTTTGCGTATAAAACTGCCAATAGGTGTAAGAAAACTATTGGGATTGCTTTGTTGATTCATTAAATGCGTGGCAATTTGTGGGGTGCCAGTTTGCATGGATCTAAATTTTGGCATTGAAAATATTGTATTACATTTGCCAATACGACGAGACCAATAAAGTGCATCCCCTTTGGAGGTGAGTTTCACAGCTAAAGCAGTGAGTACGATCGGAATCAACAGCAACAGTAATAATAGTAAAGACAAAATAATGTCTAATAGGCGTTTAAGCATCTGAGTGTGAATGGAGTTAATGTTTTTTGAAACTAAAGGCGTATTTTTTTAAACCATGCCAAAAGTAATACGAGAAATAGTAAACAGACTTCCAAAAAGGAATCTGCTCTCTTGTTCTAAATCCCACCCATTTTTGATAAGCAACCTCTAGTTTATTGCGCGATGCCGAGTTTGGCCTTAAGCGGTAGATAGCGAGCGCAGACTGGTATCCGTGAGCCTGAGGTGTTTTTTTCAGCAATGCTAGCCAGAAGAAGTAATCCTCGTTAATTTTTCCTTCCATTCTGCTGTCCCCAACCAGTTCACGGCGTATAAATGCAGTTAGACAAGAGATAACACATACTTTGAGCATGCTTTCATAGGTTGCCACCACCGGAACCGTAAACTCTTTTTGTATATTGGATAATGTGTTGATCGCAATTTCATAAGAGGCGTAACAAAAACTGTAATTATTTTTGCTGGAAAAAGAATACATATCCTCTAAGAATGTTGGATACCAAAAATCATCGCTATCTAAAAAAGCAATATAAGCACCTTGTGCGATATCCATTCCTTTATTTCGGGCTTCAGCGGCGCCACCATTACGATGATTCCTGATCAGTTTAATTCTGGGATCATTTTGAACATAACTTTCAACAATCGAGCATGATTCATCAGAGGAATAATTGTCGACAATGATCATTTCCCACTCTGGTAATGTTTGTGACAATACCGATTGAATGGTCTCTTCAATATATAAACCCGAGTTATACATCGGCGTAATGATAGAAACTTTCATATTTATTTGTGATACTTTCCACCAAACCAATCATAAATAGGTGACAGCACCCTCTCTGCGAGATTGGCACCGAGGATCGTGTGCAATAGCCTATAGTATAGTGGCCACTTTTGCTTGTAGTTTGAATAGGTTGATTTGGCTTCATTAAAAGCAAAACTAGCAAATGACGGTAGGCTATGCCTTAATGCGAGTCTACCCACCCACCAATATCTCATCGAAATATATGGTCGCATATCTCCTGAAACTGCGCTTTGTAGAGCCTCACCAGTAAAACGTACTTTGTCTATTTCATGTGCAATTGAGCTGTCTGTATGCCTTTTTCTTTTATTAGAAATTCTGCCGTCAGCCGCATGCACACGATAAAAATAAACATTCGTATCCATGTGCACAAATTGATAACCTTTACCGGCCAACCTGACATGCAGATTCCACTCTTGCCCATTTTTAAATCTGGTATCAAAGCCGCCAATAGCTTCTAACATGTATTTGCGATGCAAAGGGGTGGTGGTCAGTAAATCAGAAAACAGTAACGTGGCTGTTTGATTTTGAGGTGCAATACGCGTGTTAACTGGTTTGAGCGTGTTTTGGCTCACTATCGTAAAGTTGCCATAAACAATTGTGTTGTTATCGTGTTTGAGCGCTTCCTCTACTTGTAATGCAATACAGTCCTTTTCCAGGTAATCATCAGCATCTAAAAACTTAACAAACTCCCCACGCGCTGCATCCAATCCCCGGTTTCTTGCGACACAAGCGCCAGCATTTTTCTGATGAATGATTTTAAGCTGGGGTATCAGTGAGATTTTTTCTAGGCCATTATCTACAGAGCCATCATCCACAATGATGATTTCAATGTTTGAATAGCTTTGATTCAAAATACTGTTGACGCACTCTTCAATAAATTGCGCTGCGTTAAAATACGGGATGATGATGCTGACAAGAGGGGGAAGCATTTAGAGAGCATTGCCTAGTAATAAGGTCGCGAGTGCATTTTGGTAAAAAGTCATAGAGTTCATGATTTTAAATCATTCTTTGTTGCATGAATGCTTATCTTCCTTTGATAAACTCCATGATGACTTTAAACCATGTTTTATTAAAATAAAAACTCATTATTAAATAAGAGGCTGAAGAGATTAATAGCGCTCCTATGAGTCTGTAAATTGGCGTTGTGGCTAATGTTATCGCCAAATATCCAGTAATCACAGCAAGCATTGAGATTAGTAATGGTTTTATCAGGTGTCCTGAATACTCGCCAAAGCCTATTCCTGATAATGGTTTGATCAGAAAGTACCAGTTAGGCCAGTATCCGACAATGCCCAAAAGCACCATGGAAATAGCCATGCCTGTTGCACCATAGTGACTGCCTAACCAAATCGCAGGTGGGGTGATGAACAGCCATGTCAGATTCCATTTAAAACTGAGGTCTGCTCTGCCTTTAGCCATCAGTAAGCTCCCCACTGGATTACCAGTAGATCTGAGTAGTGCCCATGCTGCAAATATTTGCATTAACGGGATGGCAGAAGACCAACTTTCGCCCAAATATAAAGCTACAACTTCGGGGGCAAAAAAGATCAGAAAGATGTATATCGGAAAATTGATCGATGCCGTCATGAGCATCGTCTGTAAATAGATGCGTTTTAGCAAAGCTGAGTCATTTTGCGCTTGCGCCATTACAGGCAGGCCAACTTGCGTCACAATCGGGTTAACAATCATGGCGATATTCAAGTTAAGACTTTTGGCAATGCTATATTGGCCAATGGCCTGCGCTGACATCATTTTTCCACCCAGCAAAACATCAATTTGTGAGTTGAATGAGTTAGCTAGATTGTTCGCCATCATATAGCCACCAAACTGCAAGAACTCACGAATTTCGCTGAGCTTAAGTCTTATTAGAGGTCTCCAGCCATCTGATAAATAGACCCATGACAACAAGCTACTTAATACTGAGGTGATTAATGCACCAATGAGTAAAGAATAAACGCCAAACCCAACAAATGCGGAGGCGATGGCAGATATAAAGCCTAAAAGCGCCGCTGATACATCCACTTTGGCCAGAGGTGAAAAATTGAGGTTTTTCTGTGCTTTTAAGCGTAGCTGTAGACCAATAGAGCTTGCTATCATTGCCAGCGCAGCTAATGTAATTAAGTTTTCAAGATTTGGCTGTTGATACCATGTTGCCAGCAGCCCACTAAATAGCACTAGCGCTATCGCCAACACCGATGTGGCACAAACATTGAGCCAATACAGGCTGGATTGTTGAGTGTTAGAGATGTTCTGGTAATGGATAATCGCATTACTGATGCCGGCATCTGCGAAAATCTGCAAAAAAGCCATGATAGACGTCACGATAGCAGCAAGGCCAAAATCCGCAGGCGTTAATATTCTGGCCAGAATCGCAATTTGAGCAAATTGCAAAAATGCTCTGGTAAACAACGAGAATGAGGTCCACCTGATGGCAGAAAATGCTTGTTTTTTGAGCGTCATTTGGCCAATGGTTTTTTGGCTGTTACAAAATAACCTATTGTTTCCGCGCTCCAGTCGGAGTCTAGTTTGTCCAGATGCGGGGCAATCATTTGACCGATATACCAAAAAGGGATGCAAGTAATCATAAAGAGCCGTTTAAGCAAACGAGGGCCACGAATAACTCGCAAACTAAAATAGTTAAATTTTAAAAACCACATGCTAAAAAAACCCGATTGTGGCTCAACCGCAACATTAGTAAAGCCTGCTTTTTCCAACATATATTTAAGGCCATAGGGGGTATATCTAAAAAAGTCGTATGGCACTTCATGCAACCACCATTGCCATGGCACCTGCATCACGAAGTTTCCCCCAGGTTTTAGAATGCGGTTAGCCTCGTTGAGCATTGTTTGTGGCTCGCGAAGGTGCTCCATGACTGACATAGAGATAACAGTATCGGCAACTTCAGAGTCTATAGGTAGTTCAAGATTGAGGTCGGCGCTAATATCCGCATGCGTGTTATGGTAGCTGCCAGTCCAGTCGACGCCTATGTACCTCTCGGCAAAATTAAGAAAAAATTCCTTATGAGGTGCTTCGCCACAGCCCAGGTCGTAAAGTTGACCTTTATATTTTTCGCTATTCTTTGTTAGGAAGCGATCACCAATGTCATAAACCAACCAATTGTAAAGGCGGCGATTGGAGTGCTTACTACTAATTTTTCTCATAAAAACTCAAAACACTTTTCACTACATGGTTCAACGAATCCTGGCCAAAATTAAACCACATAGGTAATCTGATCAGTCGCTCACTCTCTGCCGTTGTGAACTGATCTGCACCATTAAATCGGGAAAACTGTTTTCCTGCAGGCGCGTTGTGCAGCGGCACGTAGTGAAAAACAGCGTAAACCCCTTCAGCTTTCAGATGTGACAGCAATTCGGTACGCTGCAACAGGTTTTTGGTTTTAAGGTAAAACATATGTCCGTTATGTTGGCAATCTTCAGGACTGATCGGAAGTTCGAACTTTTCCTGTGTTGCTAAGTTGCTTAGTTGTTCGTAGTAACTATTCCAACTTGCCAGTCTGTTCTCAGTGATTTGGTTCGCTTGCTCTAACTGTCCCCAAAGGTAAGCCGCTTGTATCTCACTCGGCAAATAGCTACTACCAATATCTACCCAGGTATATTTGTCGACCATGCCACGGAAAAACTGGCTACGGTTGGTGCCTTTTTCACGAATAATCTCTGCACGAGCAACAAATTGTGCATCGTTAATGATGAGTAACCCACCTTCGCCACCACTGGTGAAGTTTTTAGTTTCATGAAAGCTGAATGCTGCAAGATGACCAATAGAGCCTAGTTGTTTACCTTTGTAGGTCGACATCATGCCTTGTGCAGCATCCTCTACCACATACAATTTGTGTCTATTAGCAATATCCATGATCACATCCATGTCACAGCCAACACCCGCATAATGTACTGGCACTATCGCTTTGGTTTTCGGGGTAATTGCAGCCTCAATCAGGCGTTCGTCAATATTTAGTGTATCTGGTCTAATGTCAACAAAAACGATTTTTGCCCCACGCATAACGAATGCATTTGCCGTGCTCACAAACGTGTAGCTGGGCATAATGACTTCGTCACCTGGTTGAATATCTATTAGTATCGCTGCAATTTCAAGAGCCTGAGTGCACGAGGGCGTAAGTAGTGCTTTGTTGCAATTCAGCTTTTCCTCGAACCACTGTTGACAGAGTAATCCGTATTTGCCATCGCCAGAAATTTTTTCACTGCGCATAGCATTCAATACATGCTGCTCTTCATTGCCTGTGTATGGGGGGCGATTAAATGGGATCATGCTTTGAGGTTCTTTTCTTTTATGACGTTACAGCACAAAATAATCTGAAAAACTATTATTCACTAGTTTTTCCTTGATCTAGGGCTTTTGATAACTCGCTTAACTGTTCGATATGGGTACTTGATAGCAGACTTTGCTCTGTTAGATATGCCTTATCGCATACTATTTTTTTTGTATCCCATTTTAACGTGTCAAGACAAAAGAACCATATATCCTCTTGCATTTCGATCAGTTTTAACTGGGTCAGCATTTCTTCATTCAGTCTGTCGGCAGGTATAACAGTCACTCCACCATCATCACATATCGCAATTCCACCTTCATAGGTTGCGCGCATTTGCTTTTCTAAGTCTTCGGGATATGGTTTGGCTGGATCATTAAAGCAGCCCAGTGGAGAAACGCCTTCTGCCCAAACGGAGTAATTTTGACGCTTTAAGGTTGCAGCGTCTCGTACTAACCCTTGTACGACAAGAGCTGCCGCGCCCTTGTACAATAAGATGTATTTAGAAACCAGATCTCCGATAATGGCCCTGTCCTCACATGCATGTGCGAAGATGATAACAACTTCGCCCTTTTTTACTTCTCGTATTTGCTCATGCACTGCATAGTTCGAGTTGTGCGCAGTAAATATCGCTCTGACGGGGCCTACTCTGTACTGATTAGGGTTCAGCGCAGTTACTTTTGGCAGTACACCTGACTTTCCCAATGCGTCAGCAACTTCAGTTGTTGAAACGCGATTTTCGGTACAAAAATCAATGATTTTACTTTTATAGCTCACTTTTTTTCCCAATAAATTTCTGATAGATAAATTTACTTGTTCATTTGCTTTTTAAATCGATTAAAGAGGGTATCTTCCGTTGAGAAAGAGTCATCTTTGAAAATAAATAATGCAAACTCAAAGGGCATATAATCATTACGCATCACAATGTTTCTGGAGTATTTGTATGCGATAGACAATATTTTCTCTGGAGAGCTATGGAAGGTATGTTCCAACTGATAGTCAACTTTATCTGAAAGAAAATCAAAAGCTAGCCCATCTTTAGATAATGATAATGCTTTGATAATCGCAGCTTCAATTAAGTCGTAATTATTTGCATTGTTGAGGCGGTGATTAAAAATCCCGGAGGCAATCACAAAATCGAATGTATTTTCAAACGATATATCTAAAAAATCTCCTGTTCTGAAGTTAATCTTGTCACCCACATACTGTTTACGGGCTTCGATAACTAAATCCGGTACAAGGTCTACTCCAAGGTAAGAGTAATTATTTGCATATTTTGCATTAAGCGTTTTATTTAAATCACCAAATCCACAACCAATATCAAGTATAGATTTTTCGGAAAAGTCATACTGTGATGTCAGTATCTCAAAGCGCACGTCCTGCTTACCTTTGTCCCAACCTAAGGACTTAGGGGAATAGCCAAACTTTTGGTATCTTGAAGAGTATCGTTCGATAGTTTCTTGCTTATCGGATAAAGGCATAGAAATACTCATAAGTTAGCTCCGACATAAGTCTGTAAGTTTTGGAATCCAATGTTTTTTTTCTTCACAATATCCAATCCTTCAGTTAATTGATTAAACCGTTGCCTCAACTTAGAAAGATCGAATTCAGGGCTGTCTGAGCCAATGCATATTCTCCGATCAAATTTTTCGAAGAGATACCTAATATCCAGATCAATAGAACTACCTTCATATTTGCACAATGTAAATGAAAGGTCTAAGAGCACGCCTTGAAATTGTCTTGCAATTTCAGCCACTTCTAGCAGTCTTACTGCGCCACCATGAAGAAGGACTATCTTTTCTTCAGGGACCTCACACAAGAGCTCAAGCAGTTGTTCTGGATTGTTGGCACACATTTTCTTATCTCTACTCCAGAAGTATGTGCATAGTAAAACTACTAGTCCAAGTTGATTCGCTTCTTTAATGATGCTGATTAGAAATTTGTTCGAGTATGTAATGCTTGATATTCTTGGGTGAATTTTGATTCCAACATACCCCAGCTTTTTTAAACTCGCTAAATACGCTATGACCGTCGTGCCTGTATTCAATACTTCAAAATTCAAAAAAGCGATTGGAAAAAGATTGTCTGAGTGATCGCGTACAAATGACGCATACGTTTTTTCATGGTAACCGCCTATTTCGCTTCCCATACCAACGGCGAGAGCCCATTGTATATTTTGGATCTTCATACTCGCAGTGAGCTTCTCGATAGAGTTTTGCTGATCGAACTGTGAGTTGATCCACCCACTGTTAGGCATCGGGTGGGTTAGGCTGTCAAAAATCGCTATTTCATTCATAAGTAATCTGCACTGTCTGATGTATTTTCCGTAGCAACCCTTTTAAAGATTCGGTATTTTCTGCGTATGCAATAATATAGCCATGCCTGGAGCGATCATCTGACACCTCTTCAATAATGTCGCCTTCTACAATATTTAATCCGATGCTAATAACTCCAGAGAGTACACTTGCTTGCTCAATCCCATGAATTGTTTTGACTTTTCCTGGACTGAATTCAAAAAAATCTAAAACGGAAGTAATTTTGCGAGCCTCTGGATGAATTTCATGAATCCTTTCACCCAAAGCCATTCGTATTAACAAATTATTGCTATCAATACCACTCATTAAAGGCACAATATCAGAAGATATCTTTGTACCTCCACCACGAGCTGCGATCTCAACTAGGTAAAACTTACCTGCATGATATTTATACTCTGCATGCGTTAATCCAAAAGGTAAGCCCATTAGTTTTACCATCTGATTGTGTTGATCGTGAAGAGCATCGAAATCAATCTCTGGGTGTTGTTGGCTAAACCATAATTGGTTCGCAATCATTTCATTGTGAGCATAATGAGTTTTGGTCGATGTTGCCAAGCTGTAATGTTCACCAGCATTCAACTGAACGCCATCAATGGTCAGTTCGACCCCACCAATAAACTCCTCAATAAGTACTGTCTCATCCTTACTGTGCTGCATGGCTAATGTGTAAGCATGCTCTAATTCATGCATATTAGTAACTTTTAAAACCCCTCTGCTTGATTGATTAGCAGGTGGTTTTACAACTAATGGAAAATTACACTCGTTTAAAAACGCAATTCCATCTTTCAACTCATTACACAATTTGAAACGTGGTGATGGGAAGCCATGTTTCACACAAAAACTTCTCATCAAAGATTTGTTTGTAAATAGAGCTGCAACTGCTGTTCCGACGCCTTTTAATTGCATGTGTTCTGCAACATATGCAACAGTCGGGACAGCAATATCACTTTGATCTGTGATTACCGCATCTACGTTCCATTCTTTTGCATAGGCTAGGTTTTGTTCTTTATCTAAAACGTCTGCAACTAATCCAACATCAGCATCGTTGAAACCCAAAGATTGGGGGTGTAAGTTAGTGTTTATAACAAATAAGCCTAATTGTTTGGCTTTGCGAATGACTGGAATCTGCCACTCTCCACCAGCAATAATCATGATGCGTTTCATTTAAAGTCCAAATGTTTCCAATAGTAGGTTGTCTAGTCTAAAAACTAGATAAAAATATTTTCAAGTTGCGTAATCAAATTAGCCTTTGAAAAGCATGTCGATACTATATTTTTGTTGTGCTTGGAATCATCCGGATCTAGTTTGCTAATTCCCAGATTATCGATGTCAAAGATTTTAAGCCCCATGTTATTGAGTGACTTCCAAGATGAGACGTCTGATCTCATGAACACTTTTTTACCAAATCCGAGAAGGCTAATAATATTCCCTACAGCTTGTTGTCTGTTGTTATTGAATATCGCAATGTCAATAATCGACAAAAACTTCTTGTATGAATCAAGTGGCATAAACTGTTGAACAGCAACAAGTTTATCGCCAAATATATTACGCCCAAAATCAATGACTTGCTGTGCATATTCAATATCACCGTAAGATAATGGGATATATATCTTGATGTTCAGATCTTTGTAGGGGGCTAATTTTTCAAGTACAGCCATATGTTGATTGCTTGGTGTGGCTGAGTTTCCAATTTGTATGTTTATAGAGTCATGAGCCACTTGGTCTAGCTCAATATTATTGAAAATATTACTAGGGTAGCTAAAGCATGCATGATGTACTCCGTATGCCGCATACCATTCTTGTGCTAACTGATATTCCTCTTCAAAATAAGTGACAAAGTGGCCGATTCGCTTAATCACAACACGCCTTATATTTTCATAAAGGTTTGTTTTGAAAGTGTGATTGCGAAATTTGTAATAATATAAATCGCCCCCCCACATAATCCAGTAGCACTTTTTTAACAGCCAGGGTTGCATAAACAGAAGGAATACAACAAGGGGGTTAAACAGACTGTGTAAGATGATTTTTTTTGATTGATTCATTTTCAAAATCAGCGCGAATATTTGATAAGCGTGATGGAAGTAAATGACGTTTTTATCTAACTTGGTTGGAAAAGCTTGCAGGTTCCCAAAGAGTAAAAAATCGTGTTTTGAGAATGAAAAGTTTTCTTTAACTAGGTCGATGAAAGGCGGGATAAATTTATCCAGTCTGCAAATATGTAGAGTTTTGTCGCTTTGCATTGCAATAGTTTCAAGGGGCATATGTTTCTTATAAGTTTGCAATATTTGCGAGATGTTAAAAAAATAAAATGCTAATAGAGATTAACAAAAAATAGAAGGCTGTTCGGCAATAATTACTGCGCTTTTTGACTTAGCATCGCCTTAATATTCGCCATCTTGCTCTTACCATAATCCTTACTTAATACCTGATCTGGCCTGTTAAACGGGTTGCCAATATGTTTAACGTCTTCTTTGGGTAGTTCGGCGATAAAGCGACTCGGTTCGCAGGCTTGCATTTTCGCTTTATGCGTCTATTTTTTGATTTAAAAAACGAATGCCGAATTCCTCTATATGCGCAATCAGCGCAGGGTTGTCAATGTGATGTTTGAGAGATAAATCTACCTTCCAAGGTAGGTATAAGTCATCTATTTTTCTTTCAATCAGGTGCAAGTCTTTAAGCTTTAATGCTTCAGCTTCTATACATAAATCAATGTCAGAGGCCGGTTTTTCTCTGCCTAGTGCTCTGGAACCATATAGCCAGACGCTCTTGATACGCGTATCTTGATTAAACACGTCATTGAGTTTTTGTATTGCGGTATCGGGTAGTCCAAATGTCATGACTGATTTGCTACTCTAAATTTGACTGCAACTTTTTGAGCGTATGCATGAGCGCTACAAATAAGGCATAGTAACTGTTTTGTATCGCCTCAATGATTTCTTCCGCTACAGCTTTGTTATAAGTATGTGATGTTTTGTTGCGACTCTGTATCATCGCCATCCATCCTTCACCATCTAGAATCAGCCCTTTACTAAATGCTTCACGCGTGGCGTCTCGTGAGCCTGTGATGTTTTGTGTGCCCTGGTAATCAAAATAGTCTTTTAAGACGTTCCAGGCCAACTCGTGCGTAAATTCAAATGCTTGAATTAAACCTTGCTTTTCCAGGTCAGATAATGCTCTTTCCTTACTCAAATCGATGGCAGCTGTCAGACTTTCAAGCGCTTTTTGATAGTTGTTTAATCGCTGCACCCAGCGTAAATTTTGAGTGTTATGCTCTGTCATTTATCGAACCCCAATCATCATGGCTGCATAGCATTTTTTGTGTCTAAAACCTGCAATAAAATTGCGTGTCTGAAGGAATGTTACCAGACAGGGATTGGTCTTGCACCTATCCTTTACTCGCCAGCATCGCCTTAATATTCGCCATCTTGCTCTTGCCATAATCCTTACTTAACACCTGATCCGGCCCGTTAAAAGGGTTGCCGAAGTGTTTGACGTCGTCTTTCGGCAACTCACCAATAAATCTACTTGGCTCGCAGGCTTGCATTTCACCACCGCGTTTGCGTTTTTTACACCAGGTGATGTTAAGTGATTTTTGCGCGCGGGTGATGCCTACGTACATGAGGCGGCGTTCTTCTTCAATCTGGTCGGCGTCAATCGAGTTAGTGTGGGGCAAGATGCCTTCTTCGCAGCCGATTAAAAAGACGTGGCCGTACTCCAGGCCTTTGGAGGCGTGCAGGGTGGAGAGTTTGACGGCGTCTGGCTCGCTGTCTTCGCGGCCTTCTAGCATGGTGATGAGCGAGACCAGTTGTGTGAGTTCTAGCAGGTTTTTGCCGTCTGACTCGTTGCCGTATTCGGTGGAGCCTTCGCCTTTTTTGCTGAGCCAGGCGACAAACTCCATGACATTGCCCCAGCGGGTTTCTGCGGCGCGCGCTTCTTCGCCATCATAAAGATAGGTTTCGTATTGAATGGCGGTGAGCAGATCACTGAGTACCTCATTGGCCGGATCTTTCACGGCGCGGCCTTGTAGCGTCTGAATATAGCGGCAGAAGGTGAGTAGGTCGTCCAGTTGTTTGGCGCCGATGTCGTGTTGAAAGCCCCCTTCAAAAGCGGCGGAAAACAGCGACATTTTGTGCGCGCTGGCATATTCGCCCAGCCGCTCCAGTGTGGTGTTGCCTATGCCTTTTTTCGGCGTAGTCGCAGCACGGATAAACGCTGGATCATCATCTTCGTTGGCGATCAACCGAAGGTAGCTGATGATGTCTTTAATTTCGGCTTTGTCAAAAAAGGACGAGCCGCCAGAGATGGTGTAGGGGATTTTGTGGTTACGCAAAAACTTTTCGATGATGCGTGCCTGGTGATTACTGCGATAGAGAATCGCATAATCTTTAAAAGTGGTGCGGTGCTCGAATTTATGCGCCTGCAATTTCATGACCACGGTTTCGGCTTCGTGTTCTTCGCTTTGGGTGGCGGTGACATGCAATAGCTCACCGGTGCCCAGTTCGCTCCAAAGCTTTTTCTCAAATAATTTGGGGTTGTTGGCGATGACCTGGTTGGCCGCACGCAAAATGCGCACGGTAGAGCGGTAGTTTTGCTCTAACTTGATCACTTTGAGTTTCGAAAAATCCGTAGTGAGCTGGCGCAGGTTTTCAACGTCGGCGCCACGCCAGCCGTAAATCGCTTGGTCATCGTCACCCACGGCGGTAAATTGTCCACGCAGGCCGGTGAGTTGTTTAATCAGCTTGTATTGGCAAGCGTTGGTATCCTGATATTCGTCAATCAGCAGGTAGTGCAGCTTGCGCTGCCATTTGTCCAGAGTCTCGGCGTGCTGCTCAAATAACTCTACCGGCACCTTGATCAAGTCATCAAAGTCGACAGCTTGATAAGCGCGCAAGGTTTGCTGGTAGAGCTGGTAAACGCGGGCGGCGGCATGCGTGAGCTCTTCATCGGCCATGGACTTAGCTTGGTCCGGGCTGACAAAGGCGTTTTTCCAGCTGGAAATCTGCCATTGGGTTTTGCGCAGCAATTGTTTGTCTGTGGTGGCAAGAATATCGCTAAGAATTTTGAAGCTGTCTGAGGCGTCCAGAATTGAGAACTGCGGTTTGTAGCCGAGTAGCGCTGCTTCTTGGCGCAGAATGTGCAAACCCATCGAGTGAAACGTGGTGACAGTCAGGCCTTTACCGCTTTTGCCCTCAAGCAGCGGCGTGACGCGCTCCTGCATTTCGCGTGCGGCCTTGTTGGTAAAGGTAATGGCAGCAATCTGGTTGCCTTTAAAGCCGGCCTGGTTAATCAGGTAGGCAATTTTTTGCGTAATGACGCGTGTTTTGCCACTGCCGGCACCGGCCAGCACCAATAAGGGGCCATCAAGATAATGGATTGCTTCGCGCTGCGGGGGATTTAGTAGATGCTGCATGGGGACGTCAGGGTTTGTGCTAAACAACAAAGTGGGAAGTAATTAGCCTGTATGGACTATTTAACCCCTTCATTTATATGGGTATAGTCCAACTACCATAGTATTATGTTTTTCAGGTAAACAAACTTTGTCCACCCCTGTGTTTGATCTCAACAGTGTCATTCTATCATCAATTGGACTCACCCTAACGCTGGTTCTGGTCTTGTCGATTTTTGGCGCCTATCAGCAACGCAGCCTGATTATGCATTGGGTACGTGGACTATTGATGTTTGGCGTTGGCCTAGCGGTTTATTTTCTTTCGCAAACCTCCTTAATCTATGGCCCGGCTAGCATTTATGAGGCGGCGGCCGTGACCATCATCGCGCTCGGTGTCAGCCTATTTATCAACGGTATCCGCTTGCTACGCGGCTATCGTGTGTATCGCTATGGCGCTTTGCTGGTCGTCACTGCGTTGCTGGCTTGTAACGCAGTGATGCTGAATACGCATACGCCGGACCGTTGGATATTGCTGAGTAACGCGCTGGTGTTGATGTGGGTATTTGGCTACGGCATGCGCAGCTTGGTGGGGCATGGTAAAGACTTTGTGGCGAATGTGTTTTGGTTGTGTTGTAGCCTGTTTGGCGTCATTAGCCTGATGCTGGCGTTTATCGCGGTGAAAGTCGTGCTCGGAGACGACAATACCCTGCGCACGTTTGCACAGTGGCAGATTCATGCGTATATGACCTGTATCATCATGCTGGTGATGACGACCGTGACCAGTCTGCTGCTACTGGTGATGCATGTGCGAGCGCAGGCCGGTTTGCAAGCGATTGCCTCGCTCGACGGCCTGACCGGCGTGTTGAATAGACGCGGTTTGCAAGAGGCAGCGACACGTATGCAGGCGGTGTCACAACGCATCCGCTTACCGATGGGGCTGCTGATTGTCGACCTGGACTATTTTAAAAAGGTCAATGATGTGTATGGCCATCTGGTGGGTGACGTGGTGCTTAAATCCTGTGCGGGCACGATACGGGCGGCATTGCGTGGTGGCGATGTGATAGGCCGTTATGGCGGCGAAGAATTTTGTATTTTAATGCCCAACACGGGTGAACATGAGGCGATGATTCTGGCGGAGCGTATCCGCCGTATTATTGAAGTGACACCGGTGAGCATTGCCGGGGTCGAGAGCATGAGTAGTGATACCCAGGCCATCAAATGCACAGTCAGCGTTGGTTCGGTGAGCTCTGAAACTGTTGGTTATGTGCTGGAAGGCTTATTTGCCGGGGCCGACCAAAATCTGTATAAAGCCAAGCAGAACGGCCGCAATCGGATTGCCAGCAATATTGACCAGCTGCTGACTAAGCCGCCTCAAGAAGCCAAGCCTGCCAAGCGGCACGCCAGCCTGATTGCCTGATAAACAAGTTATAGAGTATCAGGCTCTGGGGCTGCCTGATCTTCTTTGGCTTTTTTCGCTGCCGCGGCCTGTTCTTCAGCCAGTGCCAACATCTCGGCCCGGCTTTGAGGGGATTCCAGGCTGACGCGGCCTATCGCCCCGCTGCGGTAATCGGTCAGCAAAGCCATTGCCGTGCGTTCCATATCCCATTGCCCATCATTTCGTTTGTAGGTGCGGCGTTTGGCAATCGCTTGCAGCAAATCAATGCCGTCCATGTTGCTGACATCCAGCTTCATCACATCCAGTTTATAACGCGTGTTCATCAGTTCTGGATATTGCTTTAATAATACGTTGCCCAAAAACTCAGCCACATCCTCATCAATCACCGCGTTACGGCCAATGGCATGGCTGGCAGCCAGCAGATAACCATCTGACGCATGCTCGATTTTTGGCCACATCATGCCGGGGGTGTCGGTAATATTCTGGCTATCATTTAAATCAAAGCGTTGTTGGCTTTTGGTCACGGCAGGTTCGTCGCCCACTTTAGCTGCGCGGCGATTGAGCAGGGCGTTCATCAGCGTGGATTTACCAACGTTAGGGATGCCCATAATCATCATGCGCAATGGTTTGAGCGGCGTGCCACGGTGCGGGGCCAGTTGGCGGCACAAGCCGGGGATTTTTTTTGCGTCGCCTGGCTTTTTGCAAGACAGCGCGACGGCTTTGGTATTAGGTTGTTTATTAAAGTAATTCAGCCAGGCCTGGGTGACTTGCGGGTCGGCCAAGTCTGCCTTGTTGAGGATTTTAAGGTTAGGGCGCTGGCGGAAGTTGCGCATTTCCTCAATCATCGGGTTATGGCTGGCGGCTGGCACGCGCGCATCCAGCACCTCAATCACCACGTCAATATGCTCTAGTGTTTCTTCTGCCTTTTTGCGCGCAGACGTCATGTGCCCAGGAAACCATTGTATCGCCATATTTTTGCTCCATCCTCAACTCAAAAAATACGGTATCAATGCCCTTTGCCGTACTCGGTATTGGTTTATCCCAGGCTTGCAATGCGGTGATTGCAATGGGTTAAATCAACATAAGCGCCTATTTTAACATTGATGCGGCAACTCCCTAAATGTTGCCGATACTCTTGATTTTATTTCCAGCTATAACCCAAAGTAAACAGGGCGCGGGTATCACCTTTGACGCGGTCATCCACCGGGCGGCTATCATAGTTGTAGTCAACCTGCGTGGAGGCACTCAAGCCAAAAATAAACGGAAAACGCAGGCCGGTGGAGCTGTAAACCAGAATTTGTGACGGCGATCTTGCCGTGTAAAGCACCTCATGGCGATGGAATGCCTGTACAAAGGAGTTAAATAGATATTGGTTGTAGTTGACCGCCCAGCGCAACGCAGCATGGTTGTCATCACTCTCTTCGTAATAATCCTGCTTGATCAGCGACACACCGCCTTCGACCGACAGATTCAGTTTTTCACCTTCAAAAATCTGGTAACCCGACCCCACACCGTAAGTACTACGTAATTTAATATCTCTGAAGCGGTCTTTTTCTTGAATGGTGTTGAGGTAGCTAAACCATTTTTTGGTGAAAAAGTGGTCATACTGGCCGCGCACGCGGGCGTTGTTTTGTGTTTGCTGGTCGTTATCCTCGGCCCAGTAGTAATAGCCTTGTACTGTGTAACGATTCTCCAGGCCACGTAACACCGACTCACCGTTAAATTGCATGTTGCGGTTGGTACTGTTGCCATTGTTAAAGGCGCCGCCCAGACTTAAGTTGCCGGTCCAGACATAACCTTCGCCAATCAGGTCGCGGCTGGGGTTAATGTAATGAATTTCGTCTAACTCGGTATCGACCAGGGGCGTGTTGGTTTCTTCATCTAGAATCACCTGGCCTTCGTCTGTGTGAACCAAGCGGCCATTAACTATGCTGCCGTCAGACAATTGCATCAGGATCGCCTTGTCGGCGTCTATGCTGTGAATATCGTTCCAGTTGATTTTCACTTCGTCGGCATAAGTGGTTTTGACGGTGAGTTTGTTGGAGATTTTTACGCCTAGCGTGCCGGTGATTTTGTCGCCATTTTTGAGCCAGATGGTATCTGCAAGCACAGGCGTAGCGAGCAGAGAGAAGGTGGTGAGCGGAAAGAGCGTGAACTTAACCGTCTTGTCTAGATATAAAAAAGCCCTTTTGGCTAAGCGCTGTGGCATAGATACTCCCTCATACGATTGAACAACTGCGCTGCTGGGCAGCGAATTGATGCAGCGCTAACTAACGTCGCTGCAGTGGTGGGCGTGCTGGATTGCACGGCTTAACATGGGCCACCATGATGTCATCATGATAAACATGATTACTAAAACAGCCTGTGAGTTCCCGAGCGCTTGCCCGGCACACCCAAGCAACCCATGCCGTTAAAGCGGCTGCATGTTAAACTGATTGTTTAGTATTTTAAAACAGCAACACGCATGGTCAAGCCAAATCTACCGCCAGAAATCAAACCTGGCCAATCCCTCCCGCTATTGCAGGCACTGCATATTTTGACGCGTGATGGCAAACTCAACCAGGACAGTCGCCGTAAACTCAAGCAGGTGTATCACCTGGTGAACTTTATCGAGCCATTGATGCAGGCGGTGATGGATAAACATTCACAACCTGTATTGGTCGACCACGGCGCGGGCAAGTCTTACCTTGGGTTTATTTTGTATGATTTGTTGCTCAAGCAACATGCCGCTGGACAAGTGATTGGCATTGAAAGCCGCGGCGAGCTGATTGGAAAATCACGCCAACTGGCGCAAGAATGCGGCTTTGACCGCATGCAGTTTGAGCATTTAACCGTGGCCGAGGCGATGCAGTCACAACAATTGCCAGCAACGGTGGATATTGTCACGGCCTTGCATGCCTGTAATACGGCCACTGATGATGCGATTGCGTTTGGTTTGCAAAAACAGGCGCAATTTATGGTGCTGGTGCCCTGTTGCCAGGCTGAGGTGGCAGAAGTCATGCGTCAGCATAAAGCTGAAACCCTGGCGCAGACGTTTCTCAGCGAGTTGTGGCGGCATCCTATTCACACCCGGGAGTTTGGCAGCCAGGTGACCAACGTGTTGCGCTGTTTGGCGCTGGAAGCACATGGTTATCAGGTGACCGTGACCGAATTGGTTGGCTGGGAACACTCGATGAAAAATGAACTGATCATTGCCAAATATACGGGGCAGCGCAAACGTAGCGCCCGTGAGCGCGGACAACAACTGCTGGAACAGCTGAACTTAACCAGCCTCTCGTCACGCTTTCATTTGCAGTAATCGCGAACCACCCATAAACACTACTAGCCATAAACGCGACCAGCCATAAAAAAGCCTCTGATACCGGGAAGGCATCAGAGGCGAATGGAGCGTGTAACTTGCCCCAGGGAAGAGACTTTAAAGCGTATTCGGTTAGAAACGTTTGCCGATACCCAGGCTGATCACCCATGGGTTAATGTCGAGCGAGTCGATTTTTGCCCAGCGATTACCCGTGGTCGCACTCTTCATTTCCACGTCGGTATCCATCCAGACATACTTCACATCCGCATTTAATAACCAGCCATCTTTCAAATTGACGTCTACACCGGCTTGCAAAGCAGGGCCAAAGCTACTACGGTCAATTTTGATTTTCTCGCCAGCGGTCGCGCCAGAGGTGAAGCGCAGGTTACGGTCCAGCATAAAGGTGGCGTTCAAGCCTGCGCCCACATAAGGGTCTATGGTCTGGTCGGGGTTAAAGTGCCATTGCACGGTAAGTGTTGGTGGCAATGCATCAATGCTACCCAGATGCTGGTTACCAACGACCCCCGCGCTGTCGCCACTGATTTTGACATCATGTTTGCTACCCAGCGCCAGAATCAGCTCGGTGGCGATGTTTTTAGTCCAGTAATAGCTAATATCCAGCTCTGGGATGGTATTGCTATCCACTTTGAGGTCTGCACTAGGTGTCATCACATTCGCGCCTACCGCTTTGTTCACGGTGCTGCCGAGACGGCTGCTTTCATTCGGGCTGACATTCGTCGCACGCAGACGTACAACCCAGTCGCCTTGTTCTGCATGGGCATTCATGGCAGGCAACAAGGCGGCCAACATTAAACTGATTGCGGTTTTTTTCATTATGATCACTCCATTAGGTGCATTGAATTTAGGGTCATTGTAGGGTTGCTGGCTAAACCTGGTATTGACCCACATCAACTCGACACAGCTTTGTGCTGTGTGAACACACCTAAAGGGAGGGGGATGGGATAGCGCGGTGTGGCGACCCGCGCAAGCGTGCTTTGGTGAAACTAGTCGCTAAAACTAATAATCGTTGCGCTGTTTCCAGGCATCATCCAGCAGTTTTGATTTTTGCTCAAAAATCACTTTTTTATTCTCGAGGTCTTTTTCGGCCTGCGCTTTATCGGATTGATATTGTTTTAACTTCGCCTGTTCTTGGGCGACCAAGGCTTCCTGGGATTTGATTTTTTGCTCGAGGTCGGTCAGCTTGCTCATGGCATCACCGACGGCATCCCGCGCAGTAGCGGCGTCCGTTTGTTCATTCAGAATATTGCGCGCAAACACTGGCTGGCTCAGTGTGGCGATCAGGCATAAAACGGCAAGGGCTTGTAAACGCATGGGACACTCCATAAAAACAACATCACAAAATTTTGACACGATTATAAAGCCAAAATGCACGCTGGCTTGATATTGGCCGGAGCCTATTAATCATAGAAGGGACTCCTTATTAGTGAGCTGCAATGGCATTAGGTTCCTGGCGCCACAAACGTCAGCCGCGTCATCTTAGTGTCAATAGCGTTAATGATTCGGCAGATTTATTGATCTATCTCAATATGTCATTTGTTAATTAAGTTATTGTATTTAAAAATAAAAGTAATGTTTTTTGTAAGACAGATTCTGACATGGCGAACAGACAAAACGGATAATCAGTCACGGGTTTTTTGATGTGTGAAGTGACGGCTATCCCGCTAGGAAAAGCAAAGAATCAGGTGTTTATTTTGCGTTGCCACTGAAATATGAACATGTTGGCAGGGCGGCAATAAAGAACACATGGACTCTCAATTATTCAATGAAGTTGTCTCAATGACTCAGGGATAGAAAGCGATTAACGATGAAATTAAATTTGCCAGTGACTACGACAGAAGTGCAGTTTGATGATGCCCAGTTTATGCTGACCAGAACAGACCTCAAGGGCGTGATTACTTATGCGAACAAAGACTTTATTCAAGTGAGTGGTTTTAGTGAAGCTGAGCTGGTCGGCAGCAGTCACAATATTGTGCGCCACCCCGACATGCCTGCCGCCGCTTTTGCTGATATGTGGCGTAGCTTGAAAGCGGGCAAGCCATGGACTGGTTTAGTCAAAAACCGTACCAAGCATGGTGACTTTTACTGGGTGGTGGCGAATGCCACGCCTGTGACCGAAAACAATCAGGTGGTGGGCTACTTATCGGCGCGCCGAAAACCGACGCGCGAACAAATTAATGAGGCCTCTGCCGCTTATGCCTTATTTACGTCAGGCAATGCCAAGGGTCTGGCGATTGTTGATGGCAAGGTGGTCAATGTGTCGTGGGTCAACACCCTAAAAGACAGACTGGGGGCGATTACCGTCAAGCAGCGCTTAATCGGTCTGGCGGTCATGGCTTTTGCATGCATGGCTGTGCAAGCCGGACTCAGCGTTGCCCATCCCGCGTCATCACCTGCCATGATGTTTGCCAGCCTGGGGTTGGCCTTGCCTCTGTTGCTAGGCTTGGCGGTGTTGATTGCACGCTCAGTGACTCAACCGCTGGCGCAAACGCTGCATGCAGTGAAGGAAATCACCACCGGCAACTACAGCACCTACATTGATGCACGTGGCAGCAATGAGCTCAGTGAAGTGTTGCAGGCGTTGAAGAAAATGCAGACGCTGCTTAGCGTGAGTGAAAACGCGTTAAAAGAATCTGCCGTCGAAACCCGTGAGCAGGCCGCTTTGTTTGAAAATCAACTGGCGGCGATTAACCGCTCTACCGGCTCGATAGAATTTGACCTGGAAGGCAAGATTCTTGCCGTGAATGATATTTTTCTGGAGGTGCTGGGTTACACGCGTGATGCGCTGGTCGGCCTGTCGCATCGTCAACTGGTTGAACCGGCGTTTGTCAGCAGTGGCGAGTATGAGACCTTCTGGCAACGCCTGAGACGCGGGGAATCTATCGCTGGTGAGTTTTTGCGTTTAGGCAAGCAAGGCCAGGAAATCTGGCTGGACGCAACCTACAACCCGATTTTAGATGCTGACGGCAAGCCTTATAAAGTGGTGAAATATGCCGCCGATATCACCGCACAAAAGCTCAGAAACGCCGACTTTGAAAGTCAGATTACCGCCATCGGCAAATCACAAGGGGTGATTGAGTTAGGCCTGGATGGCACGGTGCTCAAGGTGAATCAAACTTATCTGCAGATGCTGGGGTATGCAGAGCATGAACTGGTCGGGCAACATGTAAGCAAAGTGCTGGAACCAGGGTTTGCTGGCAGCGAGGCCTACAAAACCTTGTGGAATAAGCTGGTCAATGGCGGGTCTGATATGGGGCAATATAAACGCATTGCAAAAAATGGCACTGAGGTATGGATACAGGCTTCTTATAACCCGATTTACGATTTAAAGGGCAAGCCCTGCAAAATTGTGAATTACACCATGGACATTACTGAGTCCAAGTTGATTGCGGCGGACAATGCCGGTCAGATTTCTGGTATTCATAGAACACAAGGCGTGATTGCGTTTGAACTCGATGGCACAATCACTTCGGCAAACGATTTATTTTTACAACTCTCTGGCTACACAGAAGCCGAGATTGTCGGCAAAAATCACAGCATGTTTGTTGATGCTGTTTATCGCGCTAGCCATGATTACAAAGCCTTTTGGGAGGCTTTGCGACGCGGCGAGGCGCAGGTCGGGCAAGTTAAACGAATTAAAAAAGGTGGCGCGGTGGTGTGGATGCAGGCCATTTACAACCCGATTCTGGATATGAATGGCAAGCCATTTAAAGTGGTCAAATATGCCACCGACATCACCGAGCAACATGAAAGTGCAGAAGCACTGGCCCGCGCTGTGCAAGAGACTAAAGCGATGATTGAAGGCGCCAAAGCGGGGGATCTAACTAGCCGGGTATCGCTGGCAGGAAAAAGCGGTGATATTGCCGCCTTGTGTGAAGGCGTGAACGCGCTGGTCGACAAAATGAGCGAAGTGATTTTGCAGGTACGCGAAGCCACGGTGACCATTAATACGGCGGCCACTGAAATTTCTGGGGGCAACAATGATCTCTCCAGCCGTACTGAGCAGCAAGCCTCTAGCCTTGAAGAAACCGCCGCCAGCATGGAAGAGTTAGCGTCTACCGTGAAGCAAAACGCTGATAACGCCAAGCAGGCTAGCCAACTGGCGATGAATGCCTCCGAGGTTGCTTCCAGAGGTGGCGTCGTGGTGGGTGAGGTGGTAGATACCATGAGTGCCATCAATGACAGTGCAAAACGGATAGAAGATATTATTTCGGTGATTGATGGGATTGCGTTCCAAACCAATATTCTTGCTTTGAACGCAGCCGTCGAAGCCGCCAGGGCAGGTGAGCAAGGGCGCGGGTTCTCTGTGGTGGCAGCCGAAGTGAGAAACCTTGCCCAGCGCTCTGCCTCAGCTGCCAAGGAAATTAAAGTGCTGATTGACGACTCTGCGGCAAAAACCGCCCGTGGTAGCGAGTTGGTGTCGCAAGCGGGTAAGACCATGCAAGAGGTGGTGCTCTCGGTGCAACAAGTGACCAATATCATGAGTGAGATTGCGGCGGCTTCTGTCGAGCAAAGTACTGGCATCAATCAGGTGAATCAGGCAGTGATGACCATGGATGAAGTGACGCAACAAAATGCGGCCTTGGTTGAAGAAGCGGCTGCCGCTTCTGAATCCTTGGTGGATCAGGCAGAAAACCTGGTGGATGCGGTCAGTGTGTTCAAACTGGCGAACGATGCTCATGCAGGCAAACGTTCGACCGTACGCCATCTGCACACGCATGCGAGTAAGCAGGGCACCCATGGCAGCGGCTCACAGACTGCCGGATTGCGTACGGGGACTGATAATAGCGAGTGGGCGCAGTTTTAAGGCACCAATGTGATCTAAAGCAATAAAAAAACCGCCGGAATCCGGCGGTTTTTTGTTCAACCTATCTTAGTCGATGAGGCTGATTATTTGTTCATGACGTACATGGTCACTTCAAAGCCAAAACGCATTTCAGTCGCAGCTGGTTTAGTCCACATAATGATCTCCTTAAGTTGTTTGTTAAGTACATCGTGCTTGATGTGCTTGTATGACTCACAATATACGCCGATGTTGCAAAACCACCCTGAAGCGAATCCGTAAAAGCGGCTCATGATTTTACGTAGTTTGCTTATCAGCTTAGGCTTCTACGAAGGTGTCCTCCGATTGGTTTTGCGTATGGATAGACCATTGCGGAAACGGGTCGCTGAGCGTGCGCCAGGCATCCATGCCAGCTGCGACCTCAGCTTCTGTCATGAGGCAGGCATCAAACGCAGCGGTGAGCGCGGTTTTATCCATCGCTATGCCTATGAGGACCAGCTCTTGCTGGCGGTCACCATACGGCCCTTGCATGCGCGAGTGTATATGCTGCAGGGTCTCAGCATCCTCAGGCCAATATTCCTTGGGCGTAGCCGCCCACCACATGCCCGCCAGCTCGGTGCGGGTGACGGCGCCCGCTTGCGACCAGGTGGCGCAGAACTCAGGCCGCGAGGCAATCCAGTAACGGCCTTTAGAACGGACGACGCCCGGCCATGCCTGGTTAAACCATTGCCATAAGCGTTGCGGGTGAAATGGTGTGCGAGCGCGGTACACAAAGCTGGAGATGCCGTATTCTTCACTTTCTGGTACATGCTCGCCACGTAACTCCTGCAGCCAGCCCGGCGCTTCGGCGGCCTGGTCAAAGTCGAACAGGCCTGTATTCATCATGCGGTGCAAAGGTACTTTGCCAAAACTGCTATGAATGATCTGCGCACGTGGGTTCAGCGTTCTGAGAATCCCCTCCAGCCGGGCAATTTCATCCAGCGTCATCAGGTCAGTTTTATTCAACACTAATACATCGCAAAACTCGATCTGGTCGACCAGCAAATCCACCACAGTACGTTCATCTTCTTCGCCTAGCGATTCGCCGCGGTCTTGCAGCATGTCTTGCGAGCTATAGTCTTTTAGAAAGTTGTAGCCATCTACCACCGTCACCATAGTGTCCAATTGGGCGACATCGCCAAGTGAGACGCCTTCTTCATCGGCAAAGGTAAAGGTTTCGGCAATGGGCAATGGCTCTGAGATGCCGGTCGTTTCTATCAGCAGGTAATCAAAACGCCCCTCTTTGGCCAGGCGCGTGATTTCCACCAACAAGTCTTCACGCAAGGTGCAGCAGATGCAACCATTGCTCATCTCCACCAGTTTTTCTTCCTGGCGCGAGAGCTCGGCACCGCCGTCACGCACCAACTGGGCGTCAATATTGACCTCAGACATATCATTCACAATCACGGCGACACGTTTGCCTTCGCGGTTATTGAGAATATGGTTGAGCAGGGTGGTTTTGCCGGCGCCTAAAAAGCCGGAAAGTACGGTGACTGGCAGCTTGTTCATTTCGCATCCTTTCATTAAATGCAATTTTGTTGCATTTTAGGCTGGGATGGTTTTTATTGCAACTTAGTTGCATTTTTTGATGTGCACGGCTGTGCCAGTGCGTGCTAAGTGAAACAGACTGTATTGGCGATGTGGCTTACTCGATCAGGCCACAGCTTGCTGGCATTGCAAGCAAAGGCCTTTCAGGTTGATTTCAATGTGCGATATCTGATAGGTGGCGAAAATGGCTGGCGGAATATGCGCCGCTAACTCATGGATACACAGCACGGTACCACAGCGCTGGCATTGCAAATGGGCATGTCCGTGACTGTTTAATAAGCCTGTGTTGCTGGTTTCTGCGGCTTTATAGCTGCGACTAGGCGGCATATTGAGCTGAAACTTCCAGGCGCGGTCATCGGTGGATATTTTATGAATTAAGGTGTTTTCTTGTAGCCAGTCCAGTACGCGGTAAACCGTCACCCGGTCAATTTCCTTGATACCTTGCAACGCAGCTAGGATTTCAGTGTGACTAAGCGCCGTTGGGGAGTTGAGCAAAGTGTTTAACACAGCTAAGCGTGCTTTCGTCGGGCGCAGGCCAGCATCGGTGATCAGTTGTTCGGCGGTTTGCATGGCCAAAATTATGAACTACACGATAGCATCGAGCAACCGGCCTTTTGCCGCGCCCAGTCCGGGCGCTTTTGCGCAAAGGCTGCTTTGCCTGGTTGTAAGGTGTAGGGGTGGCGTAATACGTCTAATAGCTCCAGCAAACGGCTGTTGTCGCCCTGAGTTGCCAAGTCAATCGCCTCTTGCGCCAGGTAGTTACGCAGCACGTAAATCGGGTTGGCTGCCGCCATTTTTTGCAAGCGCTGCTCCGGCGCTAATGCCGATTGTTGTAAACGCAGACTATATTGTTGCAACCAGGCTTGAATATCAGTGCCAAACTGTTGCTGACCTTGCTCGGTATAAAACGCTTCTGCCAGCGTTGCCAGTTGAGGCTGTGCGATGTCCAGTTTCGCCAACAGGGTAAAGAACAGGGTCTGATCGACTTCAGCGCGTTGCATCAGCTCAAAAATATGGTTAATCAGCTCGCCATCGCCGTCTTGCCAGCGATCAAAGCCAAACTTGGCTGCCAGGCTAGTGGTCAAGGCGCGGATGTAGGTCTGGTCATAAGTCGCTAAGCCATCCGCCAGGCCTTGCGTGTCTGGCAGTAAGGTGCCGAGTGCTTCTGCCAGCCGCTCCAGGTTCCAGCGTGCGATATCTGGCTGACGGCCAAAACAGTAGCGGCGACCTTGTGCGTCGGTGGTGTTTGGTGTCCAGCCCGGGTCAAAGTTATCCACCCAGCCATACGGGCCATAGTCGATGGTCAGGCCTAATATCGACATATTGTCGGTGTTCATCACGCCATGCACAAAACCAACACGCATCCAGTGCGCGACCATGCTGGCTGTGCGCGAACACACTTCTTCAAACCATGTTTCAATCAGTTCGGCAGATGGGTCGTTCATGTCTAACGCCAAGCCGGTCGTTGGCCACCAGTCAGCAAAGTCGCGGTCGATGGTAAAGCCGACCAGGCGTTTTAATAACGTTAATTCGTTGCGGCTGGCCAGTATTTCAAAATGGCCAAAACGGGTAAATGAAGGTGCGACACGGCAGACAATCGCGCCGGGCTCTAGCTGCGGATTGCCGTTATAAAACATATCGCGTACCACCTGGTTGCCGGTGGTCACTAGGCTTAAGGCACGCGTGGTCGGCACGCCGAGGTGATGCATGGCTTCTGAGCACAAGAATTCACGCAGGCTGGAGCGCAGCACCGCACGGCCATCTGCCGAACGGGAGTAAGGGGTTTCGCCAGCGCCTTTCAGTTGCAGCTCAAAGCGTTGGCCCGCGTGGATGAGTTCACCCAGGTAAATGGCACGGCCATCGCCGAGTTGCCCGGCCCAGTGCCCAAACTGGTGACCGCCGTAACGGGTGGCATAACTGAACATGCCATCCAAGATGCCATTGCCGCCCAACGTCTGTATCAGGTCACGGTCCTGCATGTCCGCGGCGCAAAAACCCAGGAGTTCAGCAACTTCAGGGCTATAAGCCAGTAATTGCGGGTTTTTGACTGGGGTCGGTTGTACTGGCGACCACAAACAGTCACTGACTTGCCTGGTGTAATTTTCTGAGATCGGGTCCCCGGGAAGTTCGCGGGTAAAACGGTTGTCAAATGTCAGGGGCTTCATCATGCTATTTTAGTCATTATCCTTGGCTAAAGTTCATTGCTTGCCAAAAAACTGCGGTCTTCTCGGGTAAAATAGCGTTTTAATACACTCAAGTGTGATTTCCACACGTTTAATTTCCCTACATGAATGTTTTTTACGAAGAAGACGGTGGCTTTAAAGTCGCTTCCCTCATGTCTGAGGCTGACAGCAGCATGCAAGTTGAAGCCAGCACTGGTAAACGCAGCAAGATCAAAACCGCTAATGTATTGATGCGCTTTGAAGGCAGCTTGTCTGGCTTTCTTGAGGCCGCTCAGGCTGAGTCCGATACACTGGATACGGACTTTTTGTGGGAATGCTGTGGTGAGCCGGAGTTTGCTTTTGAGGATTTGGCGCAAGAGTATTACGGTGGCAAGCCGAGTCGCCAGCAAGCAGCCGCCATTGCGCTCAAGCTGCACGCGGCGCCCATGTATTTTTACCGCAAAGGCAAAGGTCGTTATAAAGCTGCGCCTGAAGAGACCCTGAAAGCCGCCATGGCCGGGCTGGAAAAAAAACGCCAGCAAGCTGAACTCATGGCGCAAATGGTGGCACAACTCAAGGCGCAGGCCTTGCCAGAGAGTTTTGCTGCCAAACTCGATGCCTTGTTATATGCACCTGATAAAAACAGCATGGAGTGGAAGGCGCTGGAGCAAGCGGCGGCTGAGCTCAAGCAGTTGCCCGTGCAAGTGTTGCATGCGGCCGGGGCGATCCCTTCTGTGCATAATTACCACTTGGGGGCATTTTTACGCGAGTATTTTGCCTCAGGCACGGCGTTCCCTGATTTTTCACTGGCAGATTTGCCTTCTGATCTACCGTTGTCTACGGTGCAGGCATTTAGTATTGATGACAGCACCACCACGGAGATTGATGATGCCTTGTCGGTGACGGCCCTGCCCAATGGTAATACGCAGGTCGGTATTCATATCGCCGCGCCGGCCTTGGGTGTGGCGCCACACCAAGCGCTGGATCACGAGGTGATGAAGCGTTTGTCTACAGTGTATATGCCTGGGCACAAAATCACTATGTTGCCAGAAGCGGCGATCCGACCCTTTAGCTTGGATGCGGGTGAAACCAAACCTGCGTTGTCATTGTATTTGGAGGTGGCGCTTGACTTCAGCATTGTCCACCAGCATAGTTGCTTAGAGCGCGTGCAGATTGCGGAAAACTTGCGTCACGACACGCTGGAGCCTTATTTCAATGAAACCACCTTGGCGCAAGATAGCGGCCATCCGCTGTGGTCGTCGCTGGTGTTTTTGTTTCACTTTGCCGAAAGCCTGGAAAAAGCCCGCGGCAAATATGACCCGACCAGACCGCAGCCAGTGGATTACAACTTTTATGTCAGCGATGGCATCGTCAATATTGTCAATCGCCAGCGCGGGTCGCCGATGGATAAACTGGTGGCCGAGCTGATGATTGCAGCGAATAGCCAATGGGGATTGTTGTTGGCCGAAAATGATGTGCCAGGGATTTACCGGGCGCAAAATGGCGGTAAAGTGTATATGACGACCAAAGCCGAAGGTCATCAGGGCCTGGGCGTGGCGCAATATGCCTGGTGTACCTCGCCTTTGCGCCGTGCGGTGGATTTAATCAACCAGCGACAATTGATCAGCGTGTTGACCTTGCAGCCGCCGGTGTATGCCTCAAATGGCGATGAAATTGTCGGCCATATGCGCAATTTTGACCAAACCTACAATGCTTACAATGAGTTCCAGACGCGCATGGAACGCTATTGGTGTTTGCAATACCTGATCCAGGAAAGTATCACTGAAATCGACGCCACCGTGTGGCGCGAAAATCTGGTGCGCCTGGAGCGATTGCCTTATATGACCAAGGTGCATAGCTTGCCGGCCACCAAACCTGGCAGCAAGGTACGCCTGACTATCCAAAAAATAGATACTTTACTCATGGAGCTCGAGTGCAAGTTTGTGAGCGTGATTGAAGAGGTGAGTACGACTGGTGTTGACGAGGCTATTGGTGCTGAAGAGCCCATGGCGCTTGCAGAAACTTCGACAGCCGACAGTCAGCCTGATGTGGCAGAGAACGCATAATGTTTAAATTTAACCGAAAAATTCACAAAGCGGTGTCAGACTTCGAGATGGTCGAAGTCACTGAAACCGATGGCGTACGCTCTATGCACCTGGGCTCGCCGACGATTCAAAGCAGCATGAAAGTCAAAGATCCTTATGCACTGGTGCTGGCCTATTCATGGGGCGTGCTGAGCAGCCTATTATTCAAACCTGATAGCCGACAATTAACGCTTGTCGGCTTAGGCGGCGGCTCAATTGCCAAATACGTATGGAAATATTGCCCGCAGATTCAGCAAACCGTGATTGAGCTTAACCCGCAGGTGATCCAGGTCGCCCGCAGTCATTTTTTTGTGCCTGATGATGATGAGCGTTTGCAGATTATTGAGGGCGATGGCATTGCTCATATCCAGCAACACCCGGGTGGCTCAGACTGGTTAATGATGGATGCGTTTGGCAGTAATGGCTTGCCACCAGACTTCTGTACACAGTCATTTTTTGATGATTGTGCTGAGGCGTTGACGCCTGATGGTCTGTTTACCATTAACCTCTGGGGGTCAGACAAAAAGTTTGATATTTACATGCAGCGGATGGAGCAAACCTTTGAGCAGCGCGTGTTAATGATGCCTACCGGTAAGCCCGGTAACATCATTGTGTTTGGCTTTAAACCAGAGCTGGCCATGCCAGATTTGGCTGCGTTGCGTAAGCGCGCACAAGATGCCATGCAGTCGCATGACATTAACTTTATAGATTTAATAGACCGTTTACAGGGCGCAAATCCTAATAACGGTAAGGAGTTCACACTCGGTGGCTAATTTTCAGAACCAATATTTTGCAACCTGCCCACGTGGGCTCGAATCCATCCTCGTCGAAGAGCTTAAGCAGGGCGGGGCACGAGACATCAAGGCAACTGAAGGCGGTGCCAGTTTTAGTGGCGAGCTCTCGGTGTGCTATTACGCCAATTTACACTCACGGGTGGCGACACGGATTTTGATGCAGGTTGGTCGTGGTAAATATCTCACAGAAGAAGATATTTACCAGGGTGCGTTAAAAATAAACTGGCCAAACTGGTTTGACGTTAAACACAGCATGATGGTTAAGGTCACTGCAGTGCGCAGCCCCTTAAAAAGTCTGGAGTTTATTACCTTGCGGGTTAAAGACGCCATTTGTGATAGATTCCGCCAAAGTGTGGGTAGCCGTCCGAATATTGATACACGGGAGCCCGGCGTTAGGGTACACGTCTACCTGACCGCTGACAGTTACCAGCTTTACGTAGATACCTCTGGTAATCCCTTATATCAGCGCGGTAATCGTAAAAACAGCATTGAGGCGCCATTGCGTGAAAACCTGGCCGCGGGCATTTTAAAACTCACCGGCTGGCAGCCAGGTCAGGCCTTGCTCGACCCTATGTGCGGTAGCGGAACCTTTTTACTTGAAGCGGTGATGATCGCGCTGAATATTGCGCCAGGCCTCAACCGCAATTTTGGCTTTGAAAAGCTCAAAAACTTTGAATCAGATACCTTCAAAAAAGTGCGAAATACCGCAGCCAAGGCGGTGAAACCCGTAAGCTTTCAGGGCATTTATGGTTCAGACATGGATTTACGTGCTGTACGCGTTACCAAGCAGAATTTAGAAATGGCTGGCTGGTTGGACGCCGTGCAACTCAGTCACTGGGAGTTTACCAAAGTTGTACCGCCCGCTGAGAGTGGCGTGCTGGTAGCCAACCCGCCATATGGCGTGCGTATCGGCGAGGATGACACTTTGGCCGAGCTGTATCCCCTAATGGCAGCAGCACTGAAACAACGTTTTTCAGGCTGGAATGCCTATTTTCTGACCAACGATCTGCGCATGCCTAAACTCATGCGCTTAAGCCCAAGCAAAAAAACATTGTTGTATAACGGACCCTTAGAGTGCCGTTTGTTTGAAATTAAAATGGTGGCAGGCAGTAACCGTAAAGACAAGCCAGAACAACCTGCCGCAGACAAACAAGAATAAACCGCGGATACAATATTTTTGATCAGCTGATTATTTGTGTTGAGTTTATGTGCGTGCATCCGCGTTTATCTTCGGCAAGAATGTTTTATTCACTTTGTGTTAACTAATAACAGGCGTAATACAGATGACTGATAGTATTGATGAGTTGCGGGCGCGGGTGAATGCTTTTGTTGAAGAGCGCGACTGGGCACAGTTTCATTCGCCTAAAAACCTGGCGATGGCGATGATTGTAGAAGCTGCCGAGGTGGTTGAGCATTTTCAGTGGATGACAGAGTCCGACAGCCGACAACTGGATGCTGAGACCAAAGTGCAGGTTGGCCAGGAGTTGGCAGATACCTTTGTCTATCTGATGCGGATTGCGGAGGTCTGTGGCATCGATTTAATTGCGGCCGCCAATGCCAAAATTGACCTAAATGCGCAAAAATATCCGGTTGAAAAATGCAAGGGTAGTAACGATAAATATACGAAATATCAATAGATTATATTAATCATTTAAAGTTTTTTATTGATGAAGGAGGGTGTCGTGAATATGCATTTAAACTCGCCGGTGACTGAGTCGCTTGCGCAGCAACAGATTCTATTTCAAGTGATTGAAATCCCCCTTAGTGAAGATAAGAAGCCTATTCGCCAGCTTGAAGAGTTACTAAATGCGCAAGGATTAGACCCGCAATCGGTGGTGCGCAGTGTGGTGTTTAAAGGTGAAAACACAGGGTTTTGCCTGTTGGCCGTTGCTGGTGGCGGTCGCGCCGATTGGGCACTGTTGCGCGCCCATTTGGGGGAGCGCAAATGCCGCATGGCGGAATATGACGAAGTGCCGGAAGCGACCGGCTATGTGGTCGGTGCGGTGCCGCCAATTGCCTTGCCTGCAGGCCTCACGGTATTGGTGGATGACAGCGTTGCCAGCTATGAAACCGTGGTGATAGGCAGCGGTGTATTAGGCTATGCCCTGGCAGTACATTCTGCAGATTTGCTGCAATTCCTCAGTGGCAAAGCACGCGGTCAGTTTGTCAAAGCGTAACAGCCTCTTAACATAAGCATAGGCACTTACGATGCGCTGCTGTTCACGCTAGGAATCAGGCGTTCAAATTTGGCTTTGTCACTGCCGCGAATAATCCACTTCTTCATGCCCTTGTCCCAACTAGCACCGGCTTGTTTAATCGCCTCTTTATGTCTGTACGTATTACCGGTTAGCGCATAAGCTATGCCTTGTGGCTCTAGCCCGAAATGGTCATCTGTTGTCGTGTGATTCTGAGTTGGTTCCTGTGGTATCTCGTGATGGATTGTTAAGGCCACCGCCTTGAGTACGCTGATGCTAGTATCCTGAAACGACTTCAGTTCCATCAGCTTGTCGTGGATTTGCATGCAGACCGTTTTGGTTGCTGCCAGCCAGTTTTTATCCTGGCGGTTTGCTTCATATTGACCAGATATTATCCCCATTAAGATCAGTCTTTAGCCGTAAATCAGCCACATGGTCTGGCGTGATGAAAAGGCATCGCCCAACGCCGAGGCGGCCGATAAACAGGCCAAGTTCAAAAATCACATTATTGCGCACCCCCCCTTGTGTGGAATAGGTAAGTTATAGAGAGATAGAATTTAATAGCCTTCCATAAGCTGATTGTTCAAATGGAAATTCTTATCGGACCATTTAGGCGTCTTTTTTCTTTCCAGAATCGATAAATCTGCAACTCAGAGATTTAAGTATCAAGCACACAATACCCTGCATATCCACCATCACATAAGGCTCCAGGATTAAAAAATGCTATGTCTTCAGCTCTACGAGCAAGAACAGTATGTGTGTGTGCCTCCGAGCGCTTTAACTTCATTGCTTCTGGCCACGGCACAGCCATCGTTGTTGCTGAGCACGACTACCGGCTTATTACATAGCTTTGGGTTGAATACCCGCTCACAGCTCACATAGAAGTTCTTCACATCCACCAGCGCGATTGCACGATATGCAGTATTACCTTTGCTTGGCTGCATGAAATTTCCTTGGTCTGATTTACGTAAAATACTTAGGGTGTCTTACACGCTTTGCGCATGCAAATGAATATGAAGTCGGGCAACATAGATACATAGAAACACGACACGTTGTCGGTTTTAAATCGAAAACCCAAGGAGACGATTATGTGGACTAAACCAGCTGCTACCGAAATGCGTTTTGGCTTTGAAGTAACCATGTACGTGATGAACAAGTAATCGACTCGATTGACTTGTCGTTAATAAAACCCGGTTAGAACACCGGGTTTTTTGTTAACTGTACGAGCTATTTAAACCGTCTGAATGATCCAATCACCACACCAAAGATTTCAAACTGCATTTCCCCGGTAATAATGATGGGCGTGTATTTCCCGCTCGAATTCGCAGGCAGCAATTTAGGATTTCCATCTTTCTGCTTGGCCAAAGTCTTAATGGTGAATTCACCATCCACCATGGCCAGCACGATGTCGCCTACCTCAGCCGTCTTAGATTTATCAACCACCGCCTTATCACCAGGTAGTAGCCCAGCCTCAAGCATGGACTCACCTTGAATCGTGATAAAAAAAGTACTTTCTTCCTGATCAATCAAATATTCGTTTGGGTCCAGCCGCTTTTCGACATGGTCGTCAGCAGGAGAAGGAAAGCCAGCTGCTACTTTAGACTGATACAGTGAAATATCTAACTTGGATAACGCTTCAGGCAATTGCTCAAACTCACCGATGCCATCCAGATTGGCCCGGCTTGATTGAGCCCGCTGTTTTTTAGCATAAGCTTCTAAAAAGTCGATTAATACAAGTTTCTGACTCACCGGTACACGTAATACGGTGGTTGGCTCAAGGTAGTTACCCGTTCCCAATTTGCGGCCTGAACCAGGCCGACGTCCACCGGCTTTTTTAGGGGCTTGATTGTCTCTTTCATTTTCCATTTGATTATTGTAACAATAAAAAATGTTGATTGAAGAGATATAATTCTTCAATAACAAACTTTTTCGAAGACGAATTGTGCTGACATTCAAATGTACCCAGAAGGTACGAGACTATTTGTCATTAGCGCCTGATGAGCTAACTGATTATGAGGTAAACAGTGACAGCGTATTGGGTGACTGGTATGTCAATCTGATTGTGATTGATAGACGTAAATGTCTACTGTTCATGAATGATCGGACCTTGCTGTCCTTTCTTGCAACTGGCTTTAAAAAGTCAGAAGGACTTAAGCATGATGTGTACGAGGTATTTATTCATCACCTATTTAATCTATATAAATTGCTAGAGTTGCCGCTAGACGGGCTTAATCAGGTCATGGATGACTACTTGGAATATGGCTACAGCAAGACTGCCAGTAAAAAGCTGCTAGGAAACATGAACGATCTTGCACACCTCTACCAGGTAAACATTGCATACAACGGTGGTATTGCTAAGTGTGATCTCACTAAGATTATCTGGCTTATGAATCACACGCCACAGGCAAACTTGAATCATCAATACTCTGTCGATCTTGCAAAGGCGTTATTGTTGAGCAAGTCAGACATGAAGTAAGCTAATTAAAGTTTTTTGATTCAAAAAAAAATCTAGTAACTTCTGAATACCTAGCTACACAAAACTCAGGATACCCCAAACTGTTTTTTGCATTCGTATACTCAATGAATAGCTGCATCTCATGCATGTGATGTTAAGCGTGATACTTTGATTATGGGAATTAATAAGCAATAAGCCAGCGCTGAGCTGGCTTTGCAAGTGTTTAAGGATTTATCTATAACGACGACGTGAGATAAAACCCATCAGGCCCAAACCAGCCAGAATCATTGCTGAGCTATCAGCTTCTGGTACAGGCGTAGTAACTGTTGAGTAGTTCAGCACCAATTTTGCAGTGTACACGTCACCGAACATCATGGCTTGGTTGCTTGGGTCGTTTGTTACCAAAGCGCCGCCGAATGCCCACAAGCCATTTGCATTTGAGATTGCAGCGATACCAGTTGCGTCGAAATCCACAGTGAAATCTGTATCAAAGCCATCCAGGTTGTTCAATGTACGTGAACCGTATTTAACGCCTTGTTGCAAGTCTTTGAACACTGAGAACTTAGATGTACCGCTTTCCATCAACACGTTCAGTGGAGTTACAACGTCATACATAGTGTATGTCATTGAGTATCCTGGACGCAGTTCAGCGTAATTGTTGTCAACCCACAGGTGTGCAGATTCGATGTTTTGAAGATTCACACCAGTCAAGTCAAATACGAAGAAGTTGTTAACCAAGCGTGAAGCAACATTGGCAGTATAAGCATCTGAATTGAACTCACCGAAGAATGTGTAGTTGCCATAGTTGTATGACAGCACTTCAGTAGTTGTAGTCGCAGCATGTGCGCCAAAAGAAGTTGCCATAGCCAGTGTGATTGCCAATTTATTAAAAATACCTCTCATTAGTACCTCTCTATTTTTCTTAGTTAGTAAAACGCACTTAAATGTACCCTTACGAGTACATCTGAGCATTCTACCTCCAAATGTACTCTATAGAGCATAGTCATTATGGGTACATGCAGGCTTTATTTAGTCCTCGATAGAGGAATAAAAAATGGAATTCAAAAAAGCACTTGGCATGGCCATCAGAGAGGCAAGAGAGTCTAAAAATATAACTCAAGAATCAATCAGCGCTTTTTCGAGTAGGACATACTTGTCTGATCTTGAGAATGGAAAAAAAGAGGCATCGGTTTCCAAAATTAATGCCTTAGCAACCTCAATCGGAGTCCACCCGCTGACGATATTTGCGCTTGCCTATTTGCAAATGGATGGAACGTCTAATATGGATGATCTTCAGCACAAAGTTGCCAATGAGTTAAGCCATATTAAGAAAGCTTCACCAGGGAGTTAATCTTGTGCATTAGGGTGATATGCCAAGATTAGGCTTACTGATTACTCAAAGAATGCTTTGGGAGGCTGCCAGCCCAAGACCGGGCCTACATGCACCATGAGTCCATGAGTATACGAACTCTGTTTATATGGAGCTCCCCGATATAGAACGGCCGCGCAATTCTTTTCAAGCATTTTATAGGTTTGATTATCAGTAGCGCAGCTATACAGCAAGGCAACACTGAAAGTCTTGTCACCATGTGAGGCACTGACGGTCATGTATAGCGCTTTATCGTCAGGCTCATGAACTTCCACACTCCAACCGGCATCTCGCAAAGGTTTAACCAACTCATTCATACAGTCCTCAGATAGCAGGGCTTTGCGAAGCAAGACGCCGTCGTCTGTTGGCAGTGGCGGAACTAAGTGCCCATGTTTGTTAAAAAACTCCTGTTCGGTAAGCCCTTCTAGACTCCCATAGACCTTTGAGAACAGGTGCAAGCCTGCTCTTGATATCACTTGCTCTTCTGTCGTGTGATTTAATGAGTTCAACAAGCTTATCGTGGTTAACGATTGGTACGGTTTTCTTTGACATGACAACTCCATTAGATTGCATGAAGCAATCTATTAATTGATTTAAAGGATTGGAGTTGAGATACGCATTCGGCCTGTGGAGCCGATGCGTTTGAGATATTGAGAGGGGTGTTTCAGCACGAATTTAATCATGCCGAAACTTTAGAGATTTACTGGATTATTTTCTTGTGCATTTGGTGAAACTTCACGCGCCACAAAAATAAAAACCCCCGACAGCCCGGGCTTTTTATCTAAGGTGTTTAGGGCATTGCTGAACAGATGTTGAGCCGCTTAATTACCCAAAATAGTATTGAGGGTATTGTTTTTACTGCTCGCGACCATCACAGAGGCTTTGCCTGGGTTTTCGCTGATGGTGCTCACCCAGTCCTGGCTAATACTTTCCAGATCGCTGTTGGATGACGTGCCCATCATGCCGGTGAAGCCCGTGCTGTCCTCATTGCTATCCTCGCCATTGCCAAAGATGAGTGAGGCATTGCTCAACTGGTATTGGCGCAGTTGTTGCATCAAGCCTTTGGCGGTATAAGTTTCAGGAGTGGTGCCTGTCTGGCCCAATGTCACCTGTGCACTGGCTGAGGCATTGCTATTAGTCTCGCTGCCTGTTGTTTCTAGCGTGCTCTGCTCGGTGGCATCAGTCGTGTTCGTGGTCGAGGACGTCGCGCTGGCGTCGGTGTTATAAGCTTTATTCAACAGTGCCGAGACATTGCTTGGAATATTGGAAATCGACATGGATATCCCTTATTAAAAAATGATACAAATACATTACTCCGTATCATGTTAACGGCATCGTTATAACAAACTTTAATAAATGCTTTATTTCAGTGTTTAAGCCGCTGTGATTGGTTGGTTTTTGTCACTTAGCGCGTCGGTTTGCCTCGATTTATGGTATGGTTTCAGCCTTGTTAGACATCACTAGTTTCTCTGTTATCACATGTCCTCCGTCCGCTATTGTGTCAATGGTAAATTGGTCTCAGGCGTTGCGCCGACCAATCGCGGTTTCGCTTATGGCGATGGCATTTTTCGTACCATGCGTTTGCTCAATGGCGAGTTGCAAGACTGGCCATTGCACTACCAAACCCTGGTGGCAGATTGCAGCAAAATCAACATTGTCTGCCCCTCGGCCGAACTGCTGATGCAGGAATTTAAACATCTCATGGCATCTGCAGAGGATGCTGACTTGTCGTCCGGTATCGTTAAAGTCATCATCACCCGTGGCGATGGCGCCCGTGGTTATGCGCCACCGGCCATCTGCGAGCCAACACGAGTCCTAATACATAGTGCATTGCCAGTATATCCAACTAATATTTACGACGTTGGGGTGGCCTTGTACACTTGCCAGACACGGCTCGCTTCTCAGCCCTTGCTGGCAGGTATCAAACACCTTAATCGCCTGGAAAACGTGCTGGCTCGGGCCGAGCTTAAAGACCCGCGTTTTTTTGATGGCGTCTTGCGTGATTACGAGGACCACGTGATTGAAGCCGTCAGTGGCAATCTATTTATTCACAAAGACGGCCTGGTGATGACGCCTGCGCTTGAGCAGTGTGGCGTGGCAGGCGTGATGCGGCAAAAAATACTTGACTGGTATAAAACCCAAGGTCAGACCGTGGTATCGACTAGCCTGTTGATGGAAAACCTGTTGACTGCCGATGCCGTGGTGGTTGCCAATAGCGTTTATGGCGTGCTGCAAGTCACGCAGATCGACGAGCAGGTGATTGCCAGTAACCATTGGGCCAAACAACTCAGGTCAGCGTTAGCTTATGTGGTTCATTAAGCAGGGCATGAAATACGGCGCAGCGATGGTGGCTGCGAGCGCGCTAGCGCTGGCGATCTGGATGGTAATTTTCACCATTCGACCTTTGCCCATGGCCTCAGAAACCATTGGTATGCAGATTCCGGCAGGCGCCAGTGTGCGCGGTATCGCCGACCAGTTAGTGTCGGCAGGCGTGCTGACAGAGCCTTATAGCTTTTTATTGTTGGTGAAGCTGACCGGTAGCGGTAGTCAATTGCAGGCTGGCGATTACGCCTTAAACACCCCGTTACAAGCCATGTCACTTATAGATATTCTCAAGCATGGCACTTTTGACCAATTTAAGTTGCAACTGATCGAAGGTAAAACTTTTGCCGACTTCAGGCAAAAACTGGCACAGATGCCAGGTATACGCCATGACACCGTGACGTTGTCTGATAGCGAACTAATGCAGCAAATCAGTGGGCAAGCCATGCATCCCGAGGGCTGGTTTTTCCCAGATACTTATTATCTAGATGCGCAGAGCAGTGATGCCGACCTTTACAAACGGGCTTACCAAAAAATGGTGCGACATTTGTCAGCTGCCTGGGAGACACGCCAGCCAGGGCTGCCTTATCGCTCCATGTATGAGGCACTTGTGATGGCCTCTATTGTCGAAAAAGAAACCGGGGTAGAGGAAGAGCGCCCGCAAATTGCTGGCGTATTCGTGAATCGCTTGCTTAAAGGCATGCGTTTGCAGACCGACCCAACCGTCATTTACGGCATGGGCTCGCGCTATCGCGGCAATATCTCTAAAAAAGACTTGCTGACGGACACGGCTTACAATACCTATACGCGCAGTGGCTTGCCACCGACACCGATTGCGTTGCCGGGGCTGGCCTCGATACAGGCGGCGCTGCATCCGGCCAAAACCAATGCCTTGTATTTTGTGGCGAACGGCCAGGGCCGGCATGTGTTTACCAGCACGCTGGAAGCGCATAACCAGGCTGTGCGTGCGTATCAATTAAAAAAACACTAGGCAACTTACGATACACATGGGGGAATTTAAATAATGGCGGGCTTGTTTATCACGCTTGAGGGGATGGACGGTGCAGGCAAAAGCACGCATATCCCAACGATTTTGCAACTGCTGGCTGGTCGTGGCCGCGAAGTGGTTTCGACACGCGAACCAGGCGGTACGCCACTGGGTGAAATGCTGCGTGAACTGTTGCTACATCAGGAGATGCATGTGCATACCGAGTCATTGCTGATGTTTGCCGCCCGTGCCGAGCATTTGCAGCAGGTGATATTGCCAGCGTTGAAGCGTGATGCGATTGTGCTGTCAGACCGTTTTACCGATGCTTCTTATGCCTATCAGTGTGGCGCCCGCGGCCTGCCTTTGCATAAAATGCAGCAATTGGAACAATGGGTGCAAGGCAGTTTGCAGCCGGATGTCACCTTGTTATTTGATGTGCCGGTGGAGGTGAGTTTGCAACGCCTGGCGGGTGCACGCACGCCAGATAAATTTGAAGCGCAGGGTGCTGCATTTTTCGTCCGTTTACGCGAACAATATTTAGCCCGAGCGGCTCAATACCCGCAGCGGTTTCGCGTGATTGATGCCAATTGCTCAATCGAAGAAGTGAAGAAATCAGTTGAAGAAATTATTTCATCCTTATGATTAATAAGCTTTATCCATGGCAAGAATCTTTGTTTTCACAATGGATGCAAGCCGGTGAAACGCGTCACCATGCCTTGTTGTTGCATGGTAAAGCCGGCATTGGTAAATTGGATTTTGCGCATACCATGAGCGCGGCTTTGCTGTGTTTAGAGCCGCAGCAAGGGTTTGCGTGTGGCGTATGCCAGTCCTGCCACTGGTTGTCAGAAGGGGCGCATCCGGATTTTAGGGAAGTGACGCCCGAGGATGATGACAACGCTGACAGCGGCAAGAAAAAAACACGCAAACGTCAGCAAATCCTAATTGACCAGATACGTTTGTTGCATGACTACTTATCACTGAGTTCTCACCGCGTAAATGGCATTCGTGTAGTCTTGATTCACCCACTGGAGGCCATGAATGTAGCGGCCTCCAATGCGTTGTTAAAGCTCTTGGAGGAGCCGCCACCGCGTACTCAGTTCTTGTTGGTATCTCATCAGCGCCAAGCCTTGTTGCCCACTATTTTAAGCCGCTGCATGCAGGTTGAGATGCCAGTGCCCAGTCTTGAGCAGGGCTTGCATTGGCTACAAACACAATCTGTGCCCAATCCAGAGTGGGTGTGGCATTACAGTGGTGGCGCACCGACAACGGTACAACAGGATGCACCCGACTGGTATGCCTGGTACCAGCAGTTTCGCCCGCATTTGGTGAATGGCGCGACAATCGATATTGCTGCCGCGGTGCCGCTCCTGATCAAGCAAGGCATGGAGCAGGCGATACAGGCTTTGCAGAAATGGCTGCTGGATCTCTGGTTATGTTGCCATCAGCAGCCTTTGCGCTATCATCATGGTGAGACAGGCCCATTGCAGGCCTTGGCAGCGGCGGTTAATCTGTCGCGTTTACTGGCGTTTCAACAACAGCTAAATCGCTTTAAAATGACCGCGCAGCATCCGCTTAATCAGGAGCTGCAACTGGAACAGTTATTACTGCAATATAAAAAGATCTTTGGCTAAATATGAGGTCAGTACACTTCATTATTCTGGAGCTTAGCTCATGAACGACACACAACCATCCGCCGCTGCAAAACCTGGTGTTTTGTCATTGGCGATACGTGAAAAAGCTGCATTGTTTGCCGCCTACATGCCTTTTGTCAAAGGTGGCGGGTTGTTTATTCCCACCAGTAAGCCTTTTCAAATGGGCGAAGAGGTGTTTATGCTACTCACTTTGTTGAATGACCCCAACAAGCTCAAGGTGGTGGGCAAGGTGATCTGGATCACACCGCAGGCGGTGAATCACAAGCCGCAGGGCATAGGTATCCAGTTTATGGATAAAGATGGCGGTGCTGAGGCCAAAAAGCGCATTGAGACGATTCTTGGGGCGGCACTGAAATCCAGCCGACCGTCCAACACCATTTAATGGCTGCTATGTTACACAGGCCTGAGTCACATTTTTTGCTGGAAACCCTATGTTAGTCGATTCGCATTGTCATCTTAATTTCCCTGAACTGGTGCAAAACATGGGCCAGGTGCTGGAGGGCATGCAAAGCAACCAGGTTGGGCATGCCTTGTGTGTGTCGGTGACGCTGGACAAGTTCCCGGAAGTGCTGGCGATTGCCGAACAATACCCTAACATTTACGCGTCTGTGGGCGTGCATCCTGATTATGAAGACATCGAGGAGCCGACCGTAGACGGCCTGGTCAGCTTGGCTGATCATGCCCGCGTGGTGGCGATTGGCGAAACTGGCCTCGATTATTTTCGCCTCACCGGCGATCTGGAATGGCAGCGGGCGCGTTTTCGCACCCACATCCGCGCTGCAAAAGCCACTGGCAAGCCGCTGATTATTCACACCCGCAACGCGGCCGAAGATACCTTGCGCATTATGCAGGAAGAGGGCGCGGCAGAAGTGGGTGGCGTGATGCATTGCTTTACCGAAAGCTGGGAGGTTGCGCAGGCGGCGATTGCGATGGGCTTTTATGTCTCGTTTTCTGGCATTGTCACCTTTAAAAATGCACAAGCCTTGAAAGAGGTGGCGCAAAAAGTGCCCTTGGATCACATGCTGGTCGAGACAGATTCGCCTTACCTCGCACCAATCCCGTTTCGTGGAAAAACCAACCAGCCCGCCTATGTGCGGCATGTGGCAGAAGAAATTGCGCGATTGCGAGACGTGCCATTACAGCACATCATGACGGCCACCACGGAAAACTTTTTCAATTTGTTCAAGCACGCACAGCCATGCAATTAACCATTTTAGGTGCCGGTTCCAGTGCTGGTACACCCGCCGTTGGCTGCACATGCGCAACCTGCAGCTCAACAGACCCGCGCAATAAACGCACGCGTTGCTCTAGCATGATCACGCTGGACGATGACAGGGTGATTCTGATCGATACTTCACCCGATTTAAGGCAGCAAGCTTTGCGTGAAAATATGCGTCGAGTCGATGCCGTCTTATACACGCATACTCATGCCGATCACTTACATGGGATAGATGATCTGCGCGCTTTTTGCCAGCTTAATCGCTGCCAGATTCCGCTCTATAGTTATTCCGAAGCCGTCACGCATATCCAGGAAAAGTTTGGCTACACCTTGCGCGACCCTATCCCCCAGTTTTGGGACTTGCCAGTGTTGGCCGCGCACGTGGTTGACGCGCCATTTGAAGCGGCTGGGCAGTGGGTCACGCCCATCCCCGTCATGCATGGCAAAATCCGTATTTACGCATACCGTATCGGCAACCTGGTTTATATGACCGATGTATCGGAGATTCCCGAACAATCTTACGATTTATTGCAAGGCGTAGACCTTTTGCTGATTGATTGCCTGCGTGAGAAGCCACATCCTACGCATGTGAATATTGAGCAGTCGCTGGCCTTGATTGCGCGCATAGGCGCCAAGCGCAATGTGCTGATACATATGACTCATGAGCTCGAATATCATTCTTTGCAAGCCAGTGTCGGTGCCAATATTGCAGTTGGCTACGACGGCATGCAACTTGAGCTTGTATAGACTTGTCCTAGTGATGATGTCGGGGCAGGTCAACCGAATGGCGTGATAAACAGTTATACTTTCACTAAACAAAAATCACTGAGAGCGATATCGTTACTTGGTTAGAAAATTTAATACGTTGGATTTTGGATAACAGGAATTAAAACATGAAGTTATACGCAAAAATTTCAGCTGCAATGGTCGCCACCTCATTGCTATTCGCAGCCACTGCTGCTTTTGCTGGTAAAACCTACAGTGAAGACGAATTTATTAGCGGCTTTAGCGGCAAATCAAAAAAAATCATTATAGAAAAACTTGGGCAGCCGTTTAAAAAGCAACAGTCTGTTAAGCCCAGCAACGCTAACAACATGATCGGCAACATGGGCAAACAACAGGATAACTCCAAGCCGGTGCAGGTCGAGATGTGGTACTACAAAAACCTGGTCAAATACGATGGCAAAAACACCTACAAAGAAACTGAAGTGACTTTTGTCAATGACCGCGTGATGAATATTGGGTTTTTCAATAACCGTTAATAAGAGCGCATGATAAAAAAAGCTGTGTAGAAATACACAGCTTTTTTTATAAGCATAATTCTTTTTCATTTCCACAAAATCTGTGGATAACTCGGTGGATTGCGTATTGGTAAAAAGGGTAACTAACTAATTCAAAACAATTTTATATGCATGTGCGTTTTTTAGACTAAACGGAACTTCATACCTCTGGCGCGTTTTTTTTATTGTTGTCAACATATTATTTTATTTCTTTATCTGCTACAGATGCGTAACTTGAATGTGATTGTTATATAGCCAGTGCTGCGAAGTGGTGGGCGTCGAAAGATCTATTAAATTTGACGAAATTTAGATCATACCTTCACACCTTACCAAAATTTTATAAATGCCGCTTGCAGAAATGTGAGCCGTTTTTATTATCACGATACTGAAAGAGTATTGAGGGGTTCAGTTTTTAGCGGAGTACGATTTTATGTGTTTTTCTAATTGACGATCATAGGCCTTTCACCAATCTGTAATTTATGCATGATGAGTTAACTCCTAGAAATTAAATTAAATACCCAACGATCTGATAAAGGAATTGTTGGCGAACTATAAAAAGCCCGAAGATTTAATTGGTGAGAATGGATTGTTCAAGCAATTAACCAAAGCCTTGGTTGAGCGAGCGCTTGAAGCAGAGATGGCTGAACATCTTGGCCATGACAAGCATGAGTCAGTGAAGAATGCGACTGGCAATACCCGCAACAGTAAACGCCGCAAGACCCTCAAAGGGGATTTTGGCGAACTGCCGATTGAAGTGCCTAGTGATAGAGCAGGTAGCTTCGAGCCACAACTGATCCCGAAACATCAAACGCTCTGGACAGGTTTTGATGAGAAGATTATCTCGCTATACGCCAGAGGCATGACAGTACGTGAGATTCAACAGCATTTGTCTGAAATGTATGGCACAGATATTTCACCGACGCTGATTTCTAATGTCACCGATGCAGTGATTGACGAGTTTAAGCTGTGGCAATCTCGCCCATTCGACAGCATTTATCCTATCGTCTATATCGCCTTGCAGAACATCAGTGAGAAGGGGGCTATGCCACTGAGAGGTTGGAAACCTGCGCTAAACAGGTTTACCATACTGTTTGATGAAAGAATGCCTCGGCAGTAATCAACCGCCGTTTACACAAAATTCAGGACACCCTCGTATTTAATAATTATTTATTATTCTTTTTGATATTTTCTTAAAGCTGGTTGTATTTTTCTTTTTAACAGGTTTCGTTGATTTAACAGCTAAAGGTACAAATCGATCTGAAGAGCTTTGACTTCGAGTGCCATAGTAACTTTTTGTATCATCTGCTTGATGACCAAGCACTTCAGAAACAAAATCAGGATAAGTCTCGTTCAGCGGCGAAGCCTTGCAATCCGCAGCCATAGCATGACGTGCTGTATACGCAGTAATACTCTCTTTCCTTTTTGGCCAAATGCGTTTCCCAACGCTTCGCATATGTGTACTAATAGAATTTGGCACCTTAACTTTAATTATTGGATTGCCGTCATCTTTAACTAAGTAAGCCTTTAGCTTTTCAGTAATCTCATTATTGGCCAACTTTAAAACACGTTTTTCTTGCCCAGAGTGTTCGGTTATTTTTGCACCTTTGATAACAGCATAAAACGCACCATTCTTAAGTATTAGCTTAACTCCATTTTTAAGCTCTGCTGGCCGACAGCCGGTCGCTAAGGTGATTAACATTGGAATATGATATTGTCCCACAGAGTTATTAGCCATCTGTTCTCGCCAATCATCAGGCAAGCCTCTAAGTGAGACTTTTTTGCTCTTTCGTTTGGACTTAGGAGTCCATCCTTCCTTGTAATCTGCGGGTAGCATTTTCGCTAATGTAATATAGGCGTCGAATGATGGTTGTATGACCACATTCTTTACTAATTCATGTTGATTATTACTTAGCGCTTTATCAAGCTTTTGTAATATTTTTGATAACTCGTTCAGTGCAACATGCCGAACTGCACGTGCATACTTCCTCAATGTTGAAAATTTAGATACAGAGCGTATTTTAGCGATTATGGATTCTACGTCATGAGGAAAAAGGTTGTTTTGATCTTTTCCAACTCCGTAGAATCTTTTGGCGATCTTTAAATATTCTGCTTCAGTTTTTTCTGTTAATTTAGTTTCTGTAGTGGCTGCATCCTGGTGCGTCGGTTTTAATGCATCCCTTGCTGCCTTTATCTTGTCGTGTAGTTCAAGCTTATCAGTGTTTGTCATGGTGAACCCTTCTCTCTGCTAAAGCAGACTCCAGCGCTGGCATATTTAATATCACGCCCCCAGCGCGGCAGTGGTACGTTCCAATATTCCGTACTGTCTGGCACATGCTACGAGGTCGAACATGCCAAACAGTCCAACATATCTACACCAGTCAAAAGTCAGCTGTAATCTTTTTGCTTACGCTAAAAAATAACACCTAACTTATGACTGCCACCCCGTTATCTGCATGCATGTAGATAATCGTAATGTTGTATTGGTTTACCTGTTTGGTCGATGAAGATATCTACTCAATTCGACATACCTTTAATACTAAGTCTCCCTTTTTCTTGTCATCCAAGCGATCAAATCTCCGCTATTTACTTGTCGTCTAGAATGGTTAACTTAGCTTTCAATAAATCAATTTCTGACCTCAACGCTATATTTTCTGTGCTAAGCTTATCTATTAGGACAGCCTGAGCCTCGTACAAAACTTCTGCTTGAATTTTCTCATCATATGTTTCATTTAGCTGTTTATTCAATTCAATGATTTTGAATTGATAGTCTCTAAAGCAGTTATCAAACTTTTTTTGAAAAAGATTTTTTAATGGCGTTATTATTTCCTCGGCAATCTCGTCTCTGTCGAGATTGATGGTGGGCAGCGTTTTATTCCATCTACGTAAATGATCTGTAATTGTTGTGTAGCTACCATAACCTAGAATATTTCTGATAAGGCCTGCTGTGGGCTTTTCCCCCTCTGCCACTAATTTCTCGCAGATGATTTTGATATCTTCATACTTAATTTTTGATTCTTTCATTGGTACTCCCGATATGTAATGTAAAAATCTTTATTACATTACAGGTGGTTAACGTAACAATATTCAAAAAGTTTAATTTAATCTTTAGTAGCACGTATAAAACCCGATGCGTAACGTATTTTGAGTCGCTAACGTTTGCCATTGTCGTTTGAAGATTTACAAGTACGTGACTAGATGTAAGAGTTGAAGTCTTCAGGGCAATCTCGAACTGTACGATCACCGCTTTAAATGAATGGGAATTTTGCAACCGCCCAGCGGTCACTCTCTCCGAAAATAGCTTTTGATAAGCCAAGAAAATGACCGCCTTGAGAGGTGTTGAGTAATTGAGTATGCATAGCCATGTTTTTCGCTGTTGAACATGGCGCTCAATTAAAGGGGTTGTTTGAGTGTTCTAAATGATTGGCTGAGATTAAATATAGAATACTGAGTAAAAGTATATTTCAGCTCAGAGAAATACACTTTTTTAATCAGTAGATAGCAAATAGGAAAAAAGTATTTTTCGATTGTGCAAATTTACGATCCTTTGTAGATAAGCCTTTTCATCAAATTTAATAATCTAATAACTTTTTTGTGATGGATCTATTTCGAGTGGAAAAAATATTTGCACTTTTTTTAGTATGTTTGTCATCAAGTTTATTTAATGGACTAACGACAGTCATACATTTACAAGCAGAAATAACACCTAAACTCAAAAGCTTTTAAAAGTCTGAGCTTAAACAATTAAGCATTAAGAATGTCGGAAGAGAAAGTTTGAGGTAAAACTGGAATGAAGCTTAAAGGATGTTAAACTTGCTTTATGTTAATACAAAAAACAACCGAGCAAAGTCTTTTAAGAACAAATAACGGTACAAAAAAGATTTCTTGGGAGTCTATATTTGTCGCGATTTTTAAGTCGCTTGATGGTGCCCAGAAGAGGACTCGAACCTCCACGTCGTTAAACACTAGTACCTGAAACTAGCGCGTCTACCAATTTCGCCATCTGGGCTAAAGAAGCTGTGCATTTTAAAGGAAGAATAAATATTGTCAACCAGAAAAACGAAAAAATCCCTGCGTGCAAATGACCCGCAGGCCCAGCGAGAAGCTGAGTTATATCAAACACCATTGCCTAGTCGTGAACTGGTGTTGCAGTTGCTGTCAGACCAAGGCGTGCCCCTGAGTGCTGACCAGATTTATGTGTTGCTCGACATCGGCCATGATGAGCGAGATATTTTTAACCGCAGGCTGGGTGCCATGGAACGCGATGGCCAGCTCATGCGCAACCGTAAGGGTGCATTTTGTCTGCCGGATAAGATTCATCTGATCGCCGGCACGGTCTTTGGCCATAGTGATGGCTTCGGCTTTTTGGTGCCGGATGATAAAACCAAGAACCCGGAAGATATTTTTCTCGGCCCGAAAGAGATGACACTGGTGATGCACGGCGACCGCGCCATGGTGCGTTTGGCGGGCGTTGATCGAAAGGGTCGCCCTGAGGGCAAGCTGGTCGAGGTGCTGGAGCGCGCCAATAAAACATTGGTGGGGCGCGTGATTCGGGCGCAGGGCGTGACCATTGTGGCGGCAGAAGACAAGCGTATCAGCCAGGATGTGCTGATTCCTTATCACCTAGATATGGATGCGCAAGTCGGGCAGATTGTCACTGTCGAGCTCACCGAGTATCCCTCGTCACACTCTAGCCCAATGGGCAAAATTGTAGAGATTTTGGGAAACTATGCTGATAGCGGCATGGAGATAGAAATCGCGTTGCGCAAGCATCATTTGCCGCACCAGTTTAATCCCGCTGCTGTTAAGCAGGCTGAAGACTTCCCCAGAACCGTACAAGCCAAGGATTACAAAGGCCGCAAGGATTTGCGCGAACTGGCATTGATTACGATTGATGGCGAAACGGCGCGTGATTTTGATGATGCCGTGTTTGCCGAGCCGCAGGGTAAAGGCTGGCGTCTGGTAGTAGCGATTGCCGATGTGAGCTTTTATGTGCAGCCTGGTGATGCGTTGGATAAAGACGCTTACGACCGCGGCAACTCGGTCTATTTTCCACGCCGCGTGATCCCCATGTTGCCAGAGGCATTATCTAACGGCCTATGCTCGCTCAACCCCGATGTTGAGCGCTTGTGCATGGTGTGCGATATGCAAATTGATAGCCAAGGCGTAGTCAAGCAATACCAATTTTACCCGTCAGTGATGTTGTCTAAAGCGCGCATGACCTACACCAAAGTGGCGGCGCTACTGCAAGGTGAAGATGCGGCTTTAACTGAAGAGTACGCCTGGTTGTTGCCACATGTGCAAAACTTAAACAGCTTATTCAGACTGATGCTCACTCAGCGTGAAAAACGCGGTGCGGTGGAGTTTGAATCGACCGAAACTATGATGGTGTTTAACGACAACGGCAAAATCGACAAGATTGTACCCGTGGTCCGTAATGACGCTCATAAGTTGATTGAAGAGTGCATGTTGGCGGCTAACGTCTGTGCGGCAGACTTTTTACTTAAAAACGAACAAACCTGCTTGTTCCGTATCCACGAAGGCCCGACCCCAGAAAAACTCGAAGCCTTGCGCCTGTTTATGGGCGAGTTTGGCTTTGGCGTAGGTGGCGGCGAGAACCCAAGCGCCAAAGATTATGCCAAGCTCATGCAGCGCATCAAAGCGCGGCCAGATGCGCAATTGTTGCAAACGGTGATGTTGCGTTCCATGCAGCAAGCAGTTTACAGCCCAGATAACGTCGGCCACTTTGGGCTGGCGTATGAGGCCTATACCCATTTCACTTCGCCCATCCGCCGTTACCCTGACTTGCTAGTTCATCGCGCCATCAAGGCGGTGGTCGAAGGCAAACGTTATCAGGCCAAAGACTGGCATCAGTTGGGCATGCATTGTTCGATGACGGAACGCCGGGCTGATGATGCCACGCGTGACGTCACCAACTGGCTCAAATGTTTTTATATGCAAGACAAAGTGGGTGAAGTCTTCAGTGGCACTGTTGCCGGGGTGACCGGCTTTGGCTTGTTTGTGGCGCTAGATGAAGTTTATGTTGAGGGGCTGTTACACGTGACGGACCTGGGCAACGACTATTTTATTCACGATAAGGCACGACATGAAATGGTCGGAGAGCGCACTGGTGTGCGCTACCGCTTAGGCGACCGCTTGACGGTAAAAGTAGTGCGCGTGGATTTGGAAACCTCTCGCATCGACTTCACCTTAGTTGGGTCCATGGAGGCCGCTTCTGAGCCCGCCGAGCCAGCTTTGTTGGGTGGTGATGACAAGCCAAAAAGCAGCCGAAGTCGCCCCTCTAAGGCAGATCATGTTAAAGCTGCGCCAGCGGCTTGGGCCAAATCGGCAACTGCGCCTGCCAAGTCATCCACCGCAGCTAAGCCATCTCGCAAGTCAGGTGAAAAACCAGCTGCAGGCAAGGCCGCAGCCGATAAATCACGCTCGGCTAAAGACAAAGGTCGTCATTCGGCACAAAAAAATAAAGGCAAACCCAAAGCAAAAGCCCGATAATATCGGCTTGAGTAAGTTTTTGCGTTTTTAAGCAATCCATTCGCGCAGTGCTTGGCAATGTTTATTTCATTGCTGGGGCTGCGCGATTCGTGTTTTTATCTTTTGCTGCTCGTAGGCAAAAGTAATCAAAAAATAAGGAGTCACTATGTCAGAAACCCGCATTCTGTTCGGTTTTCATGCGGTGTTGAGTCGCATGCGCCAGCACGGTATCAGCATTCAGGAAATTATTATTGATCAAGATCGTGTCGATGCACGCATGCGCGATTTGCTTGAAATGGCCAAGTCACAAAATATCCGCGTGATTCAAGCCGAGCGTCATCGTTTGGATGGCTTTATTGGCGCCCATGGCCGACACCAAGGCGTGATTGCCCGGGTCGTTGAAACGCCTATGCCTTATAAAGATATTCATGATGTGCTGGAGTCCGACCTCGATGAGCCACCATTTTTCCTGATCCTGGATGGCGTGCAGGATCCGCATAACCTGGGTGCTTGTTTGCGCGTGGCCGATGCTATGGGTGTACACGCGATTATTGCGCCTAAAGATCGTTCTGTGGGCTTAAACGGTACTGTTCGTAAAGTAGCCAGTGGTGCCGCAGAGACCGTGCCGTTTATTTCGGTCACCAATCTGGCCCGGACCATTCGTGAGTTGAAAGAAGCTGGTGTGCATATCGTCGGCACCACCATGGATGCGCCTAGCTCATTGCATAATACCAAGCTGGAAGGCCCGATTGCACTGGTTATGGGTGCAGAAGGCGATGGTATGCGTCGTTTAACTCAGGAAACCTGCGATGCGCTAATCACCATCCCTATGTTCGGATCGGTGCAAAGCCTGAATGTCAGTGTAGCTAGTGGCATTGCGCTCTATGAGATTCGCCGTCAGCGCGTGCTGGCGGGCGGCAAAGCCTAGTCTATCCATGTTGACCTTGCAAGATTTGTGGCTGCAACTCCGCCAACGCGCCCGGCGTTTATGGCTGGGCCAGTCGCTAGCGTTTCTGGGCGCCATTGTCGCGGTGCCTATTCCTTTGCTGATGCCCTTGCTAGTTGATGAAGTACTGTTGCATCAACCAGGCAAGCTTACGCAACTCATGCGCTGGTTATTACCTGCGGATTGGGTGGGGCCGATTGGTATTATCCTGTGCGTAACACTGCTGACAATGACTTTACGTCTGTCCAGCGTGTTGCTGGGGGTCGCCACTACACGCATCTTTGTTGGCTTATCCAAGCAAGTGACGCTGGGTGTGCGCCAGACATTGCTCGACAAACTCGCTCGCATTCGCATGCAGGTTTATGAAACGCTGGGCGCAGGTCAGATTACAGCGCGCCTGCTAACGGATATTGAAACGCTGGACAAATTTCTGGGCGAAACCATCGCCAAAGTGATCGTCGCTGTACTTAGTGTGATTGGTGTTGCTGCAGTGTTGCTGTGGATGCATTGGCAATTAGCGTTGATTATCTTGCTGCTAAACCCATTTGTCATCGGGCTAACCATGGTTCTGGGTAAAAAGGTCAAAGTGTGGAAGCAACGCGAAAATAGTGCCTTTGAACTGTTGTCGCAATCCGTCACCGAAACTCTCGAAGTCATGCAACAACTGCGTGCCAGCAACAGTGATAAACGCTTTTTAGATAAAGCCAAGCAAGCTGCCGAAGCCGTGCGTGCCGCGGCCACAGCATCTGGGTGGAAGTCAGATGCGTTATCGCGCTTGTCTTTCGGTATTTTCCTATTTGGCTTCGAAATTTTCCGCGCTGTTGCTATGCTGATGGTGGTGTTTTCAAACCTGTCAGTCGGGCAAATGATCGCCGTGTTTGGCTACTTATGGTTCATGATGGGGCCTGTGCAAGAACTGCTCTCGGTGCAAGTGTCTTATTACGCAGCCAAAGCCGCATTAGGGAGGATTAATCAGGTGCTAGATGCGGATGAAGAGCCACATTACCCTGCGCAAGTGCAAGGTTTTTCTGCACAAAGCCCGGCGGCCATTCGCTTGCAAAATGTCTCTTTTGCTTATGGCGAAGGTAGTGCCATCCTTGACGACGTTACCCTGAATATTGCCCCTGGCGAGCAAGTGGCGCTGGTTGGTGTCTCAGGCGCAGGCAAATCCACGCTGGTGCAATTACTGCTTGGCTTTTATGCCCCAAGCAGTGGTCACATTTTGTTTAACGGGCAAGCCATCGAGCAACTAGGCTACGCTCAAATTCGCGAACACCTTGGCGTCGTGTTGCAACAGCCCATGCTGTTTAATGATAGCGTGCGACAAAACCTGAGTTTAGACCACCCCTATGCCGACGATGCCTTGTGGCAAGCGCTAGAAGTCGCCCAATTGGCACAATTTGTCCGCGACCTGCCGGAAGGCCTGGACACACAATTAGGCCGCAGTGGTGTGCGCTTGTCCGGCGGCCAGCGCCAGCGTCTGGCCATTGCGCGCATGATGCTCAAACAGCCACAAATCGTGATTTTAGATGAAGCGACTTCTATGCTCGACACACACACCGAAGCCTTGCTCCATAAGGCCATGCGCACATTTTTGCGCGGCCGTACAACGATTATCATTGCCCACCGCTTATCAGCAGTGAAAGAGGCTGATCGTGTATTGGTGTTTGATGGTGGCCGTATTATAGAAGAAGGGCAGCACGAGACGCTGGTACAGCAGGCAGGTAGTGTGTATCAACGGCTGTATGGTCAGCAAGGGTAGTATTGCACATTAAAGCTTACCCTAATTTGACATAAAGGGTGTACTTAAGCGCGCCCTGCTTAGTGTATGGGGTCGGCATATCCATTAAGGCTCTATTCCGTTTACTTTGTGTGCAAAGGTATCCAGATGTTGGTTTCGCCTTTTTTCACCATGAGCTTGCCATTATTTATAGTGAAACTACACCTGCCTGGAGGGTAGAGCTTGATGAAGATTTTGGTGTCATGTAGCCACCGAAGTTGTTGAGTGTTTTTCCTTTCAGTCCTAAGTTCCCACCATGATCTGTAACAGCGAATACTTGATTACGATAAAATTAGCACTTATTGATTAAATCTGACATTATTGCTCGCTGTTTATTTGCTTAAACCTGAAATGCCTAACCATTTAAGTAACCATCAAGATGATGGGTTGTAAACGAGCGCTGAATTTTTTAATGTGGATGAATTTAAGGCATGCGAGATACTTCGTGACCAGGTTTAGCAGTTTCACCAATCTCATTCATCACATGCGTAATCTCCCCCGTACCCCCAAGTGACACGCTGGTGACACGGTTGAAATGAATGTTCTCGCCTGCTGGAGCTTCAATTGCGCTATTGAGTTTGACTTCAGGGTTTTCGTTAAAGAAGCAATAAACCCCCATGCCTATGGCTTTGTGATTAGTGACCTGATCGCCTACCTTATAAGAGGCAAATCCATTAACGTTGCCATTCATCCAGCTTGGCTGGTTAGGCACGTCATAAGGCGCTTCGCTTTGGTAAAAGTAGACTGCGCCATTCTCACCATTCCAGACGGTTTGGTAGTTGTGAAAATGCTCGACAAAGAGGCCGTACATAGTGACGTCATCGCCATTGACGACGATGCCATGTTTGGTTTTATTGGTTGCCCAGCCGATGCCGTTGCCGTGGTCGCCGCGCCATACCCAAAGGTTGTCGCCAATCACATGGTTGCTGTTAATGATGACGCTGTGCGTGGCATTGCCCACCGCCGCGCCGCCTACCCTAAAAAACACGTCGTGCAGCGTGGTGGGGTTTTGTGCATGGCTGATGTTACTTTTGCTGTCGCCGAATTGTAGCAATACCTCAGAGTTCTTTTCACCGGCATCAAATAAGACACCACCGAGTTTAACGCCGTCGATATCGGCGATGGTCATGGCTACATTACCCGCCACTGGTTGCAAGGTGGCTATGCCCAAGCCCAGCACAATGGTGTTAGGCAGGGTGATTTGCAAGGGTTTGTCCAGGTGATAAATGCCGGGCGTTAACAGCAGGTGTTTGCCTTTGCCTAGGGCTGCATTGATAGTTGCGGCTGTATCGGTGGCCGCTTTGGCGATATAAAATTGCGTGAGTGGTACCGTCTCACCCTGTGGGTGTGTTTCTTGCCAGGAGATACCCTGTGTGTTGTTGCGCAGTGCAGGCACAAACACCTGGTAAGCGCCAGCGTTGTCCAGGGTTAAAAACGGTTTTTCGCGCACAACCGGCGTTTGTTCTACCACCGTGTAAGGCGGCGTCGGCCAGTGTTCGTCATCCGGCGCGTTTTTCACGCCGACAAACACCATGTTCCAGTTGGCATTGGTCCAGCTGCCCATGTTTGAGTTTCTTGTCAGCCATTGCTGCTGGGTGCCAGAGTTGATTTGCTGGTCAATGAGACTGTCGGCAATAAAGCCGCCGCTGGACCAGCCGCCGTTGTCATCGAGTAGCATGTTGCCACGCACATGAATGCGACGCAGCGGCGCTGCTTGTGAGACGGCCCATTGCATGGTGCCGTTGTCTGGCGTGACCGATAGGTTTTCTACGCTGCGCCAAAAATTTTGCGTGGCATCTTCTTCATGCCAGGCGGCTTCGACCTGGATGCCGCCTTGCAGCATCACATCATCTGGAAACTGCCCCAAACCTAGCAGTTGCGTATAAAAGCCGAGTTTGACTTTGTTGTGATACACGCCAGGTTTAAACAGCACAGCATAGCGCTCAGGCCCAAACTGGTTGCTTTCTTGTTGCTTGAATAAATTATCGAGTTTGGTTTGGATGACCTCAGGTGACATCCCGGGGTCCAGAATCATCACATTCGAGCCAAAATCTGGTGTCTCTGGCTGCACTTTTTTTGCGTCAGTTGCCTGGCAACCCACTAATAGTAAGGCGGCAAATCCGGCGCTAAGCGTTTTGAGTGTTGAGCAAGCTGGCAAAAAAGGACGCATAATAAAAGATGCTTTCAATCTAATTCATTTCATGAATGACCGTCATACGGCGCACGAAATTCCATTTTTTTTATTTTCTAACCATTGCCAAGCGCTTTTGACAACACGATGACACGAGATATTTAGCCGAGATTTAGCGTGCTCAGCGTGTCACTGCGCACGCGAGAAAGTAATGGAGCGTCGTCAATCAGCGACTCCCCAAACGAGGGAATCAGGGCTTTGAGTGTGTCTTGCCATTGTTGGCTTTGCATGCGGTTGGCAAAGCAACGTTGCAGAACATCCAGCATGGCTTTTACGCTCACCGACGCCCCTGGTGAGGCCCCCAGCAGGGCGGCTAAACTGCCATCGCTGCTGGCCACAATCTCTGTGCCAAACTCCAGCTTGCCCCAGTGCTGGTGGCAGCGTTTGATAATCTGTACACGTTGCCCGGCATGCGCTAACTGCCAGTCTTCACTGCGGGCATCTGGCAAAAAGACGCGCAAAGAGGCCATGCGTTGCTCATGGTTTTGAAAGACTTCTTTAATCAGGTATTTGGTCAAGTCCATATTGTGGCGCCCAGCGCCTAATAAGCTCTTCAGGTTTTTTAATTTGACCGACTTTGCCAGGTCAAAACGCGAACCTTGTTTGAGAAAACGGGTAGTAAACCCAGCATAGGGGCCAAACAGCAGAGCAGGCTGGCCTTGTATCATGCGTGTGTCTAAATGTGGCACAGACATCGGCGGCGCGCCGACAGCCGCCTGGCTGTAGACTTTGGCATGATGCGTGTTAATCAGTTTAGCGTTGTTGCAAATCAGCCATTGGCCGCTGACTGGGAAACCACCATAACCATGCGCCTCTGGGATGCCTGACTGTTGCAGCAAAGGCAATGCGCCGCCGCCAGCGCCCAAAAAGACAAATTTGGATTGATAGCTTTGTGACTGGGCCGTAGGTTGATGCTGGATATGCACTTGCCAGCTAGTTTGCTCACGGTGCTGTTGCTGTTTGAGTTTGCTCACGCGTGACTGCGTGAGCAAGGTGAAGTTAGGGCGTGTTTTGAGGTAAGCGACCAGTTGGCGCGTCAGCGCGCCAAAATTCACATCCGAGCCATGGGCAACGCGGGTGGCAGTCATGTTGTCGGTGCTTTGGCGGCCAGCCATCATCAGCGGCATCCAGTCATTCAATGTGCTGGCCTGGTCGCTCCATTGCATGTCGGCAAACAGGGGGTGTGCTTGCAAGGCGTCAAAACGCTTGCGCAAAAATGCCGCATCTTTCTCACCCCACACGGCGCTCAGGTGCGGTACGCGCTGAATAAAGTCGGCGGCATTTAATACGCCTTCTTTCACCAGGCTAGACCAGCATTGCAGCGAGACCTCAAAGGCGGCATTGATTTCAAGCGCGCGGCGAATATGAATCTCGCCATGTTTATCTTTAGGGGTGTAGTTGAGCTCACAATAACCGGCATGACCGGTGCCGGCATTGTTCAGTGCATCCGAACTTTCGAGGGCAACATCATCAAGTTGCTCTACCATGCAAATATGCAGGCTTGGGTCGAGTCGATGTAGCAGAACTGCCAGCGTAGCGCTCATAATGCCGCCACCAACCAACAATACATCGAGATCAGTTGTTGCCATGGTTTTTGATTCCCCTGTGTTGAGGCGCCTGGATGTCAAACGCACAATCATAATGCCGCCGCGCATTATAATATAAATCGAAAAACACGCTGCATGGGCGACATTCAATTGCTTGTAAAGCAACTGCAATCGCGATGACGCCAACTTGTCAAGAAAAGGCTTTTGCGGTAATCTCTAGCATTCGTCAGAAATGCTATAAAACTAGAAAAAAACGAATCCTGACTTGAGGTTAGGGTGAACAGTTCGCAAGCATCATCGGGTTGTAAATCAGGTGTCCTGTGCGGTCGGTGTTCCCCGAGACGCTATCAATAGTCGGGCTCATTGTGGAACACATGATTGGGGTGCGTATGAAAAATCCGCTGGAATCTGTAACGGGGTCCATCATTTCAGGGTTGATATTAACCCTGGCTCTGGTTTTTTTTCTTAAGAATTTTATTGTGGCTGGGGGCTAATCCATGGAACTGCTTCCTGCACTGGCAAGATGGATCCACTTTCTGGCTGGCATTACCTGGGTCGGATTGCTGTATTACTTTAATCTGGTACAGATGGCCGGATTGAAAGCGGCTGCAGCTGATGGCACGGCAGCAGGCATTAACAAGCATATCGCGCCGCGTGCACTGCTCTGGTTCCGCTGGTCTGCAGTGGTCACCTGGTTAGCAGGTGCGGCCTTATTAGGCCCGCATTTTAGTGATGCTTTTGCGTTGCGCAACGGCTTTGAACTGATTGGTGTGGGGGCCTGGTTGGGCACCATGATGCTGTTTAATGTGTGGGTGCTGATTTGGCCTAACCAGAAAAAAATTCTTGGTTTTGTGCCTGCGGATGATGCGGCCAAAAACAAAGCGCGACGCGTCGCCATGCTGGCATCGCGAACCAATCTGGTACTGTCATTGCCCATGCTGTTTTTTATGGCTAATGGCTTGAGTCATCGCGCAGTATTAGGATTTTAACGGTTTTAAGACGTTTACGGCGGCTTAAGCCGCCGTTTTTGTTTTTTGAAAAAGGGTTTGAAATGCATTCGGAACACTTAATGAACACCTATGGCAGGCAGCCTGTGACTTTTGTCAAAGGCGAGGGCGTATGGCTAACAGATACTGCCGGTGATCGCTATCTGGATGCACTGTCAGGTGTCGCAGTGAATGGATTGGGTCATGCCCATCCAAAGTTTGTAGCAGCGCTCAATGCGCAAATCGCCAAGCTGATCCATGTGTCTAATATCTATCAGATTGCCGAGCAATCTGCGTTGGCCGATAAATTGGCTGAGTTGTCGGGCATGGACCGCGTGTTCTTCTGTAACTCAGGCTGTGAAGCCAACGAGGCCGCCATCAAGCTGGCAAGGTTGTATGGCCACAACAAGGGCATAGACCATCCTGAAATCATTGTGATGGATCAAAGCTTCCACGGCAGAACCATGGCAACCTTGTCTGCCACTGGTAACCGCAAAGTACAAGCTGGCTTTGAGCCACTGGTGAGTGGTTTCTTGCGTGTGGCATTCGATGATATTGATGCGGTGAAAACCATTGCCTCACACAAAAACAATGTGGTGGCTATTTTGGTCGAGCCGGTGCAAGGTGAAGGCGGCATACATATTCCGGCCAGTCTCAAGGCTTATTTGCAAGGCCTGCGTGAAATTTGTGATGCCAATGGCTGGTTGCTGATGCTGGACGAAGTGCAATCTGGTATCGCCAGAACCGGTACTTGGTTTGCTTTTCAGCATACCGGCATCGTGCCGGATGTGATGACTTTGGCCAAGGGTCTCGGCTCAGGCGTGCCGATTGGTGCATGTGTGGCGCGTGGCGTCGCTGCAGAGACATTTACCCCAGGTAAACACGGCTCTACTTTCGGCGGTAACCCGTTAGCGACCGCAGCCGGTTTGGCGACGCTGGAGATCATTACAGAAGAGAAACTTCGCGAAAATGCTCAGATGGTCGGCGACTATATCCGCGAACAATTTACTGCAGCGCTCAAAGGTGAACCGGGCGTGATCAACATCCGCAACGCGGGCATGATGATAGGTATTGAGCTGGATAGACCTTGTGCAGACCTGGTCAAGCAGGCGCTGGCGGCCAAGTTGCTGATCAACGTCACGTCTGAAAAAGTGATTCGTTTGTTGCCATCTCTGGTGATGAGCAAACAAGAGGCCGATGAACTGGTGAGCAGATTGACGCCGCTGATATTGAATTTTTTAAAGGCAAGTGCTTGATTTAACAAGCGCCCAACACATTATGAGTATTAAACATTTTCTGCAATTTAATGATCTGACCCGTGATGAGATCGAACACATCTTTGAGCGTGCTAAGTGGATCAAATCGCAGTTTAAAGACTACAAACAATACTGGCCACTGGTGGATCGCACGCTGGTCATGATTTTTGAAAAAGCCAGTACGCGCACTCGTTTGTCGTTTGAGGCGGGTATGCAGCAACTAGGCGGTTCAGCTATTTATCTTAATACGCGTGACTCACAATTGGGACGCGGTGAGCCGGTTGAAGATGCCGCGCAAGTGATTTCACGCATGAGCGACATTGTCATGATCCGTACTTTTGAGCAAAGCATTATCGAGCGTTTTGCGCAAAACTCGCGTGTGCCGGTGATTAATGGTCTGACCAATGAATATCACCCGTGCCAGATTCTGGCTGATATTTTTACTTTTATCGAGCACCGTGGTTCGATTCAAGGCAAAACCGTGGCCTGGATTGGCGATAGTAATAATGTCTGCAATACCTGGCTGCAAGCCGCTGAGGTGCTGGACTTTAATGTACATGTGTCGACGCCTCCTGGCTATGAAGTTGAGCCTGAACGTGCCAACTTGTATGGTACTTCTCACTTCGAGTCGTTTGCTGACCCGATGGAAGCCGCTCGTGGCGCAGACCTGGTGACTACAGATGTGTGGACCTCGATGGGCTTTGAAGCCGAAAACGAAGAGCGTCGCAAAGATTTTGCCGACTGGCAAGTTGATGCTGACATGATGAAAGTGGCGAAAGCCGATGCGGTATTTATGCATTGCCTGCCAGCGCACCGCGGCGAAGAAGTGTCTGCCGAGGTGATTGACGGCGCGCAAAGCGTAGTCTGGGATGAAGCAGAAAACAGATTGCACACGCAAAAAGCATTGATGGAATATTTGTTGTTAGGAAAAGTGGCTTGATTTCACAGGCCTGATGAATTCAGTTTGGGATAATTTAGATGAGCGATATTAAAAAAGCGGTATTGGCCTATTCCGGCGGCCTGGATACCTCGGTAATTTTGAAGTGGTTGCAAGATACCTATCAATGTGAAGTGGTGACATTTACCGCTGACTTGGGTCAAGGTGAAGAGTTGGAGCCAGCACGTGAAAAAGCCAAAAAATTTGGCGTCAGCGAGATTTACATTGATGACCTGCGTGAAGAGTTTGTGCGTGACTTTGTGTTCCCAATGTTCCGCGCCAACACGGTTTATGAAGGTGAATACCTGTTGGGTACCTCGATTGCACGTCCATTGATTGCCAAGCGGCTGATTGAAATTGCCAACGAGACCAAGGCCGATGCGATTTCTCACGGCGCCACCGGTAAAGGCAACGACCAGGTACGTTTTGAGCTGGGTGCTTATGCGCTGAACCCAAATATCCAAATCATTGCTCCATGGCGCGAGTGGGATTTGCTGTCGCGTGAAAAGCTGCTGGCTTATGCCGAAAAACATGGTATTCCAGTTGAGATGAAACATAAGCAAGGCGGTAGCCCATATTCTATGGATGCTAACCTGTTGCATATCTCTTACGAAGGCCGACATTTGGAAGACCCGTCTGCCGAAGCGGAAGAAGATATGTGGCGCTGGACTGTGTCACCGGAAAAAGCACCCGATGCGCCTGAGTACCTGGATATCGAGTTCAAGAATGGTGACATTGTGGCTTTGAATGGCAAATCCATGAAAGCGCACGAGATTTTGGCTGAATTGAACCGCATCGGTGGTAAACACGGTGTCGGTCGCCTGGACCTGGTTGAAAACCGTTATGTGGGCATGAAGTCACGCGGCTGCTACGAAACGCCAGGCGGCACCATTATCCTCAAAGCACACCGTGCGATTGAAAGTATTACATTAGACCGTGAAGTGGCGCATCTGAAAGATGACTTGATGCCACGTTACGCCAGCCTGATCTACAACGGTTACTGGTGGAGTCCGGAGCGCGTAGCATTGCAAACGCTGATCGATCATACACAAGCCACCGTGAATGGCTGGGTGCGCGTCAAGCTGTATAAGGGCAATGTGATAGTGGTTGGCCGTGACAGCAAGACAGATTCATTGTTTGACTCGACCATTGCGACGTTTGAAGACGATAAAGGCGCTTACGATCAAAAAGACGCTGGCGGCTTTATCAAACTCAATGCCTTACGTATGCGCATCGCAGCAAACCTGCATAACCGTAAAAAATAATTTTTATGGCCAGTCGACGCGTGATTGCCTATGACTCCACCCTGCGTGATGGCGCGCAGGCGCAAGGGGTTTCTTTTTCGGTAGAAGACAAACTAAAGGTGGTCCAGCGTCTGGACCAGTTGGGCATCGGCTATATCGAAGCAGGTAATCCAGGCTCTAATCCTAAAGACCTAGAGTTCTTTGCCCGCGTCGGCGAATTGCAGTTGCAACATGCCAAAATCATTGCTTTTGGCAGCACGCGTCGTATCGGTATTTCTGCGGCTGAAGATAAAAACTTGCAGTCATTACTGTCTGCCAACACGCAAGCCGTGGCGATTTTTGGCAAAAGCTGGGATTATCAGGTCACGGATATTCTGCGCACGACCTTGCCAGAAAACCTGGCCATGATAGGTGACACCATTTCCTATTTAAAAGCGCAGGGCAAAGAAGTGGTGTTTGACGCAGAGCATTTTTACGATGGCTACAAAGACAACGCTGATTATGCGTTGCAAACCTTGCAAGCGGCGGTGGATGCTGGCGCGGATGTGCTAGCCTTGTGTGATACCAACGGCGGCACGTTCCCGAACGAAGTATTGGCCATCACCGAGACAGTGGTTAAACGGTTCCCATCCGTGCAAATCGGCATACATTGCCACAATGATTGTGAAATGGCGGTGGCAAACTCGGTCGCTGCAGTGCAGGCAGGCGCAACGCAGGTGCAGGGTACAATCAATGGCATTGGTGAGCGCTGCGGCAATGCAAACCTGGTGTCTATCATCCCCAATGTGCAGTTAAAGCTGGGCTTTGATTGCATTTCATCGGCGCAGTTGTCTGAGTTAACCGCTGCCGCAAGGTATGTCAGTGAAGTCGCCAACGTTGCCTTTAATGACAAGGCGCCGTATGTAGGGCAGGATGCATTTGCCCACAAAGGCGGTATGCATATTGACGCCGTGAATAAAAACCCCAAATCCTACGAGCATATCAATCCTGGTACGGTAGGCAACGAGCGGCAGATTCTGGTGTCCGAAGTCGCCGGTCGTGGTGCCATTTTGCGCAAGTTGCAGCAGATTGACCCTAGCCTGACCAAAGAATCTGCGGCCGCAGTGCATATATTGGAACAGTTGAAAGCGCTGGAGCATGAAGGTTACCAGTTTGAAAATGCTGAAGGCTCATTTGACCTGCTGATGCAAAAACTATTAGGCAAGTTTGAGCCGTTTTTCAGCCTCAAGCACTACAACGTCAATATTGATGAACCCTCAGTCGATGGCCAGAACTCAACAGCGACGATTCAGATTTGCGTCAATGATCAGGCATCGAGTGCGACGGCGCAAGGCGATGGCCCGGTGAATGCACTCGATAAAGCCATGCGTCTGGCACTAGAGCAGTTTTTCCCAGTGATTAAAGACATTAAACTGGTCGATTACAAAGTGCGGGTACTGGACTCCAATCAGGCCACAGCGGCAAAAGTGCGCGTGCTGATTGAGTCTACAGACCAGCAAAGCAATTGGACCACCATAGGCGTGTCCTCAGACATTATTGAGGCGTCCTGGCTGGCGTTAAAGGATGCGTTGGAGTATAAGCTGATTCGTGTTTAACTCATTAGAAAGCACACGTTAAAACGCCACGGTTGACCACATAAACAGTACATTGCCATTGCCCTTGGTGCCAGGTACATAGGTGGCGTTAAGGATTACTTTATCGTAGCCGACAGCTGCAATTGGCAGTAGTACTGGCAGTGGCTTGTAGTTGTAGTCACTTCTTGCTGTAAAACCTGCAGTCAATCCAAGCCCTGCGTTTAAACCACTTGCCTGCCCGAGCAGGTTCTTAACGTGTCCGTAACCGATAATAGGCTCCCAGTCATCATGCGAGTCTTTAAATGCCATCACATAATAGCCATCCCAATTGCTGTTGGCATCTCGATATGATTTGCCGATACCCAAGCCCCATGGCCGCTCATTAAAAGAGTCGATTTTCTCTTTTGAATACATGCTTCTGTTGTGATAAGTAACGAGCGGCACATATAAATCAGTTTGATCTGATTTTTGCCATACATCCTTCAGGTGGTTTTTAAGCATGCCGTACCAGGAGTCATGCGTTTCCGGGCGAGGAGTTTGATCAGTCAGTCTGTCTGGAGCAGAGGTTTCTACACCAGCTGGCTCTGCGATTGCATGCAGGCTGAAGGTGGTGATGAATATGAGCGCATAAATTTTCATAACATGGTTAACAGTCTAATTTTTAGTTAACATTTTCTCACAGAATTGCTGTAGTTGTTGGTTGCAAAAGTACCATTTTCAGTTGCTCTTGCTCTACTGGCTTCAGGGTAACTTGCTGAAAGTGAATCAATCCATCCACTGGATGTTGGAATTCACGTTGTCCGCCCTGTCTTTCCAGTACATCGTGCTGTTTCCAAAATTGGGTAAATTCCACGCTGGCGGTACTTAATTCACTGACCAGTTGCTTGACCTCAGGTTCCTCTAACCTTGAGCGGCAGTCGGCACGGAATTCTGCGACCAGTCGACGTGCACGCATCTCCCAATTAACCACAAACTGACGGGCTTGCGGATTGGTAAATACAAATCGCAGTAGGTTAGGGCGCTGAGGCGTCGGCCACGGCACATCCAGCAGGCCGGTGAACAATCTGCCTGCTGGCTGGTTCCAGGCCAGAATGTCCCAGGTACGCCCCATGACATAGGCGGGTATCAGCATCTGGTCGAGCATGGCAACGAGTGTTTCCGGCGCTGTGTCGACTTCACTTTGATGTGCTTGTGGATCACGTCTGTCTGCCATGTCAAATAAATAGCTGCGCTCAGACTTGCTCAACTTCAAGGCGGTTGCCAGCCTGTCCAGCGCTTCAGCTGAGACATTAACTTCACGAGCCTGTTCAATCCAGGTGTACCAGGTGGCACTGATGCTTGCCAGTTGTGCGACTTCTTCACGCCGTAATCCTTGTGTGCGGCGGCGCGAACCGGACGGGAATCCGAATTCTTCCGGGGAGCCGCGCTGGCGCATGGCTTGTAGAAATTCTGCGAGTTCCTGTCGTCTCGTATCCATTTGATTTGTTTATCCTGTTAGTGTTAATACTAGTATAAACTATCTTCTTGTAAGGGTATTAAAACTTAGGTATTCTGCGCAAGATTTATCAATATTTGTGTGGTAAGAAAGGAACTGTCATGGCTGGTAAAACGCTGTACGACAAATTGTGGGAATCGCACGTGGTGCATGAAGAAGCAGATGGCACCTGCTTGATTTACATTGACCGCCACCTGGTTCACGAAGTCACCAGCCCACAGGCTTTTGAAGGGCTGCGACTGGCTGGCCGGAAGCCTTGGCGTAATTCTAGTATTGTGGCTAACCCAGACCATAATACACCGACCAAAGATTGGGATAAAGGCATTGAAGATCCGATCTCTCGCCTGCAAGTGGAAACACTTGATAACAACATTAAAGAGTTTGGTGCGTTGGTGTATTTCCCGTTTAAAAACAAAGACCAGGGCATTATTCATGTCATCGGGCCTGAAAATGGCACCACACTGCCAGGCATGACTGTGGTCTGCGGCGATAGCCACACCTCTACCCATGGTGCATTTGGTGCCTTGGCGCACGGTATTGGCACCTCAGAAGTCGAACATGTTTTAGCAACACAAACGCTGGTGGCTAAAAAGTCTAAAAGCATGCTGGTAAGCGTAGATGGCCAACTAGGGAAAGGCGTGACAGCGAAAGACGTCGCGCTGGCGATTATCGGCAAGATTGGTACCGCTGGCGGTACTGGTTATGCCATTGAGTTTGGTGGTGAAGTGATTCGTGGTTTGTCCATGGAAGGTCGTATGACGCTGTGTAACATGGCGATTGAAGCCGGTGCACGCGCAGGTCTGGTGGCGCCGGACGAGAAAACAGCGGCTTACCTTGAGGGCCGCCTGCATGCGCCTAAAGGCGACAACTGGACCAAGGCCGTGACTTACTGGAGCACACTGAAGTCAGAAGCGGACGCTACATTTGACACGGTAGTGGTATTGAATGGTGCAGAGATCGCCCCGCAAGTGACTTGGGGCACGTCGCCTGAGCAAGTGCTGCCGATTGGTTCTACTGTGCCTGATCCGGCACAAGAAGCCGATGCGACCAAGCGTACCAGTATCGAAAATGCCTTGAAATATATGGGCCTGACTGCAAATACGCCGCTAGATCAAATTCAGCTGGATAAGATTTTTATTGGCTCATGCACGAACTCACGTATTGAAGACTTGCGCGCTGCGGCTGGTGTCGCCAAAGGCAAAAAAGTCGCTAGCAATATCAAGCTGGCAATGGTGGTGCCAGGCTCTGGCCAGGTCAAGCGCCAGGCTGAGGCTGAAGGCTTGGACAAGATTTTTATTGAAGCCGGTTTTGAATGGCGTGAACCAGGCTGTTCCATGTGCCTGGCCATGAATTCAGATCGCCTGAGTCCAGGTGAGCGTTGTGCTTCCACCTCCAACCGTAACTTTGAAGGCCGCCAGGGCCCGGGTGGTCGTACCCACCTGGTCAGCCCGGAAATGGCTGCTGCTGCTGCGATTGCCGGTCACTTTGTGGACGTGCGTAGCGCGTAAGAGGAGAACACTATGAAAGCATTTACTACTTTAAATGGCCTGGTTTGTCCGCTTGACCGCGCTAACGTCGATACCGACGCCATTATTCCCAAGCAGTTTTTAAAGTCCATCAAGCGCTCCGGTTTTGGTCCTTATCTGTTTGATGAGTGGCGTTACACCAACTATGGTGAGCCAGGCATGGATTGCAGCACACGCCCATTGAATAAGGACTTTGTTCTCAACCAGCCGCGTTACCAAGGCGCGCAAGTATTGCTGGCACGTGACAATTTCGGCTGTGGCTCTTCCCGTGAGCACGCGCCATGGGCGATTGAGGACCAAGGCTTCCGCGTGATCATTGCGCCTAGCTTTGCCGATATTTTCTTTAATAACTGCTACAAAAATGGCATTTTGCCGATTGTGGCCTCTTCCGAACAAGTGGATAGCCTGTTTAAAGAGTGCTTGGCGAATGAAGGCTACACACTGAACGTTGATTTGGAAGCGCAAGTCGTGACCACGCCGTCTGGCCAGTCATTCAGCTTTGATATTACGCCCACCCGTAAGCACAACCTGCTCAACGGCCTGGACGAAATCGGCCTGACCTTGCAGCATGCCGACGCGATCAAAGCCTTTGAGCAAAAACATCAAGCGGCACAACCTTGGTTGTTTGCTTAATTGAATTAATCTCCCATGCATAGGCGTGGGTTTTAAAATAAAGGAACTCTACAATGGCGTTAAATATCGCTGTGTTGCCTGGTGATGGCATCGGCCCGGAAATTATTGCGCAAGCGTTGCGCGTGCTCGAAGTATTGAAAAAAGAAGGTCTGGACATGACCTTTACGGAAGCGCCACTGGGCGGCCAGGCGTATGATCAATACGGTCATCCATATCCTGAGTTCACGCAGGACATCTGTCGCAAAGCGGACGCCGTATTATTAGGTGCCGTTGGCGGCCCGCAGTACGACACCCTGGATCGCCCTTTGCGTCCTGAGCGTGGCTTGCTGGCGATTCGTAAGGATTTGGGTTTGTTCGCTAACCTGCGTCCGGCTGTACTGTTCCCCGAGCTGGCAAATGCCTCAACGTTGAAACCAGAAGTAGTTGCCGGTCTAGACATCATGATTGTGCGTGAATTGACTGGTGACGTGTATTTTGGCCAGCCACGTGGTATGCGTACCAACGAGCAGGGCGTACGCGAAGGCTTTAACACTATGATTTACAGCGAGCCTGAAGTGCGTCGTATTGCGCATGTGGCATTTGAAATTGCCATGAAACGCGGCAAGAAGCTGTGTTCTGTCGACAAAGCCAACGTGCTGGAAACGACCGAGTTCTGGAAAGAAATCGTCATTGACGTGGCGAAAGAGTACCCGGAAGTGGAGCTGAGCCATATGTATGTCGACAATGCTGCCATGCAGCTGATCCGCAACCCAAAACAATTTGACGTGATGGTGACCGGTAACATCTTCGGTGACATCTTGTCTGACGAAGCTTCCATGTTGACTGGCTCTATCGGCATGCTGGCATCTGCCTCATTGAATGAAAGCAAAAAAGGCCTGTACGAGCCATCACACGGCTCAGCACCAGATATCGCAGGTAAAAACCTGGCGAACCCGATTGCGACCATCTTGTCGGCGGCTATGATGTTGCGTTACAGCTTTGACAACGAAGCAGCCGCAACCCGCATTGAAAACGCAGTGAAAAAAGTATTGGCTGCAGGCTACCGCACGGGTGACATCTATGAAGAGGGCACGAAGAAAGTTTCTTGCTCTGAAATGGGTGACCAGATCGTCGCTGCTATGTAACACTGGCTGCGCGGGCGAATGACTGTGCATGCCGTCCGCCTGGTTTTAAGATATAGTCGTCACTATGATTGTAGTAACTGGAATTAATTAGGAATTTAAAATGGCGCAATTTGATAATGTCAGCGTAAAAAAGAAAGCCAACGTTTATTTCGATGGCAAATGTGTTAGCCACACCGTATTGTTCCCTAATGGTACGCGCTGTACCGTGGGCGTAATTTTCCCTAGCACACTGACATTTAACACCGGCTCACCTGAGCTGATGGAAATTAATGACGGTGTCTGCAAGGTACGTCAAAAAGACGAAGAAAACTGGACCACTTATAAAGGCGGCGAGAAGTTTACGGTGCCTGGTAACTCCAGTTTTGATATTGAGGTTTTAGAAACTGTAGACTACGTCTGCCACTTCGAATAAGTCCAACCAAACTTGCTTGCTTGAGCGGTGTTATACGCTCTTGTCGTACTTAATGTACTGCCTGTGGGCGTATGCCTTGCTCAAGCTGCGCAATTTCTAGTTGGTGTAGGAGAGAGTATATATGCCAAGCTTTGATATTACGTCTGAAGTCGATATGGTGAACTTGAAGAACTCGATTGATGCTGCCAGCAAGCAGATCACCAATCGGTATGACTTCAAGGGCACGTCGGCCAAAATTGATTTCAACGAAAAAGACAAAGTCATCACCCTGTTTGGTGATAATGATTTCCAATTGGATCAGGTGAAAGATATTCTGTTGCCATCCATGGAAAAGAAAGAGCCCGAGTCTTCCAAACGTCTGGAACACAAGGATGTGCAGAAGGTCTCTGGTAATAAGGTGAAACAGGATCTGCGCGTGCAGGATGGCATTGATAGCGATCTGGCCAAAAAAATCACCAAGCTGATTAAAGATAGCGGCATGAAGGTGCAGGCGACGATTCAGGGTGACACGGTGCGTGTGAATGGCGCCAAACGCGATGTGCTGCAAGAGGCGATTGCTTTTGTGAAAAAAAACATTACCGATTTCCCTTTAAAATACGGTAATTTCAGAGATTAGTCATTGGGAGAGAAGCATGGCGAAATGGGTGACATTAGTATTGACGGTGTTGGTATTGGCAGGTTGCAACACCATTAATGGTATGGGTAAAGATATTGAACAAGCGGGCGAAGCGGTTCAGAAATCTTCCAAATAATCAATTTAATGCCGGGAGTACCGGCTGAAATATCGAGTCACTATGTTAAAAGTAGGGTTTGTAGGCTGGCGTGGCATGGTTGGATCCGTGCTGATGCAGCGCATGATGCAGGAAAATGATTTTGCGGATATTGAGCCGCAGTTTTTTACCACCTCGCAAACAGGTGGCGCTGCGCCTCAGGTAGGCAAGGATTCTCCTGCGCTGAAAGATGCTAAAAATATTGATGCATTGCGTCAGATGGATGTCATTGTCACCTGTCAGGGTGGTGACTACACCAGCGAAGTGTTTTTGCAATTGCGCGCCACGGGCTGGCAAGGGCACTGGATTGATGCGGCCTCTACCTTGCGCATGGAGCAAGACTCGGTAATTGTCTTGGATCCGGTCAACATGCATGTGATTAAGGATGCCTTGGCCAAAGGCGGCAAAAACTGGATCGGCGGCAACTGTACTGTGTCATTGATGTTGATGGCGCTGAATGGCCTGTTTAAGGCTGATCTGGTGGAGTGGGCAACGTCTATGACTTACCAGGCCGCTTCAGGCGCGGGTGCGCAGAATATGCGTGAACTGATTAGCCAGATGGGTGTGATCAATGCTTCTGTTGCTGGTTTGCTCGCAGATCCAGCTTCAGCGATTCTGCAGATTGATCAAACCGTTGCAGATACCATCCGCAGTGATGATTTGCCACATGCCAATTTTGGTGTGCCACTGGCTGGAAGCCTGATCCCATGGATTGATAAAGACCTGGGCAATGGCCAGAGCAAAGAGGAGTGGAAGGGCGGCGTCGAGACTAACAAGATTTTAGGGCGTGAAGCTAATCCGATTGTAATTGACGGTTTGTGTGTGCGCATCGGCGCCATGCGCTGTCACTCACAGGCCTTGACCATCAAGTTGCGTCAGGATGTGCCTATGGATGAAATCCATCAGATGCTCTCTGAGGCCAACGACTGGGCTAAAGTGGTGACAAATCAGCGTATGGACAGCATGACTCAACTGACCCCTGCGGCCATTACCGGCACATTGACCACGCCAGTTGGCCGTTTGCGCAAGCTGGCGATGGGCGGTGAATATCTGTCGGCGTTCACTGTGGGTGACCAATTGTTGTGGGGTGCGGCAGAGCCTTTGCGCCGGATGTTGAGAATTCTGGTCGAAGCTTAAGTAATTGCTTAAGTAGCAGCCCGTAAAGCCATGATTTATTAATGAAATCATGGTCTTTTCGGGCTTTTACTTTTTATATAATCCTGTTTAATGGGGACTATAGCTTCAAATCGGTGTATTTATTGCTCCAAAGCCGCCTGGGCGCGCTTGCGTGGCTGTCTGAATGATGCTATTTTGACAAACGCCATGAATGAATAAGGGTTAATCGGTGAGTAAATTTCAATTAAAAAAAATAGCCTTTGCCTTGAGTTTGAGTACGGCCCTCTCGGCGCATGCCGCCGGTTTGGGGGGCATGATTTCCAGCTCAAAACTCGGGGAGCCGCTTAATGCGGAAATTGAGCTGTTGGCAGTCACGCCCAGCGAACTCAACAGCATTCAAGCTGCGCTGGCGAGCGAACAGGTCTATCAGGACCAGATGCTGGAAAAACCGGCTTCTTACCCTTTTATTAAAATTGAAGTTGGCAACAATACCAAAGGTCAGCCCATCCTTAAGCTGACCAGCTCGCAACCGATTACCGAAGCCTTTTTGGATATGTTAATTCAGGTAGATTGGCCGACCGGCCGCCTGGTCAAGGAATACACCTTGTTGCTGGATCCCCCTGGCTTTAACTCTAACTATGTGTCTGAATCTGGCGGGCTGCCGCAAAGTGCTCGGACAGTGACACCTGCGCCCACGAGTAGCGCTCCGGCCGCCATCCCTCGCGAGGTAACGCAGAACACTGCGCCAGAAGCCAGAAAGCCACTACCATCCAAGTCAGCAATCACCAAGTCAGTGCCTAAAGCTGTCGCTGACGAGACGCTAGCGGACACAAAAGATGCCTTGACGACAGAGCGTGGCGATACTTTGTATGCGATTGCCAGGCAAATGAAGCCGGACAACGTCAGCGTTGAGCAAATGCTGGTGGCACTTTACCAGTCTAACCAGCAGGCGTTTGATGGTAAAAACATGAACCGCTTAAAGGTGGGCAAAATTATTCGCCTGCCAGACCAGGCAACCTTAGATAGCATTAGCCGTCCACAAGCAAAAACCTTGATTGCTGAACATGCGACAAATTGGCAAGCCTACAAAAATTCACTGGCGAAAGTGGTTAAGGAGAGCGCAGCTAGTCAAACAGGTGGCAATACACAGCAATCCGCAGGCAAAATTGGCGCGGCAGGTGAGAAGCCAGCGCCTCAGGCCAAGCCAGGTAAAGATGTCTTGAAACTGTCTGCTGGTGATGAAAAGTCGACCACTCAAGCGGATAAAACGGCGTCTAAGGCCTCAGCGACTGCGGCACAAGAAGATGCCACTGCCAAGGCAAATGCCATTAAAGAAGAACAGTCTCGTGCTGCTGCGCTTGAGAAACAAGTCGCAGACATGAAGAAGTTGATGGACATGAAGAATAGTGCCATGGCGCAAGCAGAAGAAAATGCAGCTGCCCAGGCAAAAAACGAACCTAAAGTAGAGGCAAAACCAGAAGCGCAGGCTACGCCTAAAGCCGCTACTGAGGATAAAGCCACAGCGCAGCCCGCATCCCCAGTGCCTGCTGTTGCAGAGAAACCTGCACCTGTCGCCGAAGCAGCGAAGCCCGAAGTCGCGGTTGACGCTTCAGCGACAGACGTTGCGGTGCCGCAGCCGTCCTTTATGCATGTGTTGTTTGAGCGGCTAAAAAATATTAGCCCAGTCTTGCCCTTGGCCTTAATTGCATTGCCTGTGTTGCTTTGTGTGTGGGCGTTGATCCGTATCCGTCGTAAAAAGCAGATTGATAATTTTGAAGACGTCATCGTGACGTCACCCGCCACCGAAATGCAGAACAATACCGTGTTCGGCGATACACAGGCAGCGGCCTCTGGCGACACCTCATTCTTAACTGACTTCTCTCAAAGCGGTGTCGGCGGCATGATAGATTCGCATGACGTAGACCCGATTGCCGAGGCAGAGGTGTATATGGCCTATGGTCGTGACGCCCAAGCCGAAGAGATCCTTAAAGATGCGATTCAAAAAGACCCTGAGCGTCAGGAACTCAAATTGAAGTTGCTGGAAATTTATCAAACAACTGGCAATAAAGCGGCATTTGAGTCTTTGGCTGGCGACGTTTATGCCAAAGCCGGGTCTGCAGATGCTACCTGGGCAAAAATCAGTGCGATGGGTCAAAAGCTGGATCCTGATAATGCGTTCTACCAAAGCGTGCCATCGGGCGCTAGCGATGCTTCTATAGTGGCTTCAACAGCCGCCTTGCCAGTGACGGAGGCGCAAAACGAAAACGAAGAGGATGCCTATCATTTTAATTTTGAGGCGCCTGCATTAGAGTTTGATGGTGCGTCAGAAGCTGTGGCGGCTAGCGAAGAATCGGCTGTACGCCCGGTCAATGTCGCCGCAGCTGCAGAGGCAGCAACAATATCATCCTTGGCCGAAACACCCGCTGTCGCGAGTGATGCAGAAACCTTTTCAGTGGACGTACCTGCTGATGTGGCAACGCCACAAGCGACTGACACAGCAATTGAATTTGCGCAAACGCAGTCAGCCGAACTGGCAGCTGCGGCCAATCCGCTGCGCTTTGAGGTTGACTCTGTTGTCGAGACACCGGTAGCTGATCGCTTGGCTGATGATGCAGGTGTAGAGACTGATTTGGCATTGAAGCCTAAGGCGCTAGACTTACCTTCTCTGAATCTGGATGACAGTGCGCAAAGTGCTGATGCTGGGATGAGTCAGTCTTTGTCTACCGCGCCAGGTGAGCCAACATTGTCCAGTGAAGATGCTGTGTTTGAATCTTTGCCTGAGTTGTCGCTGGAATTGGGCGGCCCTAATGACGCGGTTAAGGCTGGCGCCATAGATGAGGATGCGCTAGAGATTGAAGAAATCAGCCTCGGCTCTGCTGAAGCAGCATTAAATGAGGCGCCAGCCATGGAAGAGATGGCAGCAGACAGTGCTGCATTTCCTGAGATTTCGCTAGATGTGGCTGAAGCTGCGGCAAGCAACACTGACGCGATTGCCGATGAGCCAGAAGAAGTGAACACCAAGCTGGACTTGATTCAGGCTTATATCGATATGGAAGATGTGGTGGGTGCCAAGGAACTGATTGATGAAGTGCTTGCCGAAGGTGGTGAACGGCAACGGCAGCGAGCGAGTGAACTGCTTGCAAAAATCGTGTAAATCAAGGCCGGGTTTCCGGCCTTGTTCATTTATGGGCTAGCACAAAGCAGGGGTGGCCTGATTTGGCGTAATCGCAGGCAGCCCTTATACTAGGCGCCATGAAAATTGCGATTGGCATTGAATATCACGGCGCCTATTTTCAGGGGTGGCAAAGTCAGCCGAATGCATTGGGCGTACAGGATGCGATTGAGTCTGCGATTGCCGCGGTCGGTGGCGAAAAAGTACGTTTGCATGCGGCCGGGCGTACCGACTCTGGCGTGCATGCCTTGATGCAGGTGGCGCATTTTGAAACCTCTGTGGTCAGGCCATTGAGCGCTTGGGTACGAGGGGCCAATGCCCATTTGCCTGCCTGGGTAAGGGTGTTGTGGGCGGCTGAGGTTGCGGATGATTTTCACGCCAGGTTTAGTGCCCGTGCCCGTAGTTACCAGTACGTGCTCTACAATCATGCCGTGGCACCCGCAAGCCAGCATGGACGTGTGGGTTGGTACCACCGGCCGCTCAAGCTTGAAGCGATGCAGCAGGCCGTCCCAGTGCTGCTAGGCGAGCATGATTTCAGTGCATTTCGCGCCAGTGAATGTCAGGCCAGCACGCCTGTGCGTACCATGCATCGCGCAGAGGTGAGGCAACACGGTCGTTACATTATTTTTAGCTTTCAGGCGAATGCCTTTTTGCAACATCAGATTCGCAATATGGTTGGTGCCCTGGTCTATGTTGGCCAAGGCAAATTAAGCGTCGCCGAATTTGCTGACTTGTTGCAGCACCAGGATAGACGTCTTTCACCGCCCACATTTATGCCGGATGGCCTGTATTTTACCGGTGTCGATTATGACCCCAGCTGGGAATTGCCGTCTTCTGAGGCTTGCTGGGATTAAAGAGAGTGACTCAAAAAAACATGACAAGAACTAGGGTTAAAATTTGCGGAATCACCCGTTTGGACGATGCGCTGACGGCCATTGCAGCAGGGGCAGATGCTTTGGGCTTTGTATTTTATGCCCCTAGTCCGCGAGCGGTGACTGCAGCGCAAGTGTCAAACATCACCGCCAGCTTGCCGCCGTTTGTGAGTAAGGTCGGCTTGTTTGTGAATGCGGAGGTCGAAGAGGTGCAACAGGTGATTGCCGTTGCAGGTCTGGATTGTTTGCAGTTTCACGGCGATGAATCTGCAGACTATTGCGCGCAATTTAATCTGCCATATTACAAAGCAATCCGCGTCAAACCAGGGCTAAATTTGGTACAATGCGAGCTTGATTTTGCGTCAGCGACTGCTTTGTTGTTGGATACTTACTCCGAAAAAGCGGTAGGCGGCACTGGTGAAGCATTTGACTGGTCTTTGATTCCTGCCGGTTTGCAAAAGCCAATCATATTGGCGGGTGGTTTGAATCCTGACAATGTCATGCAAGCCGCACGTCAGGTGCAGCCTTATGCGCTGGACGTGAGTGGCGGGGTGGAAGCGCAAAAGGGGATTAAGTCCCCGCAAAAGATAGCTGCATTCATGCAGCAGGTGATGCAGTGTGATGCAGTGTGATGCAGAACGTAATGGGCGGTTTGAGTAAAAAACGAGAGACGGAGTAATGCATGCAAGTCTATGACATGCCAGATGAGCACGGTCATTTTGGCCCTTTTGGTGGCGTTTTTGTTTCAGAAACGTTGGTTGAAGCTCTGGATGAGTTGCGGGTGATGTATGAGAAGTATCGTCACGACCCTGAGTTTTTGGCTGAGTATGCTTATGACCTTAAGCATTTTGTCGGTCGTCCTAGCCCGATTTACCACGCGAAGCGCCTCTCCGACAAAGTCGGTGGCGCGCAAATCTATCTCAAGCGTGAAGATTTAAACCACACCGGTGCGCATAAAATCAACAACACCATTGGTCAGGCATTGTTGGCCAAACGCATGGGTAAGCCACGCGTGATTGCAGAAACTGGCGCAGGCCAGCATGGTGTGGCGACAGCAACCATTGCTGCACGTTTGGGCCTGGAATGTGTGGTGTACATGGGCGCGGAAGACGTGAAGCGTCAAGCGCCTAATGTATTCCGTATGAAGCTGCTCGGTGCTACGGTTGTACCCGTCGAGAGTGGCTCCAAAACCCTCAAAGACGCATTGAATGAAGCCATGCGTGACTGGGTGACCAATATTTCCAATACTTTTTACATTATCGGCACCGTGGCTGGCCCACATCCTTACCCGATGATGGTACGTGATTTTCAAGCGATCATTGGCATTGAAGCCAAAGAGCAAATGCAGGAAATGATAGGCCGCCAGCCAGATGCGGTTGTCGCCTGTGTTGGTGGTGGCTCTAACGCTATGGGGATTTTTTATCCATACATTGATGTAGAAGGTGTGCGCTTAATAGGTGTTGAAGCCGGTGGTCATGGATTGAGTACTGGTCAGCACGCCGCACCATTAACCGCCAATAGTCCGATCGGCGTGTTGCACGGCAACCGTACTTACCTGATGCAAGATGAGGACGGCAATATCATCGAAACACATTCTATTTCTGCAGGCTTGGACTATCCAGGCGTCGGCCCAGAGCATGCCTGGTTAAAAGACATCAATCGTGCTGAATATGTGGCGATTACTGACGAAGAAGCTATGGCTGCATTTCATAATCTGTGCCGCACTGAAGGCATTATTCCTGCCTTGGAATCCAGTCATGCACTGGCCTATGCAGAAAAGCTTGCCAAAACCATGTCTCCGGACCAAGTCGTACTGGTAAACCTTTCCGGTCGCGGTGACAAAGACATCAACACCGTAGCGCGTTTAGCTAATATTAGCTTGTAACCTCTGCTGCTGTTTGCGCTGGAAAAAGATTATCCAGCGCAAACAGCACGACAATTCTTCGGTCTTTATTTGAATTAATTTAAAAAGCACTCTTATGTCTCGCATTCAATCTGTATTCGCCACGCTTAAGGCGCAAGGTAAAAAGGCACTGATTCCCTACATTACGGCCGGTGACCCACATCCAGATCATACCGTGCCTTTGTTGCATGCCTTGGTAGAGGCGGGCGCCGACATGATCGAGCTAGGCGTGCCTTTTTCTGATCCTATGGCAGATGGTCCGGTGATCCAGCGCGCCAGTGAGCGTGCATTGGTACACAAAATGGGCCTGCGTAAAGTGCTGGCGATGGTCAAAGCGTTTCGCGAAACCAATCAAACAACCCCTATCGTATTGATGGGTTATGCCAACCCAATCGAAGCCATGGGCAGCGCGCAGTTCGTAGCGTTGGCCAAAGATTCGGGCGTGGATGGTGTACTGACGGTGGATTATCCACCTGAGGAGTGCGAGGTATTTAATCAGCAACTGGCTGCCGCCGATATTGACAGCATTTTTCTGCTATCGCCGACCACCGAACCATCCCGGACTGAATTGATTGTGAAGCAGGCCACGGGCTTCCTATATTACGTCTCGCTTAAAGGCGTGACCGGGGCAGCTAACCTGGATATTGTAGAAGTGAAAAAACGCGTGGCAGACATCCGTAAACAAACCAGCATGCCGATAGGTGTTGGATTCGGCGTGAAAGATGCTGCCACAGCACGTGAAGTAGCTGCGATTGCGGATGCCGTCGTGGTCGGTAGTCGCATGGTGCTGGCGATTGAAAGTTCTGACGCCGGCAATCTGGTTGCGAATGTGCAGGCATTAATGCATGAGTTGCGTGCTGCGATTGACTCTGTATAGGGCGTTAAATCTATGTCCTCAGAATATCGCAATATCAAAGCAGGAGAAGCTATGAGTTGGTTAGACAAGATTCCACAAAAAATTAAACGTGCTGTTGGTTCTGTACAAAAGCGTAATGTGCCTGAAGGCTTATGGCATAAATGTGATGCCTGCCAAACGGTGCTTTATCGTACTGACCTGGATGCCAATCTGGAAGTATGCCCGCAGTGTGGCCATCATCACCGTCTCGGTGCGCGTGATCGCCTGAATGTGTTGTTGGATGCTGAGGGCCGGGTTGAAATCGGTGCTGATGTGAGCCCGGTTGATGCGCTCAAGTTTAAAGACAGTAAAACATACGCCGAGCGCATGAAAGCGGCTCAGCGTGATGTGAAAGAAAAAGATGCGCTGATTGTGATGCGCGGCGCAATTGATGGTGTGCCTGTCGTCGCCGCTGTGTTTGAATTCAAGTTTATGGGCGGCTCCATGGGTTCTGTGGTCGGCGAGCGTTTTGTGCGTGGCGTACAAGATGCGATTCAGCACAAGTCTGCCTTTATCTGTATTTCTGCTAGTGGCGGCGCACGTATGCAAGAGGGCTTGCTGTCATTGATGCAAATGGCTAAAACCAGCGCTGCATTGACCAAGCTGTCTGAAGCAGGGTTGCCATATGTTTCAGTGTTGACGGACCCGACCATGGGCGGCGTATCAGCCAGCTTTGCGATGCTAGGCGATGTGATTGTGGCTGAGCCGAATGCACTGATCGGCTTTGCCGGCCCACGCGTGATTGAGCAAACCGTGCGTGAAACCTTGCCTGAAGGCTTTCAACGCGCAGAATTTCTACTGACGCATGGCGCGATTGACATGATCATTGACCGTCGTGAGATGCGTACCAAATTGAGCCAGTTGCTGGCTAATTTCTTGAATATTACCAAAGCTGCCTGATGCCACCAGTGATATCCGGGCTTCCGCAAACTGTTGATGGTTGGCTTGGCTACATTGAATCGTTACATCCCAAATCCATAGAAATGGGTTTGGGGCGGGTGCAAACGGTTGCAGCGCGTTTGCAGCTACAATTTCCGTTTACCGTGATCACCGTTGGTGGCACCAATGGCAAAGGGTCTACCTGCGCCATGCTGGAGCGCATCTACAGCACTGCCGGTCACCAGGTCGGCTGTTACACCTCCCCCCATTTAGTGCATTATCAGGAGCGCGTGCGCTTTAATGGCCATGTGATTGCCGATGCGCTGCTGTGTGACGCTTTTGCCGCCGTAGAGCAGGCGCGTGGAGATGTCACGCTGACCTATTTTGAAATGGGCACACTGGCGGCATTGTGGGCGTTTGAGCAACAACCGCTGGATGTAGTCATTCTCGAAGTCGGCCTGGGCGGTCGCCTGGATGCGGTCAATATTGTCGATGCCGATTGCGCCATTGTGACCAATGTCGACCTTGACCATATGGAATTTCTTGGCGATACCCGCGAGTTGATTGGTCACGAAAAGGCCGGTATTTATCGCCAGAAACAAGTCGCCATTTGTGGCGATGCTTTACCGCCAGACTCGTTATTGGCTTACGCCGAGGCGCTGGGCGTGAAATTAAACCGCTTTGGTCTCGATTATCAGATTGACCTTTCTGACACGCAGCGTGCGCATTATCATGACGCGCAAGGCGCGCTCGACATTGGCAACTTGCGCTTATTTGGTCACTACCAGTGGAACAATGCCGCTAATGTGATCTTTGCCGTGCGCGCCTTGCAGAACCGTTTACCCGTTGCACAAGCGCAACTACTGCATGCATTAACGGCGACTGAAGTCACTGGCCGCTTTCAATACCTACAACAGTCGCCTGACGTGATTCTGGATGTTGCGCACAACCCGCATGCCGCGCGTGCATTGCATGATAACCTGCAGCGCCTGAGTGCTGATGGCGGCCAGGTGATTGCTGTTTTCTCGATGTTGTCTGACAAGGATATTGGTAGCGTGGTGGATATTCTGCATCCGGTGATTCATGCGTGGCATATTGCCGCCATCGACCATCCTCGCGCCGCCAGCATGGATTATTTGCAATCGTGTTTAAGCCAGAGGGTCCCATTGGCACATATTTATCCGCATAGTGATTTAGCAGCTGCATTGCAGAGCGCTTATAAAAAAGCAGCAAAAAATGATAAAATTATCGTGTTCGGCTCATTCTTTACCGTGGCTGCAATACTGGAATTAACGCCTGATCAATGGCGCGCATAAATGCACATGGATCTGAGTAAGAACTTCAAAACATAATGGCGAGAGATGCTTTGACAGACAACGAATTGTTGCTCAAGAAAACGGCCCGCAGGCGGTTGGTAGGTGCAATCACTCTGGTGATTTTGATGTTGATTGTGCTGCCTTTTGTGCTCAAAGACAGAGTGATTGAATCTAGCCACGACAATGTAGAAATCACCGTTGTGAACCGCCAGGCCAACCGTGAGCCTATCCTCGAGTTGCCGGATGATGAAGTGGTGCTGGATAACGAAGTCGCGCCCGCCAATACGCCTGAAACCACGGCGGCTGCAAGCAATGCACAAGAAGTCCCTGAGGCGCAGATTGAAGAAACGCCGCCCGCTGCAAGCGTCGCTGTTGCTCCACAAAAATTGTCTAAAACCGAGCCTGCCAAGCCTCTGGTGGCACCAGAACCAGCCGCCGTGGCAGTAAAGTCTTCCCCAGTTATTCAACCCAAAATTGAACCCAAAATTGAACCCAAAATTGAACCCAAAGTTGAACCCAAAGTTGAACCCAAAGTTGAACCCAAAGTTGAACCCAAAGTTGAACCCAAAGTTGAACCCAAAGTTGAACCCAAAGTTGAACCCAAAGTTGAACCCAAAGT
>NZ_SSGF01000023.1 GCF_008015755.1 Methylophilus sp. | reverse complement strand
TGTAAAGGCTCTTTGTTGATACGCCAAGGCGTTGAGCAACATCCGCGACATCATGACCGCGTTCTGTGATTTGCTTTACAGCTTCGAACTTAAACTCGTCCGTGTATCTGATACCCTTCATGTAACTTACTCCGTTCTGTTTTAGACATTATGATTTGTCTAGCAGAGCGGGTGAAGTCCAAAGATTGGTCTTAGCGATCCTTCCGTTGTATATACCCATCTTATGGGTAGCATACTCTACTAATAAAAAACTAAACCTTTCAAAACGTTTAATAGAGGAATACACGCACAAAGAAGTTTTGAGTAAAACCTATGAGGGTCTGTCAGAGCAAATATCAAATCTCGACAACTCCAAGGCATCAAAAGAGCTGAGAGCAAAATTACTTTATAACATCCTTGAAGTTAGCTCTGAGAATCCGGGTAAATTAATTTCAAACTACGACAAATCCGATCATCCATTAATGGATGCTTTGGAAAAAAGTGTTCAATTAACTAATGCTGTCGACAAACTAGATAAGATTCCAGGGTTATCTAAAATCGCCACCTATCTAGATAAAAAAACAGACAAGTTACTTGCTACAGAAAGTTTTAAAGCTGAAAAAGGTATTGAGATGGTAGAAAAGGCCAAAGCAACTGAAAAGTTGGAGACTTAATTTTTTAATTAGTCAAACGTTACAGAGCAAGCTATCTGTTCAATCTTTTAGCAATAAAAAGCCCAATAAGGGCTTTTTATATTTGACCGATCCAATGTCATTTTTATTGCATATTATGCAGTCTAAAGTTGCAGCTTATGAGGACAGACTTGCAACTTATACTGCGACTCACAACTCCGTTTAAGGATTACGGGCAATCAACTTAACCACACTTACTATCGCCACAGTTCAAACAAGTCATACATCCATCCATCAAGATGCTGGCTTTGGTATTACACTTTTTGCAAAGCTGTGCACCTTTTGGAAAGCCTTCGTCATTTGATTCTTCACCTGACTTGGCGTGTTTTTCCAGGTATTCGGCTTTTTTCTCTTCTACCAGTTTTTGCTGGTGTTCGTCCAAGCCTGGTTTTTTCAGCATGCCGATTTCTTGCAGGTGTTTTTCTACCACTTCACCAATTTCAGCCACCAGGCTAGGCACAAACTTGCCACCTTTTTTAAAGTAGCCACCTGAAGGTTCAAACACGCTTTTCAGCTCTTCTACCAAAAAGGTGACATCGCCACCTTTGCGGAACACGGCAGACATGACGCGGGTCAGCGCGACGATCCACTGAAAGTGTTCCATGTTTTTGGAGTTGATGAAAATTTCGAACGGGCGGCGGTGCTCTTGTGGCGTGCCTTCGTACATGATGACGTCGTTGATGGTGATGTAGAGCGCGTGCTCGGTCACCGGCGTTTTGATTTTGTAGGTGTTACCCACGAGCATATCCGGGCGGCTCAATGGTTCACCCATTTGAATGATGTTTGCGACAGGCGCTGCGGCGGCCTCGGCTGCTTTTTTGTCTTCATCGGTCACCAGTTTGTAGGCGGTGATTTTTTTGTCGATTTTGATTGCCATGCTGTTCTCCCTATTGGAGCTTAATTTTTCAATAAATTCAATCTTTTAAGTTTACTAAAATTTTAGATGGTTGCCGTTACGAGCGATGCCAGTGCCAGACGAAAAGCGGTTTTAAACCGGAGTGTACAAACAAGTACATGAGGATTTAAAACTGCTTTTTAACGCCGCAATGGCGAGCGCAGTCGGCAAACACTAGAATTTTCCGTAGTAGCCTTCTTTAAATGCATCAAAGAGGTTAGCCGCCGTGTGAATCTCACCGTCGTACTCAATCTCTTCGTTACCTTTGGCTTCGATCTCGGTGCCATCTTCCAGCGTGAACTTGTAAGTGGTGCTTTCGAGGTCTTTCTCGGTCACCAATACGCCCTGGAATGCTTCCGGGTTGAAACGGAAAGTCGTGCAGCCTTTCAGGCCTTTGTCATACGCGTAGAGGTAGATGTTCTTGAAATCCTCAAAGTCGTAATCGGTGGGCACGTTAATGGTTTTGGAGATAGAGCTATCAATCCATTTTTGGGCCGCAGCCTGGATATCCACGTGGGCTTTAGCCATGATGGTGGATGAATCGAGGAAGTAGTCCGGCAATTGCTCTTCTGGCTTGTCGCTGAACGGCATGGCGTTGGCATTCACCAGTTCACGGTAAGCCAGCAGCTCGTAGCTGAATACATCGACTTTCTCTTTGGACTTTTTGCCTTCACGGATGACGTTACGCGCATAGTGGTGGGCGAAGCTAGGCTCGATACCGTTGCTGGCGTTATTTGCTAATGACAGCGAAATCGTACCGGTTGGCGCGATGGAGCTATGGTGCGTGAAGCGTACACCCTTGGTTGCGATCTGGTTACGCAGGCCTTCTGGGAACTGCTGCATATAGCGGCTGTATTTACCCAGCAACACTTTACCGGCCAGTTTTTGGCCCACCTTGATGCCGTCAGCCGCCATTTCCGGGCGCACGCGCAGCATGTCGGCAGTGACTTCAAACTTTTCGTCCATGATCGGTGCTGGGCCTTTTTCTTCAGCCAGTTGCACGCCGACTTCCCAGCCCACTTCGGCCATGACACGGGTCACTTCTTCGGTGAATTTCACAGATTCATCATCACCGTATTTCATTTTCAGCATGGTGAGTGTGGAACCCAAGCCTAAATAGCCCATGCCGTGACGGCGTTTGCGGGCGATTTCTTGACGTTGTTGCTCTAATGGCAAACCGTTGATTTCGACCACGTTATCCAGCATGCGGGTGAACACGGCCACCACTTTGTGATATTCATCCCAGTCAAAAGCGGCTTGGTCAGTGAATGGCTCACGCACAAACTTGGTCAGGTTGACTGAGCCCAGCAAACAAGCGCCGTAAGGGGGCAATGGTTGCTCGCCGCAAGGGTTGGTGGCGCGGATGTTTTCGCAGAACCAGTTGTTGTTCATTTCGTTGACGCGGTCGATCAGGATAAAGCCTGGCTCGGCGAAGTCGTAGGTGGAAGACATGATCACGTCCCACAGACGGCGCGCTTTGATGGTTTTGTAGATGCGGCAAGCCACTTTACCGGCCTCTGGGCCATCCAGCTTGGTCAGGTATTTGCCTTTGATCGGCCAGTCGCGCCACACCACTTGCGATTCGTCATTCACATTGAGGCCATCAATAATGGCTTCTTTCTCGGTGACCGGGAACGCCAGACGCCACTCGTCATCGGCTTTCACCGCTTCCATAAATTCTTTGGTGATCAGGCAGCTCAGGTTGAACTGGCGCAAACGGCCGTTTTCACGCTTGGCTTTGATAAAGTCAGTGACATCTGGATGCGAAATATCAAACGTCGCCATTTGCGCACCACGACGGCCACCGGCAGAAGACACGGTAAAACACATTTTGTCGTAGATATCCATAAAGCTTAATGGACCAGACGTGTAGGCGCCCGCGCCCGCGACAAACGCGCCTTTTGGACGCAGGGTTGAAAACTCGTAACCGATACCGCAACCAGCTTTGAGGGTCAGGCCCGCTTCGTGCACCTTGGCCAGAATATTGTCCATGCTGTCTTCGACCACGCCAGACACGGTGCAGTTAATGGTAGAAGTGGCAGGTTTGTGCTCTTGCGCACCGGCATTAGAAGTAATGCGGCCTGCCGGAATCGCGCCACGACGCAACGCCCACAGGAATTTTTCGTGCCATTCGGCTTTTTTGGCTTCGGTGGTCTCAACATCGGCCAGCGCGCGGGCGACGCGGCTGTAAGAATCGTCCATGTCTTGGTCTACATGCTCGCCAGACTTGGTTTTGAGACGGTATTTTTTATCCCAAATATCTAGCGAAACAGGCTGCACCGGAATCTCCACAGCAACCCCTTCTGACACGACCTTCTTTTGTTCAACAGCTTTCAGCATCGAGTTCTCCCACCTTTGGTATTTCTTATTAAATTGATCACGCGCTTTAACCGTCAATCCCCTGCGGCAAAGCGCGTTGCAACCCACATTGGCTTAAAACAAGCGTTGAGACGCTTATTGCGCCGCACGCTATGGCTTGAGGTGCGACTCCGGCTAAACACAATATCTTGTGTTGCTGGCAGTAATTTATGCCTGTAGCTTGTTGACGTCAATGCTTTTTTTGTGCTTTTTTTTGCGACAGAGCGCTTGCATTTTTTGCAGCGTGGTAGAAACAGGCGCTACGGCATAGGTGAGTCATCACTCACCTGTTTTTAGGGTGTGTCGGTAATACAACAAGTATCGTTTTGAGTCGTTTTAAGTCTCCGATGGCGTGCCTGTTCTGTGCGAAAATATCGCCATGCCCAGATTCGTTTATTCCCTACTCATGTGTATGGTGGCTTTTTTGCTACCGCTCAAGTTATTCTGGCGCGGCTTTAAGCAGCCCGAATATCGCCAACACGTGGCTGAGCGCTACGGCTATTACACGCAAACCGCCACTGCGCCGGTGATTTGGGTGCACTGCGTGTCGGTGGGTGAAACGCGCGCCACGCAGCCGCTGATTCATGCATTGCTTGCACACTATCCGCAACACCAGGTGCTGATCACCCACGGCACGCCGACCGGCCGCGACACCAGCAGCCAGCTATTCAAGCAAGAAATCGCCAGCGGCCGCGTGCTGCAAGCCTATTTACCAGTAGATACGGCAGGCGCTGCCAGACGCTTTTTGGCACACTTTAAACCAGCGTTAGGCTTACTGATGGAAACCGAACTGTGGTTTCACCTGATTGGCCAAGCCACACAACTAGGCATCCCCATGGCCCTGCTCAGCGCGCGTTTATCGGCCAAATCGGCGGCTGGCTATTCCAAACTCGGCAGCCTGACGCGCACCGGCTTGCAACAACTGTCACTGGTCGCCGCACAAACCGCCGCCGATGCCGAGCGCCTGCAAGCGTTGGGTGCAAAGCAGCTAATCATCTGCGGTAATTTAAAGTTTGACGTCACGCCGCCAGCGGATAGCGCTATCAAAGGTGCTGAATTGCGCCAGTTGCTAGGTCCAGACCGTACCGTGTTGATGGCGGCCAGCACGCGTGAAGGCGAAGAATTATTAATCCTCGACGCCGTGCAAGGCTCCGACGTGCTCACCCTGCTCGTACCGCGCCATCCACAACGATTTGCCGAGGTTGAATCCCTACTCAAAGCACGTGGCCTGCGCTATGTGTTGCGAACAGAACTTGTGCAACCTCTGAATATAGACGTGCAAGTGGTGCTGGGCAACAGCATGGGCGAAATGTATACCTATTACGAAGCAAGTGACTTTGCCGTGATGGGCGGCAGCTTGCAGCCGCTAGGCGGGCAAAACCTGATTGAAGCGGCGGCCATGGGCGTGCCGACGATATTGGGGCCACATATGTTTAACTTTGCGCAGGTGACGCAAGCGGCAGTGATCGCAGATGCGGCGGTGCAACTAAGCGATGTGGCGGAGTTGCATGACATGATTGCTACGTTGGCGGCGGATAAAAGCAAAGTGCAAACAATGGCGCTCGCGGCGAAGGGGTTTACGGCACAGCATCGAGGGACAACTCAGCGATTGATGACTGCCATTGCGCCATTGTTGAAAAAGTAATTCTTCGAGCGCACAGTCACTGGAGCACTCAATCAAGTTTTTGCTCTACTGCGATATTGTTTTTCGCCTTTAGGCGTCCATTCTTTCTTATGCTTGTCCATAAGAAAGAAGGCAAAGAACAAGACACCCTAGCTTCCGCTTTTTCCCTGCATTGCTCACCAAAACAAGCGGTCACGAAACTCGACCTGGCAGCTCACAAATTGCGTGAGCTGCTGCGGGACTCGAACAGTCGCTCCCTTTACTCTTGTTTTGCCTGTGCTACTCGGCGCGTCAGATAGGGGCCCCGAACACCAGGCGACTGCAACCGTTAACGAACTAAATAAAAACAGAGTCTGGTTTCTTAACCGTCCCAACTTCCACGCTGCTACTTAAATGAGATAAATCCCATTCATCACGCTGAGTAGCGGAGACAAAATAAGAGGAGAGGGAGCGACTGTTTGAGTTCCGCAACAAGCCACGAAGTGTGTGGCTTGTCAGGGCGAGTTTCGTGACCGGCTTATTTTGTTGAGCAACGCAAGGGAGCCGAAGGCCGTGATGGCTGGGTGTCGTCCTCTTTGGTTACTTTCTGGGGGACAAGCACCAGAAAGTGATTCGCCAACAGTCGAAAGAATACGGCAAATCAACCCGCCAATATCACATCCAAACAATTACCTTCATGATCACTCAAATAAAAAAGGCGTACCTCTAAGCACGCCTTTTTAATTCCATCACAAATCAATTACCAAGATTAGGCGCCAACCAGCGCTCCAACCAAGCCTTATCCACATTTCTACGTTTGGCCATATCTTCCAACTGGTCATTGGCAATTTTATCCACACTGAAATACCGCGATTCAGGATGTGCGAAATAGAAGCCACTGACAGCCGCCGCGGGCAACATGGCGTAGCTATCGGTGAGCTGCATGTCGATCTCATTGGCTTGCAGCACCTCAAACATCTGTTCCTTGACCGTATGGTCCGGGCAGGCGGGATAGCCAGGCGCAGGACGGATACCTTGATACTGCTCTTTGATCAAGGCTTCTTTATCCAGGGCTTCATTCGCGGCATAGCCCCACAGATCTTGCCGCACACGCTCGTGCATGTATTCGGCAAACGCCTCGGCCAGACGGTCGGCCAGTGACTTGAACATGATGGCGTTGTAGTCATCATGATTTTTTTCAAAGTCAGCCAGGCGTTTTTCCATGCCCAGGCCTGCAGTCACCGCAAACAGCCCGATGTAATCATCCGTGCCTTTAGGTGCAATAAAGTCGGCCATACACTGGTTAGGTCTGGCGACGCCGTCGATGACCGGTTTCTGCGTTTGCTGGCGCATGCCGTACCAGGTGAGTGCGACCTGACTACGCGTGTCGTCGGTATAAATTTCAATATCGTCGCTATTGACCTGGTTAGCGGGCAACAAGGCGATGACGCCATTGGCGCTGAGCCAGCGGCCATCGATGATGCGTTTGAGCATGACTTGCGCTTCGGCAAACACTTTGGTGGCGGCTTCGCCGACGATTTCATCTTGCAAAATCGCCGGATAAGGGCCGGCGAGATCCCAGGTCTGGAAGAATGGGCCCCAGTCGATGTATTGGGCAATGAGCGCCAGGTCGATATTTTTAAACACGCGGCGGCCGATAAACTTGGGCTTCACTGGCGCAGCAGCGCCGGTAAATTCCAGCTTGGCGGCGTTGGCGCGCGCATCGGCCAAGCTCAACATAGGCACGCCTTTTTTATTGGCGTGCTGATGGCGGGCCTTTTCGTAGTCGGCCTGAATTTCGGCTAAATAAGCGCCGCGCGTTTCTGGCGTCAGCAAGTTTTGCATCACACTCACGGAGCGCGAGGCATCCGGCACGTAAATCACCGGGCCAGTATAGTTAGGCGCAATCTTCACCGCGGTGTGCGCGCGTGAGGTGGTGGCGCCGCCAATCAATAACGGGGTCTGATTTTCAACAAAATGCGGGTCGCGCTGCATCTCTTTGGCGATGTAGGCCATTTCTTCGAGCGACGGCGTAATCAATCCACTGAGGCCGATAATGTCGGCATTTTCGGCTTTGGCCATGGCCAGAATTTCAGCCGCGGGCACCATGACGCCCATATTCACCACCTCGAAGTTGTTGCACTGCAACACCACCGAGACAATGTTTTTGCCGATGTCATGCACGTCACCCTTCACCGTCGCGATCACCACTTTGCCTTTGGGCTTGGCGACTTGGCCGGTGCGGCGCTCCTCGGCGGCTTTTTCTTCTTCAATAAACGGGATCAAATGCGCCACGGCAGATTTCATTACGCGGGCGGATTTGACCACCTGCGGCAAAAACATCTTGCCCTGGCCGAACAGGTCACCGACCACGTTCATGCCGTCCATCAGCGGGCCTTCAATCACATGGATCGGGCGACCGCCTTTGCTCATGATGTCCTGGCGCACTTCTTCGGTGTCGGCGACGATAAAGTCGGTAATGCCATGCACCAGCGCGTATTCCAGGCGCTTGTTGGCAGGCACCGGCGCTTCCGGGGTGCCGCGCCAGGCCAGTGTCGCTTCGGCTTTTTTGCCGCCAGCGACTAAGGTCCCGGCGATTTCAATCATGCGCTCGGTCGCGGCCAGTGGATTGTCAGGGTCGACGACACGGTTAAGCACTACGTCTTCGACGCGCTCACGTAATTCAGGCGCAATATCGTCATACACGCCGACCATGCCAGCGTTGACGATACCCATGGTCATACCCGCCTGGATGGCGTGGTAGAGGAATACGGTATGAATGGCTTCACGCGCAGGCTCGTTGCCGCGGAAGCTAAAACTGACGTTAGACACGCCACCCGAAATACGGGCATAAGGCAGGTTCTGCTTGATCCAGCGGGTGGCTTCGATAAAGTCCACCGCGTAATTGTTGTGCTCTTCGATGCCGGTCGCAATGGCGAAAATATTGGGGTCAAAGATAATATCTTCTGGTGGAAAACCATTACCGACCAATAAGTCATAAGCGCGTTTGCAAATCTCGGTTTTGCGCGCATAGGTATCGGCCTGACCGGTTTCGTCAAACGCCATCACCACCACGGCGGCGCCATAGCGTTGGCACAATTTGGCCTGGCGTAGAAACTCGGCTTCGCCCTCTTTCATCGAAATCGAGTTCACAATCGCTTTGCCCTGTACGCACTTCAAACCGGCTTCAATCACCGCCCATTTGGAGGAGTCGATCATGATGGGCACGCGGGCAATGTCCGGCTCGGAGGCGACCAGATTCAAGAAATGCGTCATGGCTTTGACCGCATCCAGCATGCCTTCGTCCATGTTGATGTCGATGACCTGGGCACCGTTCTCGACCTGCTGGCGCGCCACACTGAGCGCTTCTTCGTATTGCTCGTTGATGATCATGCGCGCAAACGCTTTGGAGCCGGTGACATTGGTGCGCTCACCAACGTTCACAAACAATGATTGCTCATCGATGATAAAGGGCTCCAGGCCAGAGAGCTTGGTGGTCACTGGCAAGCTCGGCACAGCGCGGGGCGGCAAGGCTTTAATCGCTTCGTAAATCGCGTTGATATGGCCGGGCGTCGTGCCGCAGCAACCACCGGCGATATTGATAAAACCACTTTGGGCAAACTCTTTGACCAAACTAGAGGTGACGTCTGGCGTTTCATCAAAGCCGGTGTCGCTCATCGGGTTAGGCAGACCGGCGTTGGGGTAGATACAGACAAAGGTATCAGCGACTTTGCTCAGTTCTTCGGCGTAAGGGCGCATCAGGGTGGCACCGAGCGCACAGTTCAAACCGACTGTGAGTGGTTTGACATGGCGCACCGAATGCCAAAAAGCGGTGACGGTCTGGCCAGACAAAATACGGCCCGAAGCATCGGTCACCGTGCCGGAAATCATGATCGGCCAAGTTTTACCTTGTTCGTCAAAGAACGTTTCAATCGCAAACAGCGCGGCTTTACAGTTGAGCGTATCGAAGATGGTTTCCACCATCAGGATGTCGGCGCCGCCATCGACCAGGCCTCGGATTTGCTCCATGTAGGACGTCACCAGTTGATCAAAGCTGACGTTTCGTGCGGCCGGGTCGTTCACATCGGGTGAAATGGACGCGGTTTTTGGCGTAGGGCCTAAGGCACCGGCGACAAAGCGTCGCTTGTCCGGCGTGCTGTACTTCACACACGCAGCTTTGGCCAGTTTGGCCGCCTCGACGTTCATTTCATACACCAGGTGCGCCATGTGGTAATCGTCTTGCGCGACGCTGGTGGCACCAAAGGTATTAGTTTCGATAATATCGGCGCCAGCGGCCAGGTATTTTTCGTGGATTTCCTGAATCACCTGCGGCTGCGTCAGCGTTAATAGCTCGTTGTTGCCTTTAACAAATAGCTCGCGCTCGCCCGCCGGGCCTTGAAAGTCTGCAAAACGTGCACCGCGATAATCCGCTTCCGTCAGCTTGTATTGCTGAATCATGGTGCCCATGGCGCCATCCAGAATCAGGATGCGTTTTGAAAGCGCGTCACGTAACCATTGTTCAGTCGCGGAAATCGGCAGTTGCGGCATGCGTATCAACTTGAAAATAAAAGCGATATTTTAACACAAGGGCTTTCTGGCACTGCGGCTAGAAATTGAAACGGAAGGTGGTCATCAGCACGTGGTTTTCACGGTCCACGGTGCGCGTATTGATAAACTGGTGCAAGTAGCCAGTTTCGACGTTGGAGAAATCGCTGAATTTCCAGTTGGCGCCTACAAACAGGCGGTTTTGATCAATACCACGTCGTGCGCCCCACTCGGTCTGGTTGAGGTTGATAAATAGCTCGTTAAATGCCACCCACGACAGGCTGGGATGTACACCACTCGGCGTGGTGGCACGCACCATCTGCCGCAAGCGATGCCCGACATCCTGAAAGTCCTCGCGCCGCCGTTGCTCAAGGCGGGTACGGCTGGTGAAGGTGACGTTAGCCACCTCATCAAACTGATACTGGAACTGCTGCCACAAGCGGTTTTCGCGCTGCGACGACTGGCTAGGCGGGTGACTGATAATGGTGTCATAGCCGAGCCAGACACTGGCTTTGGGATTGAACTTGTAAAACACCGACGGCCGCAAAATCAGCTGGTCAAAATGCTGGCCTTCGTCACGCCAGCGTGGATGCGTGTCCATGCTCCAGTAAAAGTTTTCCGCCGGCAATTTACCCTGGGTATAGACGCTAAACCAGTAACGGCCATCTTCTTCGGTGTCAGCCACGGCGTGCGATAAGCCACCAAGGACAAACATAAACAAAACACGGCTGAAAAAAATATGGTCGAATCGGAAAAATGACATTAACATCGCGGCATTCTATGTATCAATATTTTCAGGCATCAACATGGGCGGTAAACCGCTGGCCTGGGCATCTGAGGGGACTGCATGATATCAGGTTTGGTTCAACTCTTTTTGTGGCAGGGCCTGGGCGAACTGCTAAGCAAATTCTTTTTACCCGGCATCCCTGGGCCAGTGCTGGGCTTGCTGCTGCTACTGACTTTTTTATGTGTCAGAAAACAGGTCGATAGCGATCTGGCCATGGTCGCCGACAGCTTCCGCCAGCATCTGGGCTTGCTGTTTGTGCCTGCCTCAGTCGGCGTGTTGCTGTTTTTACCAGAGCTGCAAACCCACGCGCTGGCGGTGAGTACCGCACTCATTGTCAGCGTGATTTTAACCATTGCGGTAACGGCACTGGTGCTCAAAGTGTTGTGGTACTTTTCACTCAAGCGCAATAAAGGGCATCGCCATGAATAAGCGCATCCCGATTTCCGAGATCTGGGTCTACTTATCTGGCGACCCGCTGTTTGCACTGATTATCACGCTAGCCACTTACCAGCTGGGCTACCTGCTGTATGTGCGCGCCAAGCGCAATCCGCTGGTCAATCCGGTCGCCATTTCGGTGATACTCACCTGCCTGGCCATCCATCTGCTCGAGATGCCGTATGAAAAATACTTTGAAGGCGCGCAGTTTGTCCACTTCTTGCTAGGCACCGCGACAGTGGCTTTGGCGGTGCCAATTTACAACGGCTTTAAGCGCATGCAGGGCAAAATTTTTCATATCTGGGTCGCCTTAACGGCTGGCAGTACAGTGTCGATTGTGAGTGCGGTGGCTATCGCCAAACTGATGGGCGCAAGCGATAACATTGTAGGCAGCATGTATGCCAAATCGGTCACAGCGCCGATTGCCATGGGCATTGCCGAACGTCTCAATGTATCACCCACCCTGACCGCCGTGTTTACTGTGATCACAGGCATGCTGGGGGCAATTTTGGCACCTTATATATTGAATAGCGTCAAAGTGCATCAATGGTGGATACGCGGCACAGCGATTGGTGTCGGCGCGCATGGGCTGGGGATTACCCGCGCCTTTAGCGTCAACGAAGAAGCTGGCGTGTTTGCCAGTATGGCCATGGGCTTGAACGGGGTGATTAGCGCGATAGGATTGCCGATTGTGTTGACTTATTTACGACCGCATCTGGGGTTTTAGCTCCGCTAATAAAACATTCTTTTTCGCCTTTAGGCGACCATTCTTTCTTATGCTTGTCTATAAGAAAGAAGGCAAAGAACAAGACACCCTAGCTTCCGCTTTTTCCCTGCGTTGCTCATCAGCGTGGGCGTCCATTGAAACTCGCCCTGACAAGCCACACACTTCGTGGCTTCTTGCGGAACTCAAACAGCCAATGGCCGAATACTCCCACGCTGATTGCGCTACTCGGCGCGGCAGATAGGGCCCATAAAACCACACGCTTTTAATTCGGTTAGATTCTTTGCGTTGCATCCCGCTCGATTACCGTAAAAAAATGGTTTGTAGTTTCAGTTTTGAAGTAGATAAGTTATCTAGCGCCCTGAATTTAACAGGCTTAACTGAATTCCCAGCGTGGTGGGTTTAAACGGGCCCCTATCTGCCGCGCCGAGTAGCGCAGCCAAAACAAGGATGAAGGGAGCGACTGTTCGAGTCCCGCAGCAGCTCACGTACTTTGTGAGCTGCCAGGTCGAGTTTCGTGACCGCTTGTTTTGGTGAGCAACGCAGGAAATAAGCGGAAGCTAGGGTGCATTTCTTTTGGTTACTTGTTCTTTGGGCAAGCAAAGAAAAGTAACTCGCTGAAAAAGCGAAAAACAACCCAACAAACAACCACAACCTCATGGGAAAAAATGCCCACCCTACGATGACTTCTTTGGTGACTTATTTTAAGGCCCAGCACCAGAAAGTGACTCGCCTATAGGCGAAAGAAGTTAAGTGAACATCTCCAAAACAGCGCAAACACGCGCACCAAATTGGTGCGAACAAAACTGACACCCAGCTTACAAATGGCGCTTTTCTTCGAACTAGGCTTGTTTGCGTCTTGTCATTCGCTATGTAAAAGCGTTTAATGTAAGCAATGTAAAGAGCATTTACGATAATATATTTTATGGCTGAGACGTTGTTGACCGATCCGCCATTTCATTTAAATAAATACTGCGCCTCAGGCGACATAACCCACACACCACTACAGAACTGACGTTTTATTTCCGTTAACTGACTTATGCATAAACATCTGAATACCGCCGCGTTGCAGCTCAGACTGTGGGTCGTCACAGTGCTGTTGGCTATGCTCGGCTTTGCATTGGTCGCAGAGTTCTCTGACCACTCCAGCTACAGCGATGACATCGTGCGTGTACGCGTGGCCGAAGTCATCGAATACACCGGCGACGGTGAAACGCCATTCACAGATTTTACGCCCCTCATTTCACCCCCCGTCAGCGTAGCGGTGGCATGCGTGATGCTATTTGCGTTATTGGCGATGCCTCGCCGTCGCGTAGTGCCGCGACCCGTATTTGTTCGTCACCTGCATTCGCGCGCACCGCCCGTCTAGGCCAGGTGTCATTCGCGTTTGCACCCTGCACAACGCCGCTGATTGCCGCCCTCTCCTCGTTCTGACCCAGATCCCTCCCTACGTCCACACTGGACGGCGCCTAAGCTAGCGGTTGTGGTTTGCAACAGGAAAGGATAGTCTGACGATCAAGATCGGCCCGCTGCAGTCAAGCCGTCGCCACACCTGTTTTTGCAAGTATTTCTCTTCATTTTTTAAGATAAGAACACATTATGATTAAACAGAACTTAATCGTTTTAGGCTTGCTTGGCTCTCTGCTCAGCGCTTGTCATCAGGAAGAGGCGCACGAAGAAGCGCCACCGAAACTCGAAGTCACCACGCCATGGCATAAAGACACCATGATCACCAAGGAATACGTCTGCCAGATTCATGCCATCCAGCATATTGAATTACGTGCGCTGGAGCGTGGCTACTTGCAGGATGTATTTGCTGGCGAGGGCCAGGTGATCAAACAGGGTCAGCCCATGTTCAAGATCATGCCTAACGTTTACCAGGTCGATTTATTGAAAGCACAGGCCGAAGCCAAAACCGTGCAAATCGAATATGAAAACACCAAGGCGCTGGCTGAGAAAAACATTGTCTCGCAAAACGAGCTGGCCTTAGGTAAGGCTAAGCTGGACAAAGCTAACGCCGAGGTACAACTGGCACAAACGCACCTCAACTTTACCAATATCAACGCGCCGTTTACCGGCATCATGGACCATTTGCTGGTACGAAAAGGCAGTTTGCTGGATGAAGGCGATTTGCTGACCACGCTATCCGACAACAGCCGTATGTGGGTGTACTTTAACGTGCCAGAAGCCGAGTATCTGGACTTTAAAATTCATCAGAAAAACGAGAAGGGCGTGCCGGTCAAACTGCGCATGGCTAACGGTGCCTTGTTTGACCAGGCCGGTGCCATTGAAACAGTTGAAGCCGACTTTGATAACAAAACTGGCAATATCGAGTTCCGGGCTGACTTCCCTAACCCGCACAGCTTGTTGCGCCACGGCGAGACCGGCACCATTTTGCTGGACGTGCCTTACCCGAACGCGATGCTGATCCCGCAAAAAGCCACCTTTGAAGTGCTGGATAAAACCTTTGTTTATGTGGTGAATAAAGACAAAAAAATCGAGCAACGCATGATTCAAATCGCTGCCGAACTGCCGCATTTGTTTATCGTGAAGTCTGGCCTCAAAGACACGGACACCGTATTGCTAGAAGGCCTGCGCCGCGTTAAAAACGGCCAAAAAATTGACACCGACTACAAAGCACCTGAAAAAGTCGTTCCAGAGCTGGAACTGTACGCAGAATAACCATTAAGGTGAAAAAATCATGTTAAACATCTTCCTCAGACGACCGGTGATGGCGATTGTGCTATCGCTGGTGATGGTTTTCCTCGGCTTTCTGTCGATTAAAACCCTGCCAATTTCGCAGTTTCCGGAAATTGCCCCGCCACGCGTGATTGTGACGCTGGCATTCCCAGGCTCCAGTGCCGATGTATTGGTGCAGTCTTCGCTGATTTCTATCGAACGCGCCATTAACGGTGTGCCAGGCATGAAATACATTGTGTCTGACGCGACCAGTGCCGGTGAAGCGACGATACAGGTGATTTTTGACCTCGGCGTAGACCCCAACGCGGCCATGGTGCTGGTGAAAACCAGGCTGGACCAGGTCATGAGCAAGCTCCCCCCCTTGGTGCAATTAGAGGGGGTGATTGTAAACACGGTACAACCAAGCATGCTGATGTATGTGAACTTGTACAGTAAAGATAAAAACGCCGACGAGAAGTTTTTGTTTAACTACGTCAACGTCAGCGTGATTCCTGAAATTCAGCGCGTACACGGTATCGCACAGGCGCAAAACCTCGGTAGCCGTCAGTTTGCCATGCGGATCTGGCTCAACCCTGAGCGCATGCGTGCTTACAAGGTCTCCAGTAAAGAAGTCATGGATGCGATCAGCAGCCAGAGTGTGATTGGCCGCCCAGGTCGCTTGGGCCAGAGCTCGGGGATTTACGCGCAATCCAAAGAATATGTACTGGTCTACAAAGGCCGTTACAACAAGCCGGAAGAATACGGCAATATTATTATCCGCGCCGATTCTAACGGTGAAATTCTGCACCTGCGTGACATTGCCAAAGTGGAGTTAGGCAGTGAGTTTTTTGATATTTACTCCAACAAAGACGGCTACCCCTCAGCCGCGATTGTGCTCAAACAAAACTACGGTACCAACGCCAGCGAGGTGATTGCTGACGTGAAAACCAAGATGGAAGAGCTGAAGCAAAGCTTTCCAGCAGGCATGGATTATGAAATCAACTATGACGTCTCCAAGTTCCTCGACGCCTCGATTGAAAAAGTGATTCACACGCTGGCAGAAGCGTTTATTCTGGTGGCGCTGGTGGTGTTTATCTTCTTGGGTGACTGGCGCTCAACGCTGATCCCGACGCTGGCGGTGCCGATTTCGCTGATTGGCGCGTTTTTTGTCATGAAGGCGTTTGGGCTCAGTATTAACCTGGTCACGCTGTTTGCCCTCGTGCTCGCCATTGGCGTGGTGGTGGATGACGCCATCGTGGTGGTGGAAGCGGTGCATGCCAAAATGGCCTCTGACCACGTGGGCCCTTACAAAGCAGTGCAGCGCGTGCTGGGTGAAATCGGCGGCGCGATTGTGGCGATTACCTTGCTGATGACCTCGGTATTTATCCCGATCACCTTTATGCCCGGCCCGGTGGGTGTGTTTTACCGCCAGTTCGCCATTACCATGGCTTCTTCTATCGTGCTGTCTGGTATCGTGGCGCTGACCTTAACACCGGTGCTGTGCGCGATGATTCTTAAAGACACGCATGGCCAACCCAAACGCAAAACGCCGATCTCGGTATTTTTGGATGGCTTTAACTGGGTATTTGAAAAGGTCACGGGCCGTTACACCAACTTTTTGGAAAAAGTGGTCACGCTGCGCACGGTCACCTTTATCGTACTGGCGCTGTTCTCAGTCGGTATTTTCTACGTCGACAAAGTCTTGCCAGCCGGGTTTATTCCGGGTGAAGACCAGGGCATGATTTACGCCATTATTCAAACGCCACCGGGATCCACGCTGGAAACCACCAATAAGGTAGCGCGTCACCTGCAAACACTGGCCAAGCAAGTTGAAGGCGTCGAGTCTGTATCGTCACTGGCCGGTTATGAGGTGTTGACTGAAGGGCGTGGGTCTAACGCCGGTACGTGTATTATCAACCTCAAAGACTGGTCCGAGCGCAAGCAGTCAGTGAAACAGATCATTGAAGAACTGGAAGAAAAAACCAAGAACTTTGGTGCGGTGGTTGAGTACTTCCAGCCACCTGCGGTGCCTGGGTATGGTGCGGCATCTGGTTTGTCACTGCGTTTGCTGGATAAAACCACCAGCGCTGACTACTACGTGTTCGATAAAATCAACAAGGAGTTCATGCAGAACCTGGGCAAGCGCAAAGAGCTGACCGGTTTGTTCACGTTCTATGCGGCCAACTATCCGCAATATGAGTTGATTATCGACAACCAGTTGGCGATGCAGAAAAAAGTGTCTATCGAAGATGCCATGAACAACCTGGACATCCTGATCGGTAGTACTTATGAGCAAGGCTTTATCCGCTTTAATAACTTCTTTAAAGTCTATACCCAGGCCGGGCCTGAGTTCCGCCGTTACCCAAGTGACGTGCTGAACTACTTTGTGAAAAACGAAGATGGTGAAATGGTGCCTTACTCTGCATTTATGACGTTGAAAAAGCGCCAGGGTCCGAACGAAATCACCCGTTACAACCTGTATAACTCAGCGGCAATTCGGGCTGAGCCTGCGCCTGGTTACACCACTGAATCCGCCATTAATGCGGTGAAAGAAGTGGCACGTGCCACCCTGCCTAAAGGCTATGACATTGCCTGGGAAGGCCTCTCATACGACGAAGAAAAACGCGGCAATGAAGCGCTGATGATTTTCATCGTGGTGCTGGTGTTTGTGTATATGGTGCTGGCGGCGCAGTATGAAAGCTTTATCTTGCCGTTTGCGGTGATTCTGTCGCTGCCTGCCGGTATTTTTGGCTCGCTGTTCCTGCTCAAAATACTGGGGCTCGCTAACGACATTTACGCACAGGTCGGCCTGATTATGCTGATCGGTCTGCTGGGTAAAAACGCCGTGCTGATTGTGGAATTTGCCGTGCAAAAACATGGTCAGGGCATGTCTATCCGCGATGCGGCGATTGAAGGTGCTAAAACCCGCTTCCGCCCGATTTTGATGACCTCGTTCGCCTTTATTGCGGGCCTGATTCCACTGGTGATTGCTACCGGTGCAGGCGCGGTGGGTAACCGGACCATCGGTACCTCAGCCATGGGCGGCATGTTGTTCGGTACCATCTTCGGTGTGATCGTGATTCCTGGCTTGTACTACATTTTTGGTACGCTGGCCGATGGTAAATCCATGATCCGCAAAGAAGAAACCGAACCATTGACCGAGACCTACAAATACAACTCCCATCAGGATGATGATGATGAAGAATAAGCATTTAACCTGGATGGTGGCTGGGGCAGTGTCGTTGATGCTGCAATCGTGCGCCATCCCATTTATCACCAGCAAACAGGCTGACACCAGCTTGCCGACACAATACCAGGAGGCAACGACCCCGGCGGGTAACAGTGCGAGCGTCAAATGGCAGGACTTTTTTGAGGACCAAAACCTGGTGGCGCTGATTGACACCGCGGTCAACAACAACAAGGAAATTCATATCATGGCGCAACGCATTACGGTTGCGCAGAATGAAATCCAGGCCCGTAAGGGTGAATACTTGCCATTTGTCGGCATCGGCGCCAGCGCCGATAAAGAGAAAGTCGGCAAGTACACCCGCAACGGTGCCGTTGAAGAAAACCTCGATATCAAGGAAGGTCGCTCCAACCCGCGCTTTTTGGGCAACTACCAGTTTGGTCTGGTGGCCTCGTGGGAACTGGACGTGTGGAAGAAACTGCGTAACGCCACCAAGGTCGCGGTCATGGAATACATGGCCACCATTGAGGGCAAAAACTTTTTGGTGACCAACCTGGTGGCCGAAGTGGCGCATGCCTACTACGAGCTGATTGCGCTGGATAATGAATTGCAAACATTAGATCAGAACATTCAGATTCAGCAAAACGCCTTATCCGTGGTGAAAGAGTTGCAGCAATATGCACGTGCTAACTCCTTGGCGGTGAAACGGTTTGATGCCGAGGTGAAAAAAAACCAGAGCCGCCAGTATGTGCTGAAACAAAGCATTGTCGAGACCGAAAACCGCATCAACTATTTGCTAGGGAGAACGCCGCAACCGATCAAGCGCGCCTCTGCTGACTTTATGGCCATGCAGAACAAAGTGATGCAAACTGGCGTGCCATCTGAGTTGTTATCTAATCGCCCGGACATACGCCAGGCGGAGCTTGAGCTCTCGGCGGCCAAGCTGAATATCGATGTGGCCAAAGCCAACTTTTATCCATCGTTTTCAATCCGGGCCGGCTTGGGTTTTCAGGCGTTTGATCCTAAATACCTGCTCAATATCCCGGCTTCCATCATGGCAGGCTTTGGTGGCGAGCTGGTGGCACCGCTCATCAACAGGAATGCCATCGAGGCGCAATACAAGAGCGCTAATGCAGTGCAGATTCAGGCCGCATATGACTACGAGCAAAAGATTATCAACGCCTATATGGAAGTCGCAAACCAGATTGCCAATATCGACAACCTGGATAAAAACTACCAGTTGAAAAACAAGCAAGTGGAAGCGTTGACGCAATCGATTGACGTTGCCAACCAGCTGTTTAAAGCGGCGCGGGCTGACTATATGGAAGTATTGCTCACGCAACGCGATGCGCTGGATGCCAAAATGGAGTTGATCGAAACCAAACAGCAGCAAGTGGCGGCGGTGGTCGATTTGTACCGCTCGCTGGGTGGCGGCTGGCAAACGCCTGACGCAACGACTACCAAGCAGTAAGCACGTTTAATCAATAAGCATAGCAAAACTAAAAGGGAGAAGTGCCGTTGGCCTTCTCCCTTTTTTATATCTTTTTACGGCTATTTTTTAGTGCTGATTACCGCCCCGCGTCGGGCGCTGGCAGATAGGCCATCAACCAGTGCTCAATCACCACCACGATATAGGCCTGCTCTTCCAGCGTGAGTGCCCGCCCTTCGGCCATGCGGTGCCACTTACTTAAACAGCCCCGGCAACAGGTGGCGGTGGCGTGTTGTGCCACAAACACCGGGTGACCTCGCATCGGCGTTTGCTGGCCATCGTTGGCGACTACCGCAGGGGCCAGCCGCTCGGCAATAAAGCGTTCGGCGTGATCGAGTATGATCGGCAGGCCTTTTTGTTGCAGATAATGCAGGTCTTTGGCGTTTAGGCGAAAACCAGTACGAAAAGTGGAGCGTTGCAAGGCTTGAAACAACGATTCCAGATCACGCATCGCATTAATGCAGCTGTGAAAGATGCAGATCGCGCAATTTGGGCGCTTTGATCGCAGTGACACCGACCACGGCAATGGTCATGCAGCCGCCAAATACCACCGACGGCACCAGCCCCATCAGCCTGGCGGTCAGGCCAGACTCAAACGCGCCTAACTCATTGGAGGAGCCGATAAAAATGCCGTTGATCGCAGACACACGACCACGCATATTATCCGGCGTCGCCAATTGCAGAATGGTTTGGCGCAAAATGACCGACACCGCGTCCATCATGCCGGAAATCGCTAAAATCACAATCGCCAGCCAATAGGTGCTACAGAGGCCGAATGCAATCATGCACAGGCCAAACCCGGCCACGGCCAGCAACAGCCAGCGGCCGCTATGCTGATGAATCGGGTGCTTGGCCAGCCAGAGGCCGGTGACAATCGCCCCCAAGGCGGGCGCCGCACGCAAAATACCCAGCCCTTCCGGGCCCATCTGGTAAACATCATGCACAAACGCGGGCAGCATGGCCACCGTGCCGCCAAACAACACGGCAAACATATCGAGCAACTGTGCCCCGAGTACTACCTGCGTGCGCCGCACAAAACGTAAGCCCTCGCCTATGCTGGCAAACACGGCCATCGGCGCATGATTATGATGCTCTTGCACGCGCAAGGTAGTCGCAGCAATCGCCGCCCCTAATGCCAGGATAGCGGACAAGCCGTAAGCGATCGACTTATCGGCAAAGCCGATCAACAAGCCGCCGATGGCAGGCCCCACAATCAGGCCAATCTGAAACATAGAACTGCCAATACCGGAGGCTTTGGCGATAGAGGCCCGTGGAATAATCAAGGCAAACAAGGTGTTATAACTTGGCGAAATCAAGGCACGCGCAAAGCCCGTGAGCGCCACCGTGCCATAAATCCACCTGGCAGCCTCTGGTGTAGGATGCTGGGTAATGACCACCAGCAGCCCGGCATTGAGTGCCAGAAACAAAGCAGACAGCACGGCAAAACCGCGCCGCGAAAAATAATGGTCAACCGCGTGCCCGGCAAACAAGGCACTGCCCATATAGGGGATCACTTCTGCCAAGCCAATCAGCCCAAGCGACCACGGGTCGTGCGTGAGCTCATAAATATGCCAGCCAATGGCCACCATCATCATCTGGTACGAAAGCACCATCAAAATACGATAGGACAGCAACTTGGGGAACGCATAGCCCTGATGGGCCAGAATCTGACGAACGGATAAAGACATGGCTGCATTATACGCTATCCCCACCAGCCGCCTGCGCATTGGCTTCTTGCGTCATAATCGCCTAAAATACGCAGGCGGGTGCAGTGAATCAGGCAGTAGGCGGTGACGCTGATGAGCCGTCGTTGACCTCGTGCGACCCTGCCGATATAGATGAGGCGCACCCGCCTCAGTAACACCAAGGGATGAGTCGCACCCGCCCCCACCTGACAAGGAGCGCGTAGCAAGATGCGTTACTTTTACCAATCCTGGCTGATGACACTGCTGTTGAGCCTACCGTTGCCCACACTGGCGCGCGAGGTCATGCAGTTATGGGTCACGGTCGACTGGGAAGGCCTGTCGCTGCAAGAAGACAATCTGCAAGCCATGCAGAAATTTCGGCAGCAGTTTCCACAAGTGCCGCTACTACACCTGATTAATCCCGCTTATTTTGTCCAGCCAGGCATCAACCGTGCGCAAGTGGGTAGCCAGATACGCAGCACTTTTTTGCCACACGACACCATCGGCCTGCATATACACCCCATGCGCACGCTGGTGAATTATTGCGGCATCCGCTATCAGTCTGCGCCGTCGATTTCTGGCGCCGATGAAAATTGCACGCACGCGAGTTGCGGCCACACCGTCAGCCTGGAATATGCCTATAGCCAGACCGAACTCACGCAGTTGGTCAGTTGTGCCAGCGAACTCATGGTGAGCAACGGCTTTAATTATCCGCGCCATTTTCGGGCGGGGGCCTGGCAGTTTGGTCCCAAGCTGCAAGCTGCGCTGGAGGCCAACCATTTTTTGTGGGATAGTTCGCGGATTGACGCCAACCTGCTCACCACGCGCTGGCATGTCGATAGCCCCTTGGTCAAACTGTTACAACAACTGCACCCGCGTAAAATCACCAACACGGAAAACACATTTCTGGATCAACCCTATGCCCTGGGCTTTCAACTGATGGAATACCCTGACAACGCTGCCATGGCCGATTACACCAGCGCAAAGCAGTTGCTCACCTTGTTTGAGCAATTATTAAATGCCCACCAGCCGGTGATGGTCATGGGTTTTCATCAGGAGTCTGCCGCAGACTACCTGCTGCGCCTGGAACGCGCGATTCCGCGCATGGAACAATTAGCCAAACAACACCATGTCACCCTGCAATGGATGCCATAACGAGACACGATGGATTTATTTTCTGAACAGCCAACTGCGCCGATAGCCATCGCAACCGGGGCCTATTGGCTACCTGGCTTTGCCCTCCCCGACATGGCCGCACTGTGGCAATGTGTCATGCAGCATTTGTTGGCGCATCCAGCCCAGTGCATGATGACGCCCATGGGTTACCCGATGTCGGTAGCGACCAGCAGCATGGGGGAGTGGGGCTGGGTCAGCGATGCTCAAAGCTATGGCTATCGCGCGCACAATCCACTGACAGGGGAACCATGGCCCGCAATCCCGCCAGCCATATTGCAACTGGCGGCAAGTGCGGCCGCAGAGGCCGGTTACAGCGATTTTGTGCCCGACAGCTGCCTGATGAATAGTTACGCACCAGGCAGCAAAATGGGCTTGCATCAGGACAAAGACGAACAGGACTTTTCGCAGCCGATTGTCTCGGTATCCCTAGGGCTCCCGGCGACATTTATGTTTGGCGGCGCTAAACGCAGTGACAAATCTGTGCGTATTCCGTTACAACATGGCGATGTGGTGGTGTGGGGCGGTGCCAGCCGACGCTTTTATCACGGTGTAGCAGTAGTCAAGCCAGGCGAACATGCGCTGACGGGGCACAGGCGCATTAATCTGACCTTGAGAAAAGCAAGATAATCCTTCTTAAAGGGCGCGCTGCCGCGCTTGTATACTGGCAAACAGTGTGCGTAATGTATGATGAGCATCAAAAAGCCGCTTCACTTCCGGGTTGCATCTGTTGTTCAAAAGAGTAAACTGAAACTGTCTTATCGCGCTTTCGCGCAGTGAATAACTCGCGAAATCCGGTGGGGCAATTTCAGAAAAAGGAGTTTGTCATGAATTTACAACTTACAGGACATCATTTAGAAATCACACCGGCATTGCGCGAGTACGTGTTATCCAAGTTCTCCCGCATCAGCAATCACTTTGATCATGTGATTGATGTCAAAGTCACCATGTCTGTTGAAAAGCTTGCCCAAAAGGTTGAAGCGACACTACATGTGCCAGGCAACGATTTACACGCAACCTGCAGCGATGACAATATGTATAGTGCCATCGACATGCTGACTGACAAACTTGACCGTCAGGTATTGAAACACAAGGAAAAACACGGTGACCATCATAAATCTGGTGGCGCAGTCAAACACCAGTTAAGTTCCTAAGTCTTGCCTCTCGTTCTCTACCCGCCCGGGTAGAGAACTCATCACCCGCCACACCGCATTTTTACGTCATTTCACCCCCGCCAATCTGCAATCAGTTGTAAAATGGATGTCCATTCCACGTTTATATGTTGGCAACACGTATGGCGCAAATCTCAGTCACTGATTTGTACAAACAGATTCGCAGCAAACTCAAATTGAAATGGGTGGCAGGTGAGTCTGGCGGTCAAAAAATACTGAACTCTGGCACGGTTACCAAGCCCTCGTTGGCGCTGGTCGGACATTTAAACTTTGTGCACCCCAACCGCGTACAAGTGCTGGGCTGTGCCGAAATGGACTATCTGGCAAGCCTGAGCATATTGGCACTGCAGCAAGCCGTGAGTAATTTATTCTCGACCGACCTGGCGATGGTGGTCGTGGCCAACGGCGAAAAAGTGCCATCCATCATGCTGGAGGCCGCCCAGCAAACACAAACCCCCTTATTTACCACTCCCATGATCAGCCCGCAGCTGATGGAGTTGCTCAGCCACTACCTGGCCGTGGCGACCGCAGAAACCACCAGTATGCATGGCGTGTTTATGGAGGTGCAAGGTTTTGGCGTGCTCATCACCGGCAGTGCAGCGATTGGTAAAAGCGAGCTGGCGCTGGAACTCATTTCACGCGGTCACCGCTTGGTCGCCGACGACATTGTCGACTTTTACCGCACCTCACCAGAACGCGTTGAAGGGCGCTGCCCAGAGCTGCTTCAAGATTTTTTAGAGGTACGTGGCCTGGGCATTTTGAACATCCGCGCACTCTATGGTGATAATGCGGTCAAACCAACCAAGCCACTGGACATGATGATACAGCTGGAACTGGCCGATGAAATGAAGCCGCAAGACCTCGACCGCCTGAGTGCCAACCGGCAAACCCAGCGCGTGATGGATGTCGAAATCAGCAAAGTCATTATTCCGATTGCGGCTGGCCGCAACATTTCGGTGCTGGTGGAAGCCGCTGTGCGCAACCATATGCTCTTGTTGCGCGGCGTCAATGCCACCAAACAACTCACCCAGCGGCAAAAACAAATCATGCTGAGAGAAAGCAAATTACGATGAAAAGGGTGGTTACATGCAGCTGGTGATTGTCACAGGGTTATCTGGCTCGGGTAAAACCATCGCTTTGCGGGTGTTTGAAGACAGCGGCTATTACTGTATTGACAACCTGCCTGCCACCTTGCTGCCGCATATCCAGAGCCACGTCGCCAACCGTGATGCGGCCAAGGTCGCTGTCAGCATTGATAGCCGCAGCATTGCGATTGAATCACTGCCGGATATCTTGCAAACCCTGAAAGCCCAGGGCATTGCCGTGCACTTGCTGTTCTTGGACGCCAACCTGGAAACGCTGGTCAAACGCTTCTCTGAAACCCGGCGCAAACATCCGCTGAGCACGCCTGATCAGGCACTGGCCGAAAGCATTAACCATGAACGCGACCTGCTGTCGGGGCTCGACAACCTGGGGCATCATGTAGACACCAGTAATTTATCCGCCAATGCCTTGCGTCACCATACGCGTGACTGGATGCTGCAAATTGAGCAAAGCTATCAGCAATCGCGGCCACATTCGCTGGTGTTGTCGTTTATTTCGTTTGGATTCAAACACGGCATTCCACTCGATGCCGACTTTGTGTTTGATGTGCGCAGCCTGCCTAACCCGCATTACGACCCGATTTTGCGCCCTTACAATGGCAAACAGGCGCCAATTCAGCAATTTTTGCAAAACGAACCACAAGTGCTTGAAATGCAGCGTGACATTCAGCACTATATAGAAAAATGGCTACCAAGCTTTTATCACGATCATCGCAGCTACGTCACCATCGGCATCGGCTGCACCGGGGGGCAACACCGTTCTGTCTATCTGGTGGAACAACTGGGGGCATATTTCAAGCAACAGCATCAAGTCATGATACGTCATCGTGAGTTGCAAGATGCGCATGCCGCAACCTCCCCCTAATTTACGGATTCTGAGAGCAAAATTATGATTGGTGTATTGATTATTGCGCATGGCAGCCTGGGCCCCAGCCTGATCGATTGCGCGACGCATGTGATGGGCAATCGCCCGGCACAGCTGGATTTTCTGGAAATCTCAAAACATGACGACCCTGCCAGTGTGTTGCCCAAGGCAGAAGCGCTGGTTAAAAGCCTGGATAGTGGCCAAGGCGTATTGGTGTTGTCAGATATTTATGGCGCGACCCCCTGCAACATCGTCACCCGGCTGTTAACACCTGATGCCATTGAAGGCGTCGCTGGCGTCAACCTGCCGATGCTGGTCCGCGTGCTTAACTATCGCCATGAAGGCCTGCATTCCTGCATCCAGAAAGCCCTCAGTGGCGGCCGCGATGGCGTTGTCCACTTTACCAAAACCACCTGTCATCACGCACAATAACACTTACACTCTATGGCAAAACTCTCTCTCGAAATCATTAATAAACTCGGTTTGCACGCCCGCGCCTCTACCAAGTTCACCCAAACTGCCAGTCAGTTTAAAAGTGAGGTCTGGGTGGAGAAAAATAGCCGCCGCGTCAATGCCAAAAGCATTATGGGGGTGATGATGCTGGCCGCGGCCAAAGGCAGCATCATTGAGATCGAAGCCACCGGCGCCGATGAAGAGCAAGCAATTGCTGCGCTGCAGGCGCTAGTCAACGACTACTTTGGTGAGGGCGAGTAATTGACCAGTTTCAGCATGCACGGTGTGGGCGTTTCTAGTGGCATTGCCATTGGCCATGCCCACCTGATTTCCCATGCCCTGCTGGAAGTGGTGCACTTTAAAATTGACGCTGACGGGGTCGCTGAAGAAATCGCCCGTTTTGAACGCGCCATCGCCCTGGTCAAGCAAGACCTGGAGCAACTCAAAGCACAATTGCCCAAAAATGCCCCCGCTGAGCTGAGTGCATTTATCAACACGCACTTAGCCATGCTCAGCGACAAGTCGCTCTCCGAGGCACCCAAAGCGATTATTCGTAATGAGTTGTGTAATGCCGAATGGGCGCTCAAGCAGCAAATGGACGACATCGTGGCGCAGTTTGACGCCATTGAAGATGCGTATTTGCGCGAACGCAAACAGGATGTGGTGCAGGTTGTCGAGCGCGTGATTAAGGTATTGCTGGGCCGCGACCAACTGGCGGCCAGTGAAAAGAAACTACAGGCGCGGCAAGAGCGTGCCATGATCCTGGTGGCGCATGACGTCTCCCCGGCCGACGCCATCCAGTTTAAACATCACCAGTTTGCAGCGTTTATCACCGATGTCGGCGGTATCACCTCGCACACCGCCATTCTGGCACGCAGCCTGAATATTCCATCGATTGTCGCGCTGCAACGCGCCCGCGATTTAATCAACGACGGCGAGCTGATGATTGTCGATGGCGCGGCAGGCGTGGTCATCGTCAATCCAGACCCCGAAGTCCTGTCCGAGTATCAACTCAAACAAAACCAGTGGCAACTGGCGCAACAAAAACTGCAACTGATTAAAACCACCAAAGCGGTGACCGTGGATGGCGTGGCGATTGATTTATTCGCCAACATTGAAGTGCCGGAAGATGTCGTCAGTGCAAAAGCCTCGGGGGCGGTGGGCGTCGGGTTATACCGCACCGAGTTTCTGTTTATGAACCGCGCAGAAATGCCAGACGAACAGGAACAGTTCGAGGCCTACAAACACGTGGCTGAGGCGATGAAAGGCCATCCGGTGACCATCCGTACGCTGGATATCGGTGCCGACAAACAACTCAACCCGGATGAAGTGGTCACCGCCACCAACCCGGCACTGGGGTTGCGCGCCGTGCGCTATTGCCTGGCCGAGCCACATATTTTTCATACGCAGTTCCGCGCGCTGTTACGTGCCTCGCATTATGGCCAGGTCAAAATCCTGATCCCCATGCTGTCGACCCTGGCAGAGTTACGCCAAACCAAACTGTTGCTGGAGCGGGCCAAAGAGTCGTTACGCCAGCAAAAAATTCGATTTGACGAGCAGATCCAGCTTGGCGGCATGATTGAAATCCCCGCCGCCGCCATTAATGCAGACGCCTTTGCACAAGAACTGGACTTCTTATCCATTGGCACCAACGACCTCATTCAATATACGCTGGCGATTGACCGCGCCGATGATGCGGTGGCGCATTTGTATAACCCGCTGCATCCAGCAGTGCTTCGCCTGATCCAGATCACAATTCAGGCCGCCGCCAAATTTGGCAAATCCGTCTCGGTCTGTGGTGAGATGGCGGGCGATATCAAACTGACGCGCTTGCTGATAGGCATGGGTATGCGCCAGCTATCGATGCATCCAGCGCATATTCTGAGCGTGAAGTCGCAAATCCTGCAGAGTGAAGAGAATGTGCTGGCCAAGCAGGCCAAAAAGATCTTGTCATTCAATGATCTGGAAAAAATTGTGCCGCTGATTAAAAAATATAATGGTGAGTTGCTCTAGCCGCTGCCTTGTATTTAGTAAAACTCATCACCATCATCAATATATACAATCACCCAAGTGCGAACATTTGGCCAATAATAGGCCTCTATCGCTATATCGCATAACACAAAGGATACTGTTGTGAGCACTAACCCATTACTCGTTTTTAACGGCCTGCCAAAATTCAATGATATCCGCCCAGAGCATGTGTCTCCGGCGATTGACAGCCTGCTGACCGAAGGCCGCGCCTTGGTGGAGCAATTAGCGACCGCCAGCGAAACGCCTGACTGGCAGAATTTTGTGCAACCGATTGAACATTACTCAGAAAAATTATCGCGTAGCTGGGGGCCGGTCGGCCATATGAATGCCGTGGTGAATACACCCGAACTGCGCGAAGCCTATAATGACAACCTGGCCAAGTTAACTGATTTTTATAGCGATTTATCGCAAGACGAACGCCTGTATAACAAATACAAGGCGATCCAGTCGAGCGCAGGCTACAGCAAGCTGAGCCGTGCACAACAAAAAATCATCGACAACGAAGTCCGTGGCTTTAAACTCGGTGGCGCCGAGCTGCCCGCGGCAGAAAAAGTGCGTTTTAAAGCCATTGCCGAGCAATTATCTAAATTAGGCAGCAAATTTGAAGAGAATATCCTCGACAATACCAACGACTTCAAACATATAGTCGCTGATGCGGCTGAATTAAACGGCTTACCAGAAGATGCCTTACAAGCGGCTGCCGAAGCCGCCAAGACTGAAGGCAAAACCGGTTATCTGTTCACGTTGCACTTCCCGTCCTACATGCCAGTGATGCAGTATTGCGAAAACCGCAAGCTGCGCGAAACGCTCTATCGCGCTTATGCCACACGTGCCTCAGAGTTTAGCAAGCCAGAATGGGATAACACGCACCTGATTGCCGACCTGCTCAAACTCAAACGTGAAGAAGCACAATTATTAGGCTTTAATAATTATGCCGAACTGTCGCTGGCCACCAAAATGGCCGACACGCCAGCACAAGTGATTGAGTTTTTAGACACACTGGCCAAACGCGCCAAACCTTACGCCGAAAAAGACATGGCTGAACTCAAAGCCTATGCCGAAAAACTGGGCTTTAGCGACATGCAAGCCTGGGATGTAGCGTTTATCAGCGAAAAACTGCGTGAAGAAAAATATGCTTTCTCCGACCAGGAAGTCAAACAATACTTCCCTGAAGACAAAGTGCTGGCGGGCTTGTTTAAAGTCGTCGAAACCATTTTTGGTGTACAAGTACGCAAAACCGACGCCCCGCTGTGGCATAAAGATGCCAGCTTTTATGAGATCAGCGACCAGCAACGCCAGCCGATTGCCTATTTTTATCTCGACTTGTACGCGCGCCATGGCAAACGTGGCGGCGCCTGGATGGACGAATGCATTACGCGCCGCAAAACCGACCATGGCATTGAGCTGCCCGTCGCCTACCTGACCTGTAACTTCTCAGCGCCGGTCGGTGACAACCCTGCCCTGTTTACGCACGACGAAGTCATCACCCTGTTCCATGAGTTTGGTCACGGCCTGCACCACATGCTGACGCAAGTCGATGAGTACAGCGTGTCTGGCATCAAAGGCGTAGAGTGGGATGCGGTCGAACTGCCTAGCCAGTTTATGGAAAACTTCTGCTGGGAATGGGACGTATTGCGCCATATGACGGCCCACGTAGAAAGCGGTGAACAATTGCCACGCGCCCTATTTGACAAAATGGTCGCCGCCAAAAACTTCCAGGCCGGTATGCAGACAGTGCGTCAGATCGAGTTTTCATTGTTTGATATGCGTTTGCACAGCACCTTTGACCCGGCAGGCACACAAACCGCACTCGATGTGCTGGAACAAGTGCGTAACGAAGTCGCCGTACTCCGCCCACCAGCATGGAACCGCTTCCCCAACAGCTTTAGCCATATTTTTGCCGGCGGCTATGCCGCAGGTTACTACAGCTACAAATGGGCAGAAGTGCTCTCCGCTGATGCCTACAGCCTGTTTGAAGAACTGGGCGTGCTCTCAGAAACCGCTGGCAGCCGCTTTAAAAACGAAGTGCTGGCCCAAGGCGGCGCCCGTCCGGCCATGGAATCATTTGTCGCCTTTAGAGGCCGCGAGCCCAGCCTGGATGCCTTGCTCAGGCATAATGGCATGGCACAATAACCAGCCTCATCGCCAAGCCCTGCCAGGCTTGGCTTTTTAATGTTCAGACGTCGAATTATTAAAGGATACTCTTATGCTGCATACTGCTCGCTGGTTGTTGATTATGTTCTGCCTGTCTTCATCTTATGCCTTTGCCACCCAGACGGCAGAGGATGATATTCAAGCCAAAACACCAGACGGTGATGAAGTGATTTTGCACTCCAACGGCTACTGGGAGTTTAAAGATGCCAAGAAAGCCGCGGTGGCTAAAGTGAAAGTCGAGGAGTTTGAGCGTAGCAACGGTTGTCCGATTGGCATGCGACCGAGTTTTCTTGGTATGGGGCGCTGTATTGCGTTTGACGACCCGATCCTCAAGCGTGGTTCACTGAGTGGCAAGGGCCGCTAACGCGCCTGCGCGTAGGCACTAAAACAGGGCAGCGACGGCAGCGCCCTTAGCTGAAAACAAAAGCAGCCTGCGCTAACACACTGTTTTTGCTCCATTTAATGCCATTTTAAACAGCCCGCACTCGCTAGGAACGCGCCTTGCTTAAACATGGTTTTACATTTAACGTGAAGCGACCATGATCAACTCCCTAGACTTTGCCCGTCACGGCGATAAACAAAATTCCGCCTTCTTTGAGGAGTATCTACAGAAGCTGCTCGAAGAGCGTGACCAGATGGGGCTCACAGAGATGATTCAGGAGATTGATGCGCTGATGATCACGGTGGATCCGGATCATTCAATTCAATATATCGCCGAGTTGTCGCTGATGACGTCATACCACTACCTGGTGACGCTGGAGACTGAGAAACACTGGACGCATGTGTTACGCATAGACCTGGATTCGCCGGATTTGCTGGTGCGCGAGGTCAAGGACCCTAATCTGCGTGGCATTTTCCGTGCACTGAATGAGATTTACCCGGTGGGTGCGCGTAAGCCGAATAGCCGCTATATGGGTGAGATTATCCGCGTCAACAACATGCACGAAGTGGTGAAACTGCAGGAAGAACGCGAGTTTCGCTTTTTTACCCAAGACGAGGTACGCAAGCTGGAGTTGCCGGGCAACGTAGCCATTAGCAAGCCGTCACCTTACACGCACAATATTGTCGGCTATATGAAACGTGCGCCCGGTGAGCTGCGTGTGTATGCGCTAGGCATCAGCACCATCCGCGCTGATGTTCAGGCGGCGTATGAACAAGCCAAAGACCAGCAAGCCAAGCTGCGCATCGATGACCTGATTTTGCCAGTCGACCACCTAGCGACGCGTGTGTATAGCCAGAACCGTGAAGTGGCGATTCTGGAATACTTGTCTTGGTCCAGTTACTTTTTCTGGGGCGCTTACAATATCTGGGACCAGAACTCGTCTACCAACGTCACGAAAAGCGTGCACGGCTTTGCGGAAACCAAGAGCCCGGCCAAAGTATTCACCGCCAACAACACGCCTTATTTTGTCAACCATCTGGAAAAACTGCCCTCGCCGACCGAAACCTTTGTGCGCAACTATGGCCCGCGTTTGCACCATATTGCCTTGTCCGTCAAAGATGGCACGCGCGACGGCAAAGAAAATATCGACTTTGTTGTCAATGCCATCGCCAGCCAGGGCAAGGGCTTTTTGCTGGATGTGATCGGCTCCAAAGAAGAAGGCCTCAAACAGATATTTTCTAATGCCTCTGAACATTCGTCGCTGATTATTGAATATGTGCAGCGCTATGATGGCTTTGATGGCTTTTTCACGCGTGACAACGTCGCCAAACTGACCGAAGCGGCCGGGGTAGAAGAAGGGGTACTCGAAGCACAAGCCAAACTGAGCCAGTTAGCAGGCAAGTGATCTGGCAGACAGCATGCCTTATACTATAAGCATCGCTTCATGACTTAAACACGCAATGGATCACGACTTTTGGCATCAGCGCTGGCAACAGCAGCACATCGGCTTTCATTTAAGGGAAGTGAACCCATTTTTATTGGCTCACTTTCAGGCATTGCAATTGCAACCTGGCCAACGCATATTGGTGCCGCTTTGCGGCAAAACGCTGGATATCCATTGGCTGTTGGCGCAGGGCTTGCAAGTGGCGGGGGTCGAACTCAGCGCCTTAGCCGTAGATGCCTTGTTTGCTGAACTCAACCTCGTTCCTCAAATCACGCAAACAGGGACGCTCAACCAGTACCGTGCAGGCAATCTAGAGATATTTCAAGGGGATTTTTTTGCACTGGACCAGCCACTACTAGGGCAAGTGGATGCCGTGTATGACCGTGCCGCCCTGATTGCCTTGCCAGCTGCCATGCGCAAGCAATACAGTCAGCACTTAATCGATCTCACGCACAGCGCGCCACAACTACTGATTAGCTTTGCCTATGACCAGGCGCTCATCCCTGGCCCGCCGTTTAGCGTCAGCCAAGAAGAAGTTCGCGCACACTACCAGGCGCATTATCAGTGCACCGTGCTGGCCAGCGTCTTGATGGAAACAGGCCTGAAAGGGCAATATCCGGCCGAAGAAACGGCCTGGTTACTCCGCCCGCAAAGCGCACGCTAAATCACACACCCCGCAAGCGTCTCATGGTGCGCCAGCCAGTGTTGCAAACTCTCCACCACCTGATGCGCCCCTGCGCGCACTTGGTCGCTAGGCTGCCTGAGGTCTGGCACTACTACCACACGCAAACCTGCGGCAATCGCCGCTTGTGCACCCAGTTCGCTGTCTTCAAAGGCAATACATTCGTCTGCGTGCAAGCCCAACTTTTCCAGCGCTAGCAAATAAATATCCGGATTGGGCTTGCCGCGTTTCACCTCCTGCCCGCTGGTGACATGGCTAAAATAATTCAGCACGCCAGTGTGGCTTAAACGATGGGTGATATGCGGCATGGGCGAAGAAGACGCCACGCTGCAGACAATACCTTGCGACTGGTAATACTGTAACAAGGCATGCGCGCCGTCTTTGAGCGGGAACGCATGATCGCGCGCCTCCAGAAAAGTGTTCAGTCCCTGCATCACATGCTGAAAGTTGGCCTCACTACCCAATTGCTGCGTCATCAAACGGGTCGAGTCTGACCAGACACGGCCCACCAGTTCAACATACTCTGCCTGAGTATAGGTGATACCAATGCTGGCCGCTGCCTGTATACATCCCTGCATAATAATGCGCTCTGAATCGATCAACAGACCGTCCATATCAAAAATCGCTGCTTTAATCACGGCCAACACTCACTGCTTAAATAAATCGCTATTTTACCGCGCCTGAGTTGCGGTCAAACACACACTTTTTTGCGCAAGTGGTTTTATTTAGCGCTCACACGCAATCAAAACAACACAACTTAACAAAGGGTGGCTAATATAAATCCACATGACAGCCGCAAAGGCCGTTCATGCCATACAGAGATCGCCACAGCAGCGTGGATGAACAGGTGGCGGCACTTAAACAATCAAGGAGCCTCTTCCATGGATAAAGCAAAACTGTATACCTTGCGCTGGTCAGCCATGCAAATCGCCCGCCTCTCTGCCGACCCCAAGGTAGATGCGCTGGCACTGAGCCAGATTGACATCTTGTCGCAACTGCTCGAAGAACCGGTGCCGGAAGAGTTCAGGCCACCCGAACCACCCCGCCCCAGCCTGCACCCGGAGATGGTGGTGAGTGAAAAAAAGCGCTACCCGGTCGGCGAAAAAAAACTGTGGTATCCAGAAGCCGTCATCCGCACTGACATTAAACGCGCCGCTCAGGGTGAGTACCCGAAAGCCTATCCTTATGGTGCCATCGTGCACTTCACCGCCGGGCAATATAGCAAAGGCATTGAAAACGCGGTGAGCGCGATTGCCAGCAGCCCTTATTTCTTTTGCTGCATCAGCACCGATGGCAAGTTTGTACAGGCTAATCCGCTCAACCAATGGGGCTACCATGCGGGCGAAAGCGCCTGGACCATTGCCGGTGAAAAACGCAATGGAGTCTCCAACTTTTTAGTCGGTATCGAAATCACTAACCCTGGGCGGTTAGAGGTGCATAACGGCAAGTATTACACCTATTGGGATACCAATCACAAGCAACCCATCGATGCCAAAAAGGTGCGCGTGATCGAGCAAAACACCGACAATATCCTGGCCGGAGCTTACCTGCCTTACAGTAAAGAGCAAGAAGCCACCCTGATTGAGTTTTTGCTGTGGGCCAAGGCCAACAACCCAAGCGTGTTTGACTTTGACTATGTCCTGGGGCACGATGAAGCGGCTGGCCCTAAAGGTATCGGTCGCTGGCGCAAAAATGATCCTGGCGGCGCCTTGTCGATGACAATGACGGCATTCAGGCAATTGCTGAAAGACGAATACAAAAAACGTTACGGCTAAGCCGCGTAGACAAAAAAATGCCCCGGTCACGCCGGGGCAAATATGGACTTTACGTCTCAGCTATCTCTCACAGGCCAAAGATTACGCGCGATGCAGACGCCTAGACTTGATTAATATCAAGTCAACCGGGCAAAGCGGCACAAACCAGGCTGAAAATGCTGCGAAAAGTGTGGCTACTCCAGTGGCGTCACTGTGACATTGACGGCGAGCTGCTGCTGGCCGCCCCCCAGCACCACGCCGCGCATGGGCGAGACATCGCTGAAATCACGGCCCCAGGCCACGGTAATATGGTCCTGCTGCACCAGACAGTTATTCGTAGGATCAAAGTCTACCCAGCCATACACTGGACAATAGACAGAGACCCAAGCGTGCGAAGCATCGGCGCCAACCAGACGTGGCTGGCCAGCTGGCGGATGCGTGAGAATATAGCCACTGACATAGCGACACGCCAGGCCAAGCGAACGCAACGCGCCTATCATCAAGTGCGCGAAATCCTGGCAAACGCCGCGGCGACCCTTCAACACTTCATCCAACGGGGTGGAAATATCAGTCGCTTGCGGGTCAAACTCAAATTCGGCATAGATATGCTGAGTGAGCGCCATGGCAGCCTCAAGCAAGGGTCGTTGCGGCGTAAAACAATGCCGCGCAAAGCTGGCCAATGCCTCACTACACTTGACTTTGGCAGTGGCGTAAATAAAGGGCGCGGCGGTCAGATGTTTAGTTGCCTGAAGCTGTAACGCTGCTTGCGCTGCTTCCCAGGCCGGGCTTTGCGTCAACGCGACCATGGTGGGGCGAGGCTGGATATCCACCTGAAAACGTGACAGCACGGCCAATGACTGGTGTGGCGTCAACATGGTGAAATAATCATTATGATTACCGAAAAAGTCTAAACGCTGTGAGTGCTCGGCGGGCTGCGGCTCGCAGGCAAGGGTATAAGACACACAGTGCTGAAAGTCTGTCTGGCGCGGCATCATATGCAGCAGTTGCTGCGATTGAGTCACAGACGTATCGTAGTGGTAGACGGTTTGGTGCTCAACCTGGTAACGCATGGCCATCCCTTACTTACTGTCTGTGCGTGACCAGCGGACTGGCATAACTGAAAAAACGCAGGCTCAGCCGGTCTGACAAATTGAGCGTCACCGCATAAGTCTGGTTGAGCCATGCCGCCAGGGTGGCATTCCCCACCGTGAAACACTGATCGGGATCCAGTTGCAGCAATGCTTGCCAGCAGTCATTGAGCTCGCTGGCAATGCCGCCTGCATTATCCTGGGCATCCATTTCTTCCAGGTATTTCACCAGCCCCTTCATCTGAAACACCACAGAATTAGGGTTGTTCGCATCCATCAGCAGCAAGTCCAATACCGGCAACCATTCTGGTTGCGAGGCATAGCGGGCACGATAAGTGACCAGGTTATTAGTCACCTGCAACAACCACTCCAGATTACTGTGTTGCGGCATGGCGATTGCACGGCTGAGCAACACACACATAAACTGCAAGCGCTCAATACGCCGTCCCAGCGACATAAAGCGCCAACCCAGGTCACGTGTCATCCAGTCCATCGCAAAGCCGGTGAGCGTCACAAAATGATTAATCGCTTGCTCAATGTGCGATAAAGCATCTTGCAGGCTGGCATGTTGATGTCGGGTAATAAATAGGCGTGACAGCACATTGACGGTGCGCCAGTGGTCGTTAGAAATTCGCTCACGCAGATTGAATGCCTGTTGAAATAGTTGCTGCACGCTGGTAGCCAAGCCGCTGGACTGTTGCGAAAATACAGCTTCGATCAACAATGGCTCGAGGTCATCGTCTGTCCATGGTTGCCAACTGGCGAGTGCTTCTTCGTCCTCAGGGCTGGGCAGCAGATCAAACCACTGGCACAAACTCTGCATGGTTTTCCATTCACCATCACGCATTTCTGGCGTGTATTCAACCAAGGCCCGTATCGTGGCCCGTAACATCATGGCTTTTTGCAGATTGCGTACCGAGTAGCGACCATACCAGAACAGGTTTTCCGCCATGCGACTAGAGAGATAGGCGTTCTCACGCACCAGGTCCTGGCTGGAGTTGGTCTTACGCAATAGGCTAAATGGCGGCTGGCTGTCATGCGACAACACCCAGGTGTCTTTGCTGGTGCCGCCGCGCTGCATGGTCACCACGCGCGCATCTTTACCACTGGCGACACGCGACAAGCCACCTGGCAGAACGGCATAGCCATTGGGGGTGGCGAATGCATACACGCGCAAGCTCACCGCCAGCGAGCCTAGGTGCGTTTGCTGCTGATGACCAATTAATACCGGTGCATGCGAAATATCCACTTGCTCCTGCGCGATATAGTGATCGGGTTGTGCCCGCAACTTGGCAATCAGCGATTCTTTCTGGCTCGGGTTCAAATCCTCACCAAAAATTGGAGAGGACCGCACTTGCGGATACGCCGGTTTAATCACCAAATCATCCAGATGCGCGATCACATAATCCAGTGCCGCAGGTTCACCGCACCACCAAGTCGCCACTGACGGCATACGCAATGGCTCACCAAGTAATGACTTGCAGATATGGGGCAAAAAACCAAGCAAGGCACCAGACTGCAACAAATTAGCACCCAGCGCATTGGCAATGACTACGTTGCCCAGGCGGGCCGCCTGTGTCAGGCCAGCAACGCCCAGCAATGACTCGGCATTGAGCTCCAGCGGATCGCAATAATCATCATCAATCCGCCGCAAAATAGCGTGCACGGGTTTGAGCCCGGCAATGGTTTTTAGCCAGACCACCCCCTGGCGCACGGTGAGGTCACTGCCTTGCACTAGCGGATAGCCTAAATAGCCCGCCAGGAAGGACTGTTCGTGATAGGTTTCGTTATACGGTCCTGGAGTCAAAATGACCACCAACGGCGGCTCCCCTTGCCCCAGCGCGGCGATGCCGGGCACTGTTCGCGCCTGATTGTCTGCCACGCGATGTCCCCAATGGGCCAGACTATCGCGCATGCTGGCAAAAAATCCACTCAGCCGCTCAATATTCAAGTCACGGAACAGTTCGGGAAACGCACTCGAAATAATGGTACGATTTTCTAGCGCATAGCCTGCGCCCGTTGGGCCTTGCGTACGATCCGACACCACCCACCACTGGCCGTTAGGCGCACGTGCGAGGTCAACCGCGTAATGGTGCAAGGCAATATTATCGTAGTGTGGGATACCCACCGAGGACGGCAAAAAACCATTGTGTCCGTAAATCAGGGCGGGCGGTAATTGTCCACTAGTCAGCAAATGCTGCTCGCCATAAACATCCAGCAACACATGATTGAGCAAGGTGGCGCGCTGCGCCACCGAGGCTGAAATATGCTGCCATTCGTCCTGCGGAATGATCAACGGCAAGACGTCGAGGTCCCACGGACGCTGCACACCATGCGTATCGGCATACACGTTATAGGTCACGCCGTTGTCACGTACCTGGCGTTGCACCGCTTCCACCCGCTTGCGCATGGTTGCGGGTGCCTCGGACTCCAGCTGCGCCAATAACGCCTGCCAGTGCGGGCGCGCCTGACCCGCGCTATCCAGCAGCTCATTATAGCGGTCAGAAAAATAAAGCTGGTTAAGCACTGATGGCATGCGCAATAAGACGGTGACTAAAACAAATTAAACAACAAGACCTTAACAACCTGACCATCAGTGTAACAGGATGTTCATACATTCGCCTGCCAACGCAGGTCTAGTGTGAATGGAAAACGTGGATTCGGTGACTCTTTTACCACATCCAACTTGCCTGGGGTATGGCCATGCGCCCAAAAGCGGGCAAATCGACGCGCCTCGGCCTCGTTGGCATTGACCGGGAAAGTGTTGTAATTGCGTCCACCTGGATGCGACACATGGTAAGTGCACCCCCCCAGCGATTTTTGACTCCAGGTATCCACCAGGTCAAACACCAGTGGCGCCTGTACCGGGATGGTCGGATGCAATGCAGACCACGGGTTCCAGGCGCGGAAACGGATACCGGCAACATACTCCCCGGCATTGCCGGTCGCTTGTAGCGGCAACGGTCTGCCGTTACAGGTCACCACATGGCGACCATCGGTCAGACCGCGCACCCGCAATTGCATGCGTTCTACAGACGAGTCAACATAGCGAGCGGTGCCGCCAGCGGAGACCTCTTCACCCAGCACGTTCCAAGGCTCAATCGCCTGCCGCAACTCGAGCTCAACGCCGTGATAAGCCACCGTACCATAGCGTGGAAACCGGAACTCAACAAACGGCTCAAACCAGCGTTGCTCAAAGGCATAGCCCGCGGCGCGCAAATCGGCCACCACGTCGGCCATGTCTTGCGCCACAAAATGGGGCAGCATCCAGCGGTCATGTAACTCTGTGCCCCAATGCACCAGTTTGCCGGTGTAAGGCGTTTTCCAGAAACGTGCGACTAAGGCGCGTAACAACAAGCATTGCAACAAACTCATGCGTGCATGCGGCGGCATTTCAAACGCTCTGAACTCCACCAGCCCCAGCCGACCGGTCGGGCCGTCAGGTGAGTATAATTTATCGATAGAAAACTCAGCCCGATGCGTATTACCGGTTAAATCCACCAGCAAATGCCGTAACAAGCGGTCAACCAACCAGGGCTGGGCGCTTTCTTCGCCCGGTGGCAACATTTTTTCCATCTGCTGGAAAGCGATGCCGAGCTCATATAAATTGTCATCGCGCGCTTCGTCCACGCGAGGTGCTTGGCTCGTGGGGCCAATAAAGGTGCCAGAAAACAGATAAGACAACGCTGGGTGGTTCTGCCAGTAGGTAATCAGGCTGCGCAGTACATCCGGGCGCCGCAGCAAGGGGCTATCCGCCGCCGTTTCGCCGCCCAGCGTCACGTGATTACCGCCGCCAGTGCCAGTGTGGCGACCATCCAGCATAAATTTCTCGGTGCCGAGTCTGCACAAGCGCGCCGCTTCATACAAGTGACTGACATTTGCCACCAGGTCTTGCCAACAATTGGCCGGATGGATATTCACTTCAATCACGCCCGGGTCAGGTGTGACACTGAGTAATTTCAAACGACTATCCCGCGGCGGGGTATACCCCTCCAGCCACAACTTGAGTTTAAGATCACTCGCCGTCTGCTCCACCGCGCTTAGCAAATCCAGATAATCTTCCAGCCGGGTCACTGGCGGCATAAACACATATAAACGGCCTTGCCGCACTTGCACGCACAAGGCGGTGTGAATCACTTCGCGTGCTGTCGGCTGGCTGGTTTTGTGCTTGAGCCTGACTTTGGGCAGCTTGGCATCGGCCAGCGCAGTTTGTTCGGCGAAGGTATCCAGCGCAAACTCAGGCTCAATATCCGCTGGTAACTGCCATGGCAATGAAGACAATGGCAGGCGCAGCCCCATCGGCGAATCCCCCGCCAGCAGGTAAAGGTGCTCGCGCCGCAACGGCCATTTGCTGGTTAACCACTCGCCCGCCGCTTCAGACTCGACGGGTTTTAATGGCATGACATAACCCACCACCTTGCCCAAGCCCTGATTCAGCACATTGGCCAATTGCTTGCGCTCAGCGCTATCGGTCAAATCGGCATTAAGAGGATCAATATTGTGCGCTAATTGTTGCTCCTGCTGCGCCAAAGACCACACGTCTTCATAGGCGGGCACTACACAAGCTGCTGGAAAACCTAACAGGTCTGACAGATGCATGGCAAATGTCTGCGCCTGTTTGACCGTATAGCCATCGTGACTACCTTCGGCAGAGAACAGGCTGGCATCGTGCCATACCGGCTTGCCATCGGGGCGCCAGTACATATTAATCGCCCAGCGCGGCAAGGGCTCGCCGGGATACCACTTACCTTGGCCGTAATGCAAAAAGCCGTTAGGCGCAAAGTGCGCCTTGAGACGCAATGCCAGCTCACCGGCCAGTTGCCGCTTATGCTCCCCCAGCGCCAAGGTGTTCCATTGCGCGCCGTCCATATCATCAATCGAGACAAACGTCGGCTCACCGCCCTGCGTCAGGCGCACATCCATCTTGGTGAGTTGTGTGTCGACCTGCTCGCCCAGTTTGACAATGGCCTGCCAGTCTTGCTCGCTGTAAGGCTTGGTCACGCGCGGGTCTTCATGAATGCGCGTCACCGTCATTTCATGGCTAAATGTCACTTCTGCCACGTCGACCAGGCCCGTCACAGGCGCCGCTGACGACGGCAGTGCCGTACAAGCCAGTGGAATATGCCCCTCGCCCGCCATCAAGCCTGAGGTTGGGTCCAGTCCGACCCAACCAGCACCAGGGATAAACACCTCGGTCCAGGCATGCAGGTCAGTAAAGTCCACCGTGGTGCCACTGGGGCCGTCCAGCGCCTCCACATCGGCTTTCAGTTGTATCAAATACCCAGACACAAAGCGCGCCGCCAGCCCAAGCTGGCGCATGATTTGCACCAGCAACCAGGCAGAGTCACGGCAAGAGCCGGTGCGTTTTTGCAATGTGTCTTCTGGCGTTTGTATGCCGGGCTCCATCCGCACGGTATAGCCGATATCGCCTTGCAGCCGCTGGTTAACCGCCACTAAAAAATCGACAATGCCAACCTCGGGCTGCACCACTTCGCGGCGAATCACCTCCATCCACTGTTGCAATAAAGGCCCCATCGGCTCCGCTTGCAGATAAGCGGTTAACTCAAACGCCTGCTGCTCGGTGTAATTAAATGGAAAATGCTCAGCATACTTTTCCACAAAAAAATCAAACGGGTTAATCACCGTCATGTCCGCCACTAAATCGACCGTAAAATCGAGCGCGCGCACCATTTCGGGGAATACAAACCTGGCGATATAGTTACCGTAAGGGTCCTGTTGCCAATTGATAAAATGCTTTTCCGGATTGACCGTCAATGAATACGACAGCACTGGCGTACGCGCATGCGCGGCTGGTTTCAGGCGGACTTCATGTGGAGACAGGCTGACCAGGCGGTCAAATTGATAACTTGTGCGGTGATGTAAAGCGACACGGATAGCCACTGCCACTCCTCTTTAGAGATTATGATTTTAAGCAGTGAGATGCAGGAAATATGCCAGCTGCGCAGGTAGATCATCACGCAGCTGGTAAAACGGTTAACAATACGGGGTTATTTGCCGCCGCCAACTAGGCTTTTCACGGCGCTCACCACATCGCCTGGCATGACAACAATTTTACTGTTATTAGAATCTGCCATTTTATGTAGGGATTGAATATAACGGTCGCCCAGCAAAAAGGTGGCCGAGGCGTTGTTTTCTTTGACCGCTTCGGTAATCATTTTGATCGCCTCAGCCGACGCTTTGGCACCCACCATCTGTGCTTCTGCATCTTTGCGCGCCGCTTCTAGGCGCGCCTCTGCATTCAAAATCAGAGACTGCTTGGCGCCTTCGGCCTCGGTGACTACCGCCACGCGCTCACGCTCGGCTGCGGCTTGCCTTTCCATGGCATCCTGCATATTGGCCGAGGGCTTAATATCCTGAATTTCAACGCTTTTCACGGTCAGGCCCCAATCCAGCGCCTCATCGGCAATCGCCTCTTTCAACTCGGCCTTGATACGGTCACGTGACGTCAATGCATGGTTTAAATCCATGCCGCCGATAATCGAGCGCAAACTGGTTTGGACCATATTGCGCATGGCCTCTTTAAAATTCTCGATGCCATAGACGGCGCGCTCAATATTAGTCACCTTGATAAACGCGACGGCATTGGCCAAAATCACAGCGTTATCGCGCGTAATCACTTCTTGCTCAGGCACATCGAGGATAATATCCTTGGTCGTGACCTTGTAGCTGACCGTACTTAAAACCGGGTTAATCACATGCAAGCCCGGCGTTAAAATGCCGGCAAATTTACCCAGGCGCTCCACCACCCACTCTTCGCCCTGCGGCACAATCCGTACGCCTTTAACGATGGCGATAACCGCCAATATCAATATGATGATGCTGATTTCCATGTGGTTTCCTCTGCTGAAAAATATTGAGCAGCTGCATGCAGCCGCCCCAAAAGCCTTGGGCTAGTGTGGTTTAGTGTTGTGTATGTGGCGTAACACGCAAGCCATTGCCTTCCACTGCGATGATTCTGGCAGGCTGATCGACCGCGATGTCTACGTCTGCAAAGGCGGTCCATTCCTTGCTGCCCATCACGCCCTGGCTAAACCGAATTTTGCCTGGCTGCGCCGGGCTGACGGCCGAGGTGATCACGCCCTGACGACCAATCTCCTCCCCCTGTGCCTGCCCGACACGCGGGGCCGGATGCGCTTGTTCGCGCTTGCGCCAGATGGCGACGGCCAATACGGAAAACATGGCATAGATGACGATTTGCCAGGCCAGACTAAAGGCTGGGAATACCCAGGAAAACAACGCCATGACCAAAGCAGAGACACCCGGCCAAAGCAAATACAAAGTCCCGGACATCATTTCCAGACACAATAAAATCAGACCAATAGCGCCCCAACTCAAGACCAGTTGCACCGTGCTCACCCCCATTGTTTTAAATACATCCTACCAGAAAAGAACGTATTTTTGCTGCCTATTACATCCATGGTCATGGCCCTGTCTGTATTAGCATGCCCTAGGTTATCCGCTTAACATCATTACCAAACAGGGAGCATTATGGAGATCATCGCCTTAGTCATATTCGCAGTGTTAGCGCTTTATATCATCATGCTGTATAACAGTTTGGTCAGCGTTAAAAACAACATTGCCAAGGCCTGGTCGAATATTGAAATACTGCTCAAGCAGCGTCATGACGAACTGCCTAAACTGATTGATACCTGCAAACAATATATGAAGCATGAACAAGACACGTTGGAAAGGGTCATGTTAGCCAGGTCACAGGTGTCTAAAGCGCAGCAGTCGCACGACGTGAACGCCTTGGGGACCGCCGAAGGCGCATTGCGCACGGGCTTGGGCCATTTGTTTGCCGTGGCAGAAGCCTATCCCGAATTAAAAGCCAACGAGAATTTCCTGCATTTGCAATCCCGCATCAGTGGGCTAGAGAACGCCATTGCTGACCGTCGTGAGTTCTATAATGAAAGCGTAAATATCAACAACGTACGTATCGAACAGTTTCCCGATCTGTTAGTGGCAAAACTCTTTCACTTTCCGCGCTTTGAGCTCATGCGTTTTGCCAGCGAAGAATTACGAGACATCGATATCGGCAAACGCTTTAATAGTTAAGTGGCTCCATGTTGCAGTTTTTACGCGGTCACGATAACGATGCGATCACGTCCGTTGGCCATCTGACCTTGCTGCTGATGGCTGTGTATGCCCACAATCAACGGGTATGGATAGGCTGTTGCTGTGTGATCGGCCTCATCAGTCTCTGGGCCTGGGCAGCCAACTACCAAAGATGTCGCGTCATTTCAGACACACCCACCTCGCGCATCGCCTCCGCGGCTCAAGGCTATGTTGAACTGTATGGGCACACTGCAATGGCGTATACCAATTTACTCATTAGCCCCTACAGCCACACCCGCTGTATCTGGTACCGTTATCGCGTCTATGAAAAAGAAGATAAAGGCTGGCGCCAGGTCAGCAATCATACCAGTGACAGTATGATAGAGATAAGCGACGGCACGGGCAGCTGTGTGATCGATCCAGATCATGCAGAAGTCATTGCGCCGAATCACCGGGTGGTCAGCCAAGGCAGCTTTAAATACGTGGAGGAGCTGCTGAGAAGCGACGCAGTATATGTCTTGGGCGAGTTTGCAACCATAGGTGGTGCCAACACCATGCTTGATTTGAACGCTGATGTAGCCGTCTTGCTAACATCCTGGAAGGAAAACAAACACTCTTTGTTGCAGCGCTTTGACCTGAATGATAATGGCGAGATTGACCTGCAAGAATGGGAGTTAGCACGCAGAGCGGCTATGCGTGAAGTCGAAAAAGAACATCGAGAGATCCGCGCAGCAGATGGCATCCATGTGATGCGGGCGCCAAAGAATGGCCGGCCATTTCTATTATCCAACCTATCGCCACAAAAGCTACGCAATACCTATCGATGCTGGGGTGCCGTGCATTTAACCGTTCTATTTCTGGCCGTTGCAGGCGCACTGTGGTTCTGGCGAGGCCATACGCTGGTCGAACTATTTACTTAAACGCCTGAAATTACGCAATACAAAAAGCCATGTGGTCTGCATAAACGCCCCTTGCGCAACAATGAATAATTGAAGGCATGGCATGTCTACTTGTGTCAGAATGTTGCAATGACTCAACCGCCTACGCGTATCACGCTTGCCTCTGACCGTTACGAACGGCTGGCACAAATCCGTGACTACTTTCCGCAAGCCGCCGGGCCAGATTTATCCCCGCCTTGGCAAGGCGGTCGGCTTGCTGCACTGCAACGATTATCCGCGGCAAATGCGGAGGAGTATGCACGCACCCGCAACCAATTATCGGGGGCAGTGACCGGGCTTTCACCCTATTTGCGCCATGGCTGCCTGTCTCTGCCAGAAACCGTGGCCGATGTGCGTGCGCGTTTTGGTAAACGCGGGCACAAACTAATCGCAGAGCTCGCTTATCGTGATTATTTTCGTCAGGGATGGTATCGCTTTGGTGACGCAATCATGCAGCCAATGGAGCAGCCAAAAGTGGTGTTGGGCAGCCAGCCCATGCCAGACTTTATTGCCCAAGGCTTTACCGGTTTGGTGTGTATGGATGACATTGTGCATCAGCTGCAGAAGGTCGGCTATGTGCACAACCATGCACGCATGTGGTTTGCGGCCTATGTCATCCATTGGCTAAAAATAGACTGGCGCCAAGCGGCGGCGTGGTTTGAATCCCAGCTACTAGATGGGAATATCGCTTCCAACCATCTCTCCTGGCAATGGATTGCCTCCAGCTTTAGCAGCAAACCCTATCTGTTCAACAAAGAGAACCTGCTGAAATTTGGTGGGGAGTCCTGGTGCCGACAATGTCGCGTGCGCTGTCCGTTTGATGCCAGCTATGAGCAATTGCAGCAGCAATTATTTACGGATGCGGTTGGCGATGAAAAACCCATCACGCATCAGCTGCACCCGCCTAAGTCCAGTCCCAAAGGCGTCGCCACCCTGGTCTGGGTGCATGACGAAATGCTCTCGCCGTCACATGCGCTCTCGGCATTTAATCTGCCTGCCCTCTTTGTGTTTGACCCGGCGTTATACCAAGCCTGGCCACTCAAGCGCCTGCAATTCATGGCCGACTGCCTGGCTGAAATGCCAGAGGTCGAAGTATGGATCGGCGCAACTAGCCAAGTGCTGGCGCGGCGCACGCAGGGACGTATCCTGACCCAAGACACGCCACAAAAAGCCCTAAAGCAGGCAGTCAGCGAACTCAATATGGAATGGCGTCCTGAGCCTCAGCTGACCGCAGCCTCGTTAAGTGATCATCAGTTGATGCGCTTCAGCCGTTATTGGAAAGTCGTCGAGCCCACCCTCATACGCTAGTTTACGCAAACTAGCGCCCACCCGGCGCTGCGTACCTGTGCGCCTGTGGTAAAATCCCGCGCATGAATACTTCTAACGCAAACGCCAATACCACCCGCGAACTCGCAAAATCTTTTGACCCAAAAACCATCGAAAGCCAATGGTATGACTTTTGGGAAAGCAAAGGCTTTTATGCCGCTGGCATGAACCCGCAAGTGCAAGACAACTTTTGCATTTTGCTGCCGCCACCCAACGTCACCGGCACCCTGCACATGGGCCATGGGTTCAACCAGACCATTATGGACGCCTTGACCCGCTACCACCGCATGCGTGGCGACAACACCTTATGGCAACCAGGCACCGACCACGCAGGCATTGCCACGCAAATTGTGGTCGAGCGCCAGCTCGATGCACAAGGCGTCAGTCGCCATGACCTTGGCCGCGAAAAGTTTCTGGAAAAAGTCTGGGAGTGGAAAGAATATTCCGGCGGCACTATCACCCAGCAAATGCGCCGCCTGGGCACCTCACCCGACTGGCAGCGTGAACGCTTCACCATGGATGCTGGGCTTAATAAAGTAGTGACTGAAACCTTTGTGCGCCTCTATAACGAAGGCCTGATCTACAGAGGAAAAAGATTAGTTAACTGGGATGTGAAACTGGGTACTGCCGTGTCCGACCTCGAAGTGGTGCAAGAGGAAGAAGATGGCTCTATGTGGCATATCAACTATCCACTGGCAGATGGCACTGGCGCATTGACCGTAGCCACGACACGCCCGGAAACCATGCTCGGTGACGTCGCCGTGATGGTGCACCCTGAAGATGAACGCTATGCGCACCTGATTGGCAAAACTGTGGCACTGCCTTTGTGCAACCGTGAAATCCCGGTGATTGCCGATGATTACGTGGACAAAGAATTTGGTACTGGCGTGGTGAAAGTCACCCCGGCCCACGACTTTAACGACAATATGGTCGGCCAACGCCATGGTCTGGACAAAACCATCATCCTCAACCTGCAAGGTTTTGTGCCTGCAAGTGCTGAAGTCTACGCCGCTGACGGCAGTGCCAAAGCCGCGATCCCCCTACCAGCTAACCTGGTAGGGCTGGAGCGCTTTGCTGCGCGCAAACAAGTTGTAGCCGACCTCGAGGCCGGTGGCTTCCTGGTGAAAGTAGAAAAACACAAATTGAAAGTGCCTCGTGGCGACCGCACCAATGTGGTAATTGAGCCCATGCTCACCGACCAGTGGTTTGTCGCCATGAGTAAAGCGGGCGACGACGGCAAGAGCATCACCGAAAAAGCACTCGAAGTGGTGGCCAACGGTGACATCAAGTTCTACCCAGAAAACTGGGTGAATACTTACAACCAGTGGCTGAATAATATTCAGGACTGGTGTATCTCCCGCCAGTTATGGTGGGGCCACCAAATCCCGGCTTGGTATAGCGATGACGGTAAAGTCTACGTGGCGCACGATGAGGGTGCAGCACAAGCTTTGGCAGCTAAAGACGGCTACACCGGCGTGCTGAAACGCGACGCAGATGTGCTGGATACTTGGTACTCGTCAGCACTATGGCCGTTCTCCACCCTGGACTGGACAGGGGATGACGCGATTGATGCGCAAAACCAGGCTTTGCAGCAATACCTGCCATCATCAGTGCTGGTTACCGGTTTCGATATTATTTTCTTCTGGGTAGCACGCATGGTCATGATGACCAAGCACATCACCGGCAAGATTCCGTTCAAGCATGTGTATGTACATGGGTTGATCCGCGACGCCGAAGGCCAAAAGATGTCGAAGTCCAAAGGCAATGTACTGGACCCGATTGATTTGATCGACGGCATTGACCTCGAGTCGTTGCTGAAAAAACGCACGACTGGCTTGATGAACCCGAAAGATGCCGAGAAAATCGAGAAGCGCACGCGCAAAGAATTCCCCGAAGGCATCGCCGCGTATGGCACAGACGCCCTGCGCTTTACCTTTGCCAGCCTGGCCTCACCCGGCCGCGACATCAAATTTGACCTGCAACGCTGCGAAGGCTACCGTAACTTCTGCAACAAGCTATGGAACGCCACCCGTTTTGTGCTGATGAATACCGAAGGCCAAGACAACGGTTTTGGTGCCGAAAGCTGCGAAGGGGGTGGCCGTCAATTTAGCCAGGCTGATAGATGGATAGTGTCGCTGTTGCAACGCACCGAAGCCGACGTGGAGCGCGCGTTTAACGACTATCGATTTGACCTGGCCGCCAAAGCCATTTACGAGTTTGTCTGGGATCAATACTGCGACTGGTATCTGGAAATCGCCAAAGTACAAATCCAGAATGGCAGCGATGCTGAGCAGCGCGCTACCCGTCGCACCTTGTTGCGCGTGCTGGAAACCATCTTAAGATTAGCGCACCCGATTATTCCGTTTATTACCGAAGAAATCTGGCAAACCGTGGCGCCGATGACCGACCTCAAAGACAAGTCACGCGGCACTGAGAGCATTATGTTGCAAGCTTATCCCAAAGCGGACCTGGAAAAAATTGATGACCAGGCTGAAGCGTGGGTGGCTACGCTGAAAACAGCAGTAGAGGCTTGCCGTAGCTTGCGTGGTGAGATGAGCATTTCACCTGCGTCCAAAGTGCCATTGATTGCCGCGGGTGACGCTGAGCAACTGGCAGCGTTTGCGCCTTACCTCAAGTCACTGGCCAAGCTGGAGAACGTCGACATTGTGGCTGAGCTCCCAGAAGCGGATGCACCAGTGATGCTGGCGGCTGACTTTAAGCTGATGCTTAAAGTGGAGATTGACGTCGCCGCCGAAAAAGAGCGCTTAGGCAAGGAAATCGCACGCCTGCAAGGCGAGATTACCAAAGCCAACAGCAAATTGGGCAACGAAAGTTTTGTCGCACGCGCCCCAGCCGCCGTGGTGGAGCAAGAAAAAGCACGTTTGGCCGAGTTCAGCGCCAATTTAGACAAACTGCAAACGCAATTAAATAAGCTCAGCTAAGCGCTTAGGCTGAACCTACCGCAATGTGGTATCGCGCCTGTGATCAGGCGACGGTGCCACATTTGTGGCAAAACTTGGCAAACGCGTTTTTTCTGGCATGGCAGCCAGTGCAATAGTTGTGCAAACAAATGCCGCAGTGCATGCAAAAATCATTGTGTTCATTTTTGAGGTCTACCTGCCGCTCACAGCCTGGGCAAATCCCCTTAGCTAAGCGCTCTAGGGCGATGTCATACCCCAGCTCTTCACGCCGCTGAAATTCAGGTTGCGACTCGGCCAACTGCTGCTGCGCCAGATAACGCTGCAATGCAGCAATGGCATATTTACCGCCAACCACCGTGAGCAAGATACCCACCAGATAGCGCACATAGCCGCCATAATCTGGCAAATACGGCACCAATTCGACGAAGAATGCCATCAAAGCAAAGATAATAAAGCCCCACACAAAAGGCCAATATTGCGATTTTCGCTGTTTGACAAACAACCAAGCGGCAATCCCTAGCAAAGGCAGGGTCAGTAATAGCCGATATAAAAACACCCGCGTCGCCTGATGTTGGTTTGCCTCGTCGAATTTTTTACGGGCCACGTCTTCCATGGCAGCGATCTGCGATTGTAATTGCGCCTCATGTTGAGACAGGTTGGTTTGCTGCTGCTGAATATGCTCTATTGATTTCTCAGCGGCCCGCTCATGCACTTTCAGCGCATCGAGTTGTTGCGTGCGCTTAAGCAGCTCATCATCCTGGGTTGATAATTGCGTCACATCACGCGTGGCCACCCAGTGATCGAAAGTACTGCGGGCAGCCTGATAGTCTTTTTGCCGGATGGTGAGTTGCAAACTGGCCTGCTCCAGTTGATCAGCCAACCGTTGTTGCTGAGGAGTGATGTCTTTCAGCGCCGTGCGCAAGGGCTCTATCGCGAGGCGATTCACGAAATGCTCAGTGGTGTATTGCGGCTCTACGCGCGGCAGGTCGCCGATAATACTGTTACCCAACCCAGTTAAAAACCAGGCAAAAATAAAGGCCACCGCCCACAAGGCACGGTTAAACCATTTTTCAGATAAACGCACCCCTTTATTCATGCCCCACCCCTTTGAACAGTTTAACCAGATGCTAACGGGCTTTCAGATTGACAGCAACCGTTGCACAAATTATCTGTCTGACAAAAAAAGCCGCCGCTATCATACGGCCTTGGTTTTAGAGGATAATCTACAGATGTCTGACATGGAAGAAGAAAACCCGAAAGAAGTCTTATGCAGTTGCAGTGGCACAACACGAGGCTTGATTATTGAGCTGGTCGCCCAAGGCAAAGATCTGGATGGTATTTCGCGTTACTCAGGCGCACTAAGCGGATGTGGCGGCTGCGAATGGGAGATTACCGAACTGGTGAATGCTCTCAACGCAAAGACTTAAACACGCGCCCCACACACTAAGCACGACGGGTCTTTTTTCAAGCGGATGGTGCGCCACTCGGCACTCAAAGCATCCAGCAATAACAATCGGCCTTGCATGGTATGGCCAATATTCAGCAACAGTTTCAATGCTTCAGCCGCTTGTGCGGTGCCTATCATGCCAACCAGCGGTGCAAATACGCCATTATCGGCACAACGCAAAGCCTGGTCATCGCCCACATCGGGGTACAAGCAGTGATAACACGGGCTGTCGTCATGACGAAAATCAAACACACTTAATTGACCCTCAAAACCAATGGCTGCGCCCGAAACCAAGGGTGTTTTGTGGGTAAAGCAAAGCTGGTTGATTAAGTAGCGTGTGGCAAAATTATCCGAGCAATCAATCACCACATCAGCAGTGGCTACACGTCCGGCAAGCGCTTCCTTGTTCAGCCGGGTTGTCTCGACATTCACTTTGACCTCAGGATTCAGGCTGGCAATCGTCGCTTGTGCAGACAAGGCCTTGTTTTGCCCCACCGCCGCAGTGGTGTGAATAATCTGGCGCTGCAGGTTGGTTAAATCCACCTGGTCAAAGTCGCAAATGGTTAAAGTGCCGACACCGGCGGCAGCGAGGTACATGGCCACCGGCGCACCCAAACCACCGGCGCCAATGATCAGCGCATGGCTTTGCGTGAGCTTTTCCTGGCCCGCGTATTCCACTTGCGGCAACATGATGTGCCGACTATAACGTAACAATAAATCGTCTTGCATGAACCATATCCGTTTACTCAAGGCAGGCGCTGCGCCTGCACCATTTGCTGTATTAATACTTTGGGCGACAATATCACCACACGGTCATCAAACACGGCCCCACCCGCCTGCTGCTGGGCTTTATCGACAAAAGTGAGGTCGCCATCAGCATTTTCCTGCTCATCGGGGTGCGTCGGTGCCGCCATCGCATGCGCTTGCCCGCCAGACACCGATTGTATGCCACCCAGCCCGTTTTCGCCATGCGAAAGGACTATCGCGGCCGGACGGCTGGGGCCGCTGGTCAATTGTCCAAACTCACCCACCACTTGAATATTGCTGGCAGTCTCTGCCGCAGACACGGAAAACCACTGTGTATGATGGGTAAAAGTACTATCGGCACGATAGCGAAAAAACCGCCCCCAGGCATCGGTGGCCCCCAGGCCTAATTGCAGCCACGGCAGCACGCCCTCAACGTCAACACAAGTTTGATTTGCTGATACATTTTCCCAGCCATCTGGCGGTTGGTCAGTATCCGGGCATGGCAAATAATGATAGATAATGGCGTGGCCGATCAACGCCTGCTGGGCCGCAACCAGCCGTTGTTCAGTTTGCTGGTATTTCTGCAAGCCATGTTGCACCCGCAATGGCGTCATCAACCAGCCCATCATTAAACTCAAAATCACCAATGCCAGCGCCATCTCCAGCAAGCTGAATCCAGACATTGCGGGCCTCAAACACCTCTGGCGATTACCCCGCGTCAAGCTCATGGCCGCGTCGCCTTATCCTGGATGTCGTTACTCGATAAATCTAATGCTGTCGTGTCTTGCACATGCAACCACTGCAAGGTGGCGGCTTCAAGGTAGGCATTCAGATGCAGCTTGTCCATCGCGCCATCGCGGACTTGGCCCGGCAAGCGTTCTCCGCTGAGGAGGATGCTGGCTTGTGTCTGACCTGGCAGGTAAAACACCTGCTCTCGCCACGCATTCTGCTGAAACCAGTGATGCTGTGGATTGCCATCCAGCACATGTTGTACTGCCCAAGGCCAGTGTGCATTTGCATCCAGCGGCAGGCGACCGATACTGCTGGCAGCAGAAAGACATTGACCGACCCCCAAGGGCTGGCTACCCAAACAACTACTGTCTTCGACCGCTGCTGGCATGGGGTAGACAGGACATGGCGATGCAACACAGCGCAGGCTGCGCTTGACCTCTGCCAGCACCTGTTTTTGCATGGCTTGGTGCATTTGGCTAGCGGTGATGGGCCAGACCACATCATTAAAATGTGTGGTGGATGGCGCGCGGACAAAGCCCTGCGCTGCGTTTTCTTGCGCATTGGCATGATCAGCCGCGCGATTGATATCCAGGTAATGCTTGGCAATCTCGGTCGTGGCGTCTTCGCGTTGCTGCAACCAGCCATCCTCACGCACCAGTGGCTGCATGGGTGCCACCAACACCGCCACCACGCCATTGCCTTGCGTCGCATCCCACACCACTCCCTCTGACGAAATCACACTCCAGGTACCCGGCGTATCCAGGTTCAGAGGGCGCAGGCGCGGATTGTTTTTATAACGCTCGGAGACTGCGTACCACAATCGCTCACCGCTGCCGTCGCGTAGATCGCCGACACCCAGGGTTTTCCAGGGCAGCCGCCCCAAGCGCGAGGTATTGCTACATGAGGTTTCTGCAATGCCATCATTATTGCGGTCTGGGCAAGGCAAATCACCGGGGCGCGGACAATTCAATTCACACGGAGTCGTGCCTAATGGCTGCAGCGCATAAGCCAGCAAGGCCTGTTGCGCCGCTGCCAGCGAGACGATGGTTTTTTGCATCGCACGCTGCCGGGCAGGATAAGTACTTTGCGCCAGATATAAGGTCCAGCCGCCCATCCCAGATAACAATAGCAACACCACCCAGATGGCGATACCGGTTTGCATCTTTTGCATTGCTCGGACAGAGTTCATGGCGCCCCCATCAGTTCAACGGGTAACACATGAGGGAAATTAAAAAGGTCAAGGTCACATTGCGCAGCAATTAGATCGGCGCCTGCTGCCAATCTCCAGTGGCAACGACGCAGCAGCAATAAACCAACATCTGCGCGCTGAAGTTTCTGTAACCAGCCCATCACATCGGACTCATGTGCCACTGACCATGTGAGTTGTATGGGAGTCACGCTGATATTAAAGGCTGGCGGCTGAGCCGTTGGCCATTGCTGCTGACAGGTCGACGCAGCACATGTCAGCGACGGCTGCATCTGGTAACTGACATGCGGCAACGCAAATTGCTGCTGCATGGCGACCAAGGCAGCATCCCACCGATCAAAATCAGGCGCCTGCATCACTCCTAGCGCCTGCCATTTTGAACGATGCGCGAGAAAAAACGCAATTTCAGGCTGATCACTGGCCTGCTGTGTCAGTTGTTGCTGGCGTTGTTGTAATTGCTTTTTTGCCTGCCGCCAGTGTTCTTCAATCACCGATTGACGCTGTAAAACGATGCCCAACGCACCGGCCAGCAGACATAGCGCGACTATCCAACCGATCGCAGACACACGTAATGTGGGCCAGTAATTGCTAGCTTTCATTAGCCGCCCCAGGCCGGTCATGTCGCAAATACACCTTAAGTACCGGTGGCTGATCTGGCCACAGTGCCGGACCAGTGCCTCCCTGCCGCTGAGAAGCATCAGTAGAGGCCATTGGCGTCAACACATCAACTTTCTCAACGACGGGCAATTCACGCAAGCGACGCAACAACTGCTGCCACTCCTCCGAAGCTGCTCCACTTTGCTCGACCTTATTCCAGGTGATCGTCAGCGTTTCTTGCCAATCAAATGCAGGTTTCGACAGCGCTGGTGCCAACGGCTGGTCCGCCACGGCCCATTCAAGGCTGGCGACACGCCAGTGGACGACGCCCGCCAAGGCCTGTTGCATCATCGCTAATGCTGGCCCCGGTGACTGGACAGAAGATTGCAAACTTTGCATCGCCTGCGTGAATGCGCGCATTTGCGGCAACTGCGCCTCGCTCACACTACTGGTTGGCGCCGCGGGTAAAGCACTGAGTTGATAACGCACCTGCTGCATGCGCGCCTCTGCAAATTGTGTGGCTCGTATCGCAACCCCGCCAGCAACGATCATCATAGCGGCCATGACCATCCCCGCCCAATGCAGGCGACGCCTGACGCGTACGATGCTGCCCGCCAATAACGCATACTCAGGCGCCAGATTAGGTAAGCTGCCCTTTAAAACAACCTGCAACGCCGCCCAGTCCATGACACTCAGCCCATCTGGCATGGCGCGGTACCCGAGTTGACGTGCCAACACCGCATCCGACAAATCGGTCCATGCACAGCCCGCTGGCAACTGCGGCTTTATCCACGAAGCCTCCATTGGCACCAGGCCTAACCACGCAATGTGCAACACATCGGCCTGCTGTAGCCATTGCTGATGCAGCAGCGTCATACGTATCTGGCCAACCTCATGCAGAATGCGGGCAGCACAAGCCTCGGAAGTAGAGAACAGGTCTGGCGGCAGCAAAATCAGGCGACTAAAAAACAGGCGCTGTTGTTGCAAATAACTCAGACGCACCTGCTGCTGCGTGTACTCAATACAAAGACAATGCGTGACATTTTGCTGTGGTGGTGGCAACCAGCAAGCCAGGCTCAATGCGTGCGTGTAGACCCCCTGCACGCGAATAGCGGCTGCCTGCAAGGTGGGCAGCCAGTCCGCCAACGGCGGATACAAGCATGCCACAAACAAAAAGCGGCTCTCCCGACGCAGCGTTTGTACAGTATCCAAGCGGCAAACCGCGTGCATGCCTTGCGACAAAGGCCAGGCAGCCAGCTTGCGCATGAGCAATTGACGCCCGGTCGCGCCGCGCACATGCGGCAACCCTTCAACGTGATAGTGCTCATCAGCATGATTGGTGAGAAAGCTCACCGTTGCTTGTGGAAATGCTTGCCACCAGCGCAACAACTCGGCGCGACTGCCATCATCGACCTCAAAGGTACGCATCGCCAAAAAGGCCTGCCCACGCATCTGTACAACACGCCAGCGCAATTGATCAATCAGGACAATAAAGTGATGATTCGCCATGCTTAATAGCGCAAACTGGAAAAGCTGTCATACACGGGCAACATCACCGCAGCCATTAAAAATAACAACATGAGGCCCAATGCGATAGTCAATGCCGGTTCAAGCAGTCTTAATAACATCTGCAATTGCGACTGCACCTCCCGGTCATAAAAGGTGGCCAACTGAAATAGCATTTTATCCAGTGCACCGGTGGTTTCACCCACACTCAACATGCGTAACATCAAGGGTGGAAAATGACGGGTGGCGGCAAAACTTGCAGTGAGGCTTTCACCGGCCTGCACGCGCTGGTGGACCTCTGACAACGCGTGTGCCATGACGCGCTGCTGCAACAAAGGCTGACACCACTCTAGCGCTTGCAATAATGGAATCCCTGCCTGATACATCAAGCCCAGAAATCTGCAAAGCCTCGCCAGCACCAATTGATGCCACAAACGTCCGACCACAGGCAGCTTTAATAGGCGTTGATCCACAAAAAATGCCAGTGTCGGTGAGCGACGTATAGCTAGTAGCATGGCGCTAACTAGGACAATGAGGCCAAATACCAACCACACCCCATAGCCCATCACCGCGTCCGACAATGCCAACAGCAAACGGGTAGACCAGGGCAGCGACTGACCCAGGCTTTGCAAAAAACTGGCCATTTGCGGCACCAGAAAAGTCAACATCACATAGGCGGCGACCGACACCATGACACATAGCACCGCCGGATAAGTTAGCCCGCGACGCACTTGTGCGACTAACTCTGCCTGCCATGACAAGGTACGTGTCAAATGCCCAAAAATTTCAGGCAGCTGCCCGGTGCACTCGCCCGCCGCAATGAGTTGCCCTAACAGCGCTGGAAAAACCTGCGGCTGCGCCTGCAACGCTTGTGACAATAACTTGCCAGCCTCCAACTCTCGCTGCACACCTTGCAGCGCCAGCATCATGCCTCGATGCTCGCTTTGGTCGGTTAATTCGGCCACGGACTGCAACAATGGCACGCCGGCTTGCAGCAGTTGCTCCATTTGCACACAAAATAAAATCAGTGTTTGCGTATTCACGCGTGGTTGCCGCCATAACAAAGACTGCGCCAATTTAAAGGTCAGTAACTCCAAGCCTTGTTGCTGCAAACTCGCCATCAACGCTTGCTCATCAGCCACGTCCAGCATGCCACGCTGGCGGTGGCCGTATTGGTCAATTGCGGTGTAACGATAACTGGTCATGGCATGGCCGCAACCGTCTCAAATGCACTTAAATCAACCACCCGTTGCAGCTCCTGCAAGCTGGTCTCACCGGCAGCCACCAGTTGCAACCCTTCTTCAGCCAATGTGGTATAGCCATGTTGCCTGGCTTGCTGTTGTAAACGTTGCATAGGGGAGGCATGCATTAGCATGTCCTCCATATCCGCATGCATGGCAAGCACCTCCATGATGACCAAGCGGCCGTGATAGCCACTCATGCGGCAATGCGCGCATCCGCCTGCCTCAAACACGGATTGCGCCCCCGCCTGCGCTGGCACACCCGCCTGACATAACAATCTGACTAGTCCGCTGTCTGCCACCGTCTCTCGCTTGCAATGCAAACATAAGCGTCGCAGCAATCTTTGTGCAACCACGCCCACCAAACAGCCGGTCATCATATGCAAGCTGACGCCGAGGTCTTGCAACCGTGAAAAAGCCGCCGCCGCACTATTGGTATGCAAGGTGGTCATCACCAGATGGCCAGTCATCGCCGCCCGTACGGCCATGGCGGCGGTGGATTCATCACGCACTTCGCCAACCAGAATGATGTCTGGGTCCTGGCGTAAAATTGCACGGATACCATTGATAAAATCGACCTTGTTGGCAGCATTTACCGACGTTTGACGCATCAGCGCATGTGGATACTCCACCGGGTCTTCCAGCGTCATGATGTTGACGTGCTCATGATTGAGATGGCCGAGCATCGAATACAAAGTGGTTGTTTTGCCACTGCCGGTCGGCCCGGTTAAAATCAACAATCCCTCTGGTTTGGCCAGCATGGATGTAAGCTGTTGCAATTGTGGCGGCCGTAATCCCATCGCCTCTAGTGGAATAATCGCCTTATCTCGGTCCAGCACGCGCAACACCAGATTCTCGCCATGCAATGTCGGATGACTGGAGACGCGAAAATCAATCTGCCGCCCGCATAAAAACAAGTTAACCCGTCCATCCTGTGGTGTCCGCTGTTCGGCGATGTCCATGCCTGAGAGTATTTTGAGCCTGACGCACATAGCGGGCCAATAACGGTCGTGTAAACAGCGGATTTGCCACAAGACACCGTCAATACGATAACGTATCCTCAGGAAAGCCTGTTCGGGTTCAAAGTGGATATCGGAAGCGCCTTGTTTGACCGCATCCACCAATACGGCATTGACCAGCCGGATCACTGGCCGCGATGTTTGCTGCGCAGACAACAGTGCCGGGGCGCTGCTTTCCTGCTCAATTTCACGCAAGAGACTGTCGAGCGACAAACTATGCCCATAAAACTTATCCAGCGCCTGCTCCAGATGCGCCTCTGTCGCCAATACCGGCTTGCACTGTATGGTGCCGCCTAATAGATGGCGCAGAGCATCTAGCGCCAGCAGATGATTGTGACCAGAGAAAGCCACTCGCATGGTTTGCTTGTCTGCAGATAAATCCAATGGCAACACCCCATGTTGCCTGGCAAACGTCTCGGGTACCATAGCCAGCGCTTCCGGATCGGCAATCACCTGCTGCAAGTCTATGCTTTCCTGCGCATGATGATGTGCTAGCACATCACGTATCATGGCGTCGGTCACAAAGTGCAATCTGACCAATTGTTGCCCGAGCAGCAGCCGATGTTTTTGTTGTTCGATAAGCGCAATTTCTAACTGGTCGGCAGTAATCATGCCCTTTGCCAACATCCACTCACCAATACGCGTGTTGTTTGTGGCGGCCAGCATACTCAATCCTCCAGCAGCATTAAAAACAAATCATCATCAGGGATATAGTCTGGAATTTCCTGACGCATCCTGCTCAGGTAATCTTCCCGCTGTTGAATATCGCCTTGCTGGCTAGTAATCACCAGCATGCCAGCCAATGCGACTACCTGATGCGGGTCCTGCTTTAGCACCTGCTCAAACGATTGACGCGCTATGAATAATTGCCCAGAGCGCAATTGCTCGGTCGCTAGGTTGAGCTGCGTTCTCACCCCTGTTGCCAATGATGGTGTAGCTTGCACTTGCACCGTCAGATGAGACGGATAGGAAGGGACTTTTTCAGCTGGAGGTATCAGCATCTCAGGCGCAGGCACGCGCTTAGCGGTGGTCTGCGCCACAGTCACGTGCTCAAAATGGAACAGGCTAGGCAAGGCTTGCCTATTCACCATCGGCTCAGAGGCTTCTATCTCTTTGGGAAGAAGCTGTCGCTCAGTCTGTCGCAGTTGTTGGGGCGGCCTTCTAACGATACTGCTCCCGCCCAGATCAAACAGGTGGTTACTCTGTTGCCAGACCAGACCACTTATCAGGGTTACGCAAACCCACAGCAAACAGCTTAATCCGAATTCAACGCGCTTGAGATCGGTCTGTATTAATGCGTGGCGATAGGGACTCAAGGTTGAGCGTGTCGGTCTGAGCCATGAGGCAATCTGTAAAAGGCGCGGGCTCATGAAGGCTCCCCTGCATTGATCTCAAAAGCATCCGCAGGCAACTCGTCAGGCAACAACGGTTGAAACAACTGCAAATCGCCCGAGCGCACATCGGCATGCCCAATGACCGTAGGCCTCAGAAACACAATCAATTCTGTTTTTTTCGCTGCCTGATTTTTGCCGATAAACACTTGCCCGAGCACAGGCAACCTGGATACCCCGGGCACACGGTCGGTAAAGTCGCGCTGGTCTTCCTGCATCAAGCCACCCAGCACGGCGATATTGCCACTGGCGACATTGAGTACCGACTCCATCTCACGCACCTGTATTTCGGGAATACTGCTAACGATGCGCGTACTGCCGCTGCCTAATTGTGGGTTAGGATCTTCGATATAACGCAAGACCTTGGACACCGTAGGGCGCACATTTAAATTCACCCGCTGATGGCTGTTAATTTGAGCCGTGACCGCCATCACCAGGCCCACCGGCACGGTATTGGCGGTCGTCGTCACGGCCTGCAAATTACTGCCACTATTGCTGCTGCTTTGAGAGATTTGCGATTGAATCGTGAAATAGACCAGGTTATCGACCACCTTTAGAATTGCGGTCTGGTTATTGAGCACCATTAATTTAGGGCTGGATAACACACGCGTTTTGCCAAACTGCTCCAGCAACGTCACGCTTGCACTTAAATTGCCAAGACGACTCAGTGGGTTAAAGTAGCCCAGCATAAAGGCCACGCTGCCATTATTCTGGCCGAGTGCATTTTTGCTATTGTTACTTTCCCATTGCCCCGCAGAGCGATTGAATTGCGCGGCCTCGTTGCCCAGCGATTGTGCTAATTGCCATCCGCGTTGCTGTGCCGAGGCGGATAATCGGCTCCAATCTATGCCCATTTGAAAGCTTTTGCTGAGCTCTACTTCAACAATCGTGGCTTCGATCAACACCTGCCTAGCAGCGACCTGCATCACCGACTCAAGATAGGATTTGACTTGCGCTTGCTGGCTCTGCGACGCGCGTATGGTTAAAATGCCGGTTTCGGGGTTGGCAATCAAACGTGACGCATGCCAGCGCACATGCGCCTGCTTAATTTTTTCAAACGCTGCCGGTGCGTTGGCTGGTAACGTATCAGTGGCTTGAGATGCGCTATGTTCTGCCTCGGTGGCTATAGGTGTCTCACGCGCCTGTGCTAGCAAAGCCAGTGTGGGCGCCGCGTTTTCCAGCACTTCATCACGCGCAGTGCTGGCCTTATCGGTTTCCTCTAACAGCGCCTGTATGTTCTCAACAACACTTTCCCACAAGTGATAGCGCGATAGCGAAGTCACCGCCGTTCTTGAGCTATTGCTACTGCCGCCTTGGGTGACGACGGCAGTGGCAGCACCACCGTTACCAGCAGCCCCTGTCGCCGCCCTGCCTGCACTATTAATTTCACTGGCAACCCCGATATACGCCGCGGTATCGCGGCTGATATTGACATAATTGAGCTTATAACTACGAATCACCGGCATGTCTGGTGTAATTAACCAGACGCCATTCGACCACTCGTAATACATATCCAGTTGCTTGGACATGCGCGCCAAAATCGCCGGCACCGACTGCTGGATCGCATGCAGGCTAACCTTGCCACGCAAACCGGGGTGTATATCAATGTTCAGCCCACTCTCACGGGCAATGGCCAGCAACACCTCCTGCACAGGGGCATCATGCACGACCAGGTTAATCAGCAGCGTGGGGGTGGCAGACTTTAATGATGGTTTGATGACGCGGGTGGACTCAATGTCTGAGATATCGACTTCAGGATACGCCGCAACAGCGGGGGGATCTGCGGGCAAAAGCGCTGGCAAATGTAACGCCGAGTGCGTAGACGGCTCCAGCGGTGGCCGCAGGCAGGCGGTCAGCCATAAACAGCAGAGCAGGATGACAGCGAAACGCATTGACTTCCCCCGTTACCATATTGACATTTTTTAACATATATTAAATAACATCAATAGACAATGTCAAATCATCATTAGGGAAAGTGCACAGAGACTGACGATAGTGTCAGTATTAAGGCGCATTTTGAGCGGCCAATAAGGAAAGGGCGAGGCTAGAACAACTCGATTTCGCCAGTAATCATGCTATCTTTTAGTAGGCCTTGCGCAATCAGCGTTTCATAAAAGCAAATTTGGTTTCTACCGTGCTCTTTGGCGTAATACAGTGCTTCATCTGCATGTTCAAGTACGGTATTTGGCAACACATTGAGCGCCATTTTTGAGCAACCGATACTAATGGTGACCTGCCCCACCTGCGGAAACGAATACGCCGCCAGCGCATCCTTAAAGCGGTCTAACAGGGTGACAATTTCATGTTCTTCGGCGCACGAGAACACGCCCACAAACTCTTCACCACCAAAGCGGAACAACAAATCGCCGTCCCGAAAGCTTTCCTGCATCAAACGCGATAATAGCAGCAGCACTTCGTCACCAATCAAATGCCCATAGGTGTCGTTAATTCTTTTGAAAAAATCAATGTCGAAGATCACCAGATAATGGTGCAAAGGGAAACGGTATTCTGGCTTGTAGTCGTTGAGCAAAATCTTGCCGACACATTGGTCGAATGTTTTACGGTTGAGCAGGCCAGTCAACGCATCGCGCTCATTTTCAACAATAAGCCCGGCATAATGATCAAACATCTGCAAGCACTGTTCCACCAGCGCAATTTCGTCGGTAGACAGCGCTTCGTACTGAATCAACAGAATGGCATTTTTATGAGAAATACTTTGCCTGAGCGGGAACACGTGTAGCTTGCCGCTGGCGGTCTCCAGGCATGCATGCTGGCGATGCTCTCGATTCAAATAACGCAATAACATCGTATACACCTCTGGCGGCCAAGCCTCAAAGGTGGGATCAGTACTGGATTCTTGTGTATCCATCACCGACACTAGCTGACGTTTGGACAACACTTGCATTCTGACCGGCTGCGCCTGAGTCGCAAACAAAGACATCCATTGCTGCATCAATGACAGCAACGCCGGATCTAGCGCAAGACTATCCCTGACCTTGGTCAGGTCAATCAGGCTTTGCATCAATTTTTTTAAATTTAAAAGAGTAGTCATGTTCGCGACAATCGTTGTTTCGAACACTTTATCAAAAGCCTAGCGCCAACTTATTAGTAAATAGAGGCGATATTAGTGACTATTTTTTGATTTAAGACAGAAGTGGTGGGGTGGCTGATGGGGCTCGAACCCACGACAACAGGAATCACAATCCTGGACTCTACCAACTGAGCTACAGCCACCATAGAGACTTTATTGGCCTGCCCGACAGGAATCGAACCTGTAACCCCCAGCTTAGAAGGCTGGTGCTCTATCCAGTTGAGCTACGAGCAGATAAAGTAGTTACATGCCGATCAGGCAATCCAGAGAAACTGGTCGGCGTGGAGAGATTCGAACTCCCGACATCCTGCTCCCAAAGCAGGCGCGCTACCAGACTACGCTACACGCCGAAGACGGAAATATAACCGATTTTCTGAATTTGTGTCAATGTCGATGTGATAAAATTCTATTTTTTACGACAAATATTTTGTTCATGAGCGCTCATATTATTGATGGTAAGCAAATTGCCAATCAACTGCTAGAGGAAATCAAAACCAATATTATCCAACGCTTGCAGGCCGGAAAACGCGCGCCATGCCTCGCGGTCATTTTATTGGGGGATGACCCTGCCTCTGCCATTTATGTACGCAACAAACGTCTTGCCTGTGAGAAAACAGGCATCGTTTCGGTGGCTCATAATTTGCCAGCCAGCACGACACAGGAAGCATTATTTGCGCTGATCAGGCAACTGAATGCCGACGACCACACTGACGGCATTCTAGTGCAATCCCCATTGCCGGATCACATTGATGAAACGGAAATCCTGGCCCTGATTGATCCGGCCAAAGATGTCGATGGCTTTCACCCGTATAACATAGGCCGCCTGGCGGTGCGCCAGCCATTGCTGCGTTCGTGCACCCCTTATGGCGTGATTAAAATGCTGCAAGCCAGTGGCATCGCGCTCAAGGGGCTGGACGCGGTCGTGGTGGGCGTCTCCAACCACGTCGGCCGCCCCATGGGCCTGGAGTTGTTACTAGCAGGTTGCACGGTGACCAGCTGCCATCGACACACCAAAGATTTGGCAGCGCATATTGGCCGGGCAGACTTAATTGTTGCGGCCGCAGGCAAAGCAGGCCTGATTAAAGGTGAGTGGATCAAGTCTGGTGCGATTGTGGTAGACATTGGCATCAATCGCTTGCCGGATGGCAAAATTACCGGCGATGTGGATTTCGCCGTCGCCAGCCAACGTGCCAGCCACATCACCCCTGTACCAGGCGGTGTCGGGCCGATGACCGTGGCAACGCTGATGGAAAATACCTTAAAAGCACTGGAGCTCCGAGAGCAAGCCTGATCCTGGTGCCTTTAAAACACAGAAAAGAGACTTTGCATGCCCTTGGAAACTGGTGTAAACTCGCGCGATTGTTGAATGACCTAATGCAGTACAAGCGCCTTTTTTGGCAATAACTATTCAGTAGTTTCGTTCTTTGGAACCATCATGGCAGATACCGTTAACAAATCTTTCACCCCTTACCAGCCAGCTGCCGGTGAGGAATACATGAACAAAAAGCAGCAGGATCACTTTCGTAAAATCCTGAATGACTGGAAATCAGAACTGAGTCATGACATTGACCGTACTGTGCACACCATGCAGGACGAAGTCACCAGTTTTGCGGACCCGAATGACCGTGCCAGCCAGGAATCTGACATGGCTCTGGAGTTGCGTAACCGCGACCGCGAGCGCAAGCTGATTAAAAAAATCGACGAAACCTTGCGCAACATTGACAGCGGCGACTATGGCTACTGCGAAGGCTGCGGCATTGAAATCGGCCTGAAACGCCTGGAAGCCCGCCCGACAGCGACCTTGTGTATTGACTGCAAAACACTGGACGAAATGCGCGAGAAACAAGTCGCTAAATAATCCTCGCCACTAGGCTGAATCAGTTCAACCTAGGCAATAAAAAAGGCTGCTTATCCATAGCAGCCTTTTTTATTTTCTTTTGCATGCAGTAGTTACCAGCTCTCTTCTACCGCGAATAAACGCCGATGTTCACGAATGGCATAGCGGTCGGTCATGCCAGCAATATAGTCTGCCACCGCACGTGCCTGATTGTGTTTGGCAGCCAATTGATACTCATCAGGCATCAAGGCCGGATTGTCCATAAATGCCTTAAATAGCTCTTCGATAATACGGCGCGCTTTGGCGCTCATGCGATTGACGCGGTAGTGCTGATAAAGATGCTTACGCAAAAACTGCTTGAGTTCCAGGTTTTTTTCATCCAGGGCCTGGCTAAAGCCAACCAGGTAGTCAGGCGTCTTACGCACATCATCAATGCTGGCAGGGCTCAATGCGGCGATTGCCTGCTGGCTTTGCTGGCATAAGTCGACCACCAGCACATTAATCATGCGGCGGATGGTTTCATGCACCAGCCGCTTTTCTTCGATGTCGCCATACAGTTTTTTCACTTCTGCCATGTTTTCGGCAAACAGCTGAATACCGGCCAGTTGCTGGATCGTGATCAAGCCTGAGCGTAAGCCATCGTCTACATCATGATTGTTATAAGCAATTTCATCGGCAAAGTTGGTGACTTGCGCCTCCAGGCTGGGCGATTCGCCGCGCAAAAAGCGCTCACCGACATCCCCCAGCAACTGCGCATTTTTGCGTGAGCAATGCTTGAGGATACCTTCGCGCACCTCAAAAGTGAGGTTCAGACCATCAAAACTGGCATAACGGTTTTCGAGCACATCCACCACGCGCAAGGATTGCAAATTATGCTCAAAACCACCGTAATCGCGCATGCAATGATTCAACGCATCCTGGCCGGCGTGACCAAATGGCGTGTGACCAAGGTCGTGCGCCAGCGCAATCGCTTCGGCCAAGTCTTCATGCAGGCCCAGCGTACGCGCAATGCCTCGCGTGAGTTGCGCTACCTCTATGCTATGCGTGAGGCGCGTGCGAAACAGGTCGCCTTCGTGATTCACAAATACCTGCGTTTTATACTCGAGCCGACGAAAAGCGGTGGAGTGAATAATACGGTCGCGATCTCGCTGGAACACATTGCGCAACGGTGACTCTTGCTCGCTGACCTTGCGGCCACGCGTTTGTTCAGGATGTGCGGCAAAGTGGGCTAAGGTCATGGCGGCTTTCGGGTCAGGCCGCCAATGACAGCGTTTGTTTTAACTTCTCGGCATCGTAATCGGCAGTGATCACGGCCTTGCCGATATCCTGCTGCAAAATCAGCCGGATACGGCCGTCCGCGACTTTCTTATCAAGCTGCATCAAGCGCAAATACTCGTCTGCACCCAAATCTGGCGCTGCTATCGGCAACTTGGCGGCCTGCATAATGGTTTTAATACGCGCCATTTGTGCGGCATTGAGCCAACCCATACGCTGTGACAGATCCGCCGCCATGACCGTGCCGGTGGCGACGGCTTCACCATGCAGCCAAACCCCGTAACCCATGGCATTCTCAATGGCATGGCCAAAAGTATGGCCCAGGTTAAGCAAGGCGCGCTCACCCTGCTCATGCTCGTCGGCCACCACCACCTCGGCTTTATTCTGGCACGAGCGATAAATCGCATAGCTGGCCACGGCAGTGTCCAGCGCCATCAGCGCAGGCATATTGGTTTCCAGCCAGTCAAAAAAGTCCGCATCGCGGATCAGGCCATATTTAATCACTTCAGCAATGCCTGCAGACAACTCACGCTGCGGCAATGTTTTTAAGGTGTCGATATCGGCCAGCACCAACTTAGGCTGGTAGAACGCGCCTATCATGTTTTTGCCCAGCGGGTGGTTGATACCGGTTTTGCCGCCAACACTCGAATCCACTTGTGAGAGCAAAGTAGTCGGCACCTGGATAAACGGCACGCCGCGCAGATAAGTCGCTGCCGCATAGCCGGTCAAATCACCAATCACCCCGCCGCCCAGGGCAATTAGGGTGGTATTGCGCTCGCAGCGATTTTGCAGCAAATGGTCGTAAATGATCTGTAAGGTCTGATTATTTTTATACGCCTCGCCATCCGGCAGAATGATCTCAATCACACTCACACCGGCATCGCGCAAGGGTTGGGCAATCGCCTGCATGTACAAAGGCGCTACCGTCGTATTGCTGACAATCGCCACTTGCTTGCGCTTTAAATGCGGCAGAATCAGATCCACCTGGCCCAACAGACCATTACCGATATGAATTGGATAGCTACGGTCAGCCAGGCTGACGGTTAAGGTTTGCATGAAGGCTCCAACGCATTGAGCGCGTTTTCAATTTTTTGAATAATCACGGTGACTGGCTGATGGCCGGTATCGACAATCAGGTGTGCCGTTTCGGTATAGAGTGGATTGCGAGCGTGAAACAATTGTTCCAGCTTGGCTTTAACGTCCACATTTTGTAGCAAGGGGCGATTTTTATCGTTGCGGGTTCGCAAATACAATTCATTGACGTTGGCACGCAGATAAATCACATAGCCATACTGCTTGAGAATCTCCCGGTTTTCCGGTGCCATAATAGCGCCACCGCCGGTGGCGAGCACGATATTATCCTGCTGCGCAAACTCTTCCAGCGTAGACGTTTCGCGTTTGCGAAAACCAGCCTCGCCTTCCAGTTCAAAGATGGTGGGAATTTTAACGCCGGTGCGTTGTTCAATCACATGATCGGTGTCGTAGAAGGTTTTACCCAGACTCTTGGCAATCAATTTGCCAACCGTGGTCTTCCCCGCCCCCATCAAGCCGATCAAAAATATGTTGTTTGGTATTTGCGCACCCATAAAAAAGCCCAACCGTTTCAGTTGGGCATTTTAAGGCAAAGCCTGTCGGCTGTCAGTAATCGTGCACGCTTGCGTGCGCTAATTAGTTCAAAGCCAGCGTTTCATCCATCACTTTAGGCGTGATAAAAATCAGCAACTCTGTTTTATCTTCTTGCTTGGTGTTGCGTTTAAACGCATAGCCGACCACTGGCAAGTCACCAAAGAAAGGCACTTTGTCGGTAGATTTACGCGAAACCTGTTCGTAAATCCCGCCTAGCACCACGGTTTCGCCATTCCCTACCAACACCTGGGTTTGCACGTTTTGCGTGTTAATCGCCACGCCACCCGGCAAGGTTTCACCACGGCTGTCTTTGCGCACATCCAGATCCATAATGATTTTTTGGTCAGGCGTAATTTGCGGAGTGACTTCCAGGCTCAACTCAGCCTTTTTAAAACTCACCGCCGTCGCGCCGCTACTCGTTGCACTTTGATAAGGAATCTCTACACCTTGGGCAATTCTGGCTTTTTGCTGATTTGCCGTGGTCACCCGTGGACTGGAGATCACTTTACCGCGGGAGTCTGCTTCCAACGCGGACAATTCAAGGTTTAGTAGCAAGTTAGCCGACAGCTTGAGCAAACTCAAGGCAATGCCACCATACGCATTGGTCACCGGCAGGTTGGACATCAAATCGGGCTGACCGTTGGAGCTGACGGCGTAGTTACCCAGTGTTGCACTTTGTATGGTGCCGCCCTGAGTGCCCAGCGTATATGTGCCCGTGCCACCTGCGGTAGTCGGGGCGGTGTAAGCCGTCGCTTTGTTACCCAGCGAACCGCCGATCGACAACGCACTATTGTTGCCCGGCGTGCCAGTTTGCGAAATGCCAAAACGCGCACCTAATGCTTTAGAGAACGTGTTCGATGCAATCACCATGCGTGACTCGATCATGACTTGCTTGACCGGGACATCCACTTTGTTGATGATGGTCTGAATTTCATCGAGTTTTCTTGGCGTGTCCTGCACAAAAATGGTGTTGGTGCGCGCATCAAAGGTCACACTACCGCGTTGCGACAGAATACGGTTCATACGGCCTGCTGACGAGCCGCCTGACGTACCGGCAGAGGAACCACCACTTGATGCGCCGCCGCCGAGCAACATATTTCTGAAGTCCATGGCTTTTTGATATTTTAATGAGAACACTTCGGTGCGTAATGTTTCCAGCGTTTCACGTTCTGCGTCGGCGGTGAGCTGAGCTTTTTCTTTGGCGGCAAACTCCTCTGCTGGCGCAATCGAAATCACACTGCCATTGACGCGCATGTCCAGGCCTTTGCTTTTCATGATCACATCCAGCGCTTGGTCCCACGGGACATCTTTCAGACCGATGGTCACGCTGCCAGAAACCGAGTCACTGACCACAATATTTTTACCAGTGAAGTCAGCGATCACTTTCAATACATCCCTGACATCCACACGCTGAAAGTTAAGTGACAGTTTTTCACCAGCATAGCCCTGCTTAGAGCCTTGAATCAGCTTATTCGGGTCTTTAGCCAACGGACGGATATCAACCACCAGGCGCTTATCAGTCTGGTAGGCAGATTGTTCCCAATCACCTTGCGGCTCGATCACGATCTGCGCCTGATGATGGTGGCGTAAGGCATCCACATACAACACCGGCGTATTAAAATTAATCACATTCAACCGGCGTTGCAAGGCTTCTGGCAATTCGGTATCGGCAAAATCAATCACCACCGTTTTACCTGCATTACGCACATTGACGCCGACACGGCTGTCAGACAAGTCGACCAGAATACGGCCTTCACCATTCTTGCCACGCACAAAATCAATTTTCTGGATTTTATGTCCAGCGGCGACTTCCTGCTCAGCAAAACGCTTAGCCGCCACGGCAGCCACCGGCACATCCGCGCCTTCTTGCGTCAGCCCGACCAGCAAGGTTTGATCCTTTAACTGCAATTCGTGCTGCACTGGCTTGGACAAATTAAGCACCACCCGGCTGCGGTCACTGGCTTGCGCCACCTGTACCGACTTTAAGACCCCCTGATTCACCGGCAGCACATTTTTGCCAATGGCATTGCTGGCATTCGGAATATCAAAGACGATTCTGGGCGGATTACTTAAGGTAAAACTGACCGGGGCAGACGCCAGTGGCTGCGCCATCTGCAGTTGTACGTTCAAGCGCCCACCTGGCAAAACCGTAACATCCACCGCTTGCAGTTGATTAGTAGCGGCGGGCGGTTCTGCGGCAAAGCTCACTGCCGAGACAGCCAAGGCCACAGACAAGAAGGCCATCCGGGTAACAAAATCACTAAATTTTTTCATCATTGATGTTCCTGCAGTTCCAACGTTGTCATTTGCTCGGCCCACTCCCCGCTCACCGGGTCCTGAATCGTCTCTTTGATTTTCAACTCATATTTCAATGTCTGGCGGTTTTCTGCCAAGGCCGTAATCACACCAAATTTTTCTCCCAAGTGTGAGCCGGGCTTGACCTGGTACACCATGCTGTCTGGCGTTTGAATGGTGGCAAACATACTGTTCTTTTTGCTCAACACGCCCACAAATTTGAGGCTTTCCAACGGGTATGCCTCTAAGGGCTCTTTCGGGCGTTTTAAGTCTGGCTGATTAGTGGTTTGCACCGCCGCCCTGCGCGGCACAAACGGATCGTGCAGCCCACCATCTGCGTTATATTGTTTGGGCGAAAAGCTCTGCACCTGTGGCAGCGGCTCGACTGGGCCTACCATCGTCTGGCTGGCCTCATTCATAAACTGGGTCAAATCGTCATCTTGCGAGACGCCACAAGCACTAAGCAAGATGGCCGGGATGACACAAAGCAAGTAGTGGTTACGCATCATTTTTTACCTGCCTTGCTCTCTTGCGCCTTACGCGCAGCCACTTCCTCTGCATCCATATAGCGATAGGTTTTGGCGACTGCCTCCATCACCAGCATGTCTTTATGCGGCTGTTTATCATCTTTGCCAGCGGGCATAATCTGCAGATTATGCAAGGTCACAATACGAGACAGCTTGGCCACCTCCGTCACAAAAGCCCCCAACGTATGGTAATGGCCGACCACTTTGATGTTGATTGGTTTTTCTGCATAAAACTCGGCAAAAATCTCCGGCATCGGCACAAAGCCTTCAAAAGAAAGACCTTGACTCACCCCTGCCTGGTTAATGTCAGTCAGCAAACCGTCCATTTCAGACCGATCCGGTAACTGCTTGAGCAAAGTGCCAAAAGTACGTTGAATATCAACCACTTGCTGCTCATAGGCTTTGATCTTCATGGCCTGCACCTTTTTAGCCAGATACTCGTCGCGCAACCCTTGCTCTTTTGCTTTTTCGGCTTTTAATTCCTTGAGGTTGGGGCTGAGCAAAAAGACATACCCAACCACCAGCAAGGCTGTCGACAGGATGGCCAGCAACACGGCTTTCATCGGCATCGGTAAATTGCCGGCCGTTTTGATATCTATATTATTAAAATCAGAAAGTTGCATCTCTTCAGTTATCCTTTGGCAGGTGCAGGTTTCTGCTTGCTAAGGTCTTCTTTAGCAGCTTCACGCTGCAAAGACACCCGCAAGACAAACTCATATTCTTTAATCCCCAGCGCATTGGTATTGGCCTTGATTTCAACCAGATTGGGGCTGTGCATAATGGCGGACTCACTCAGGTTGTGCACCAGCGTGGCAATCCTGGCATTGGTGTCTGCGATCCCTTTGAGCTCAATCTCATCTTGCAATTGCTTCACACTCTTGAGAAACACGCCTTCTGGCAGCTTTCTGGCCAACTCATCCAGAATCAGCACCGCCTGGTTACGGTCGCTCTGCAAACCTTCCACAATCTGCTTGCGCTCTAACACATGCTTAATTTGCTCTTTTAAGCTGGCAATGACGGCAATCTCTTTATCCAGCCGCACCATTTCATCCTGCAAACGCTGATTACGCGCTTGCTGGGTCTGAATTTTGTTGTGGATATAGCTCCAACTTACGAACAGAATAGCCGCAGCCGCAATGGCGACCAGCGATGCCATTAGGCCAAACTCACGCTGGCGCTCAGCGCGCTTGATCTGGCGATGCGGTAACAGGTTGACTTTAATCATGCGTCCACCCCGCGCAATGCCAGGCCACAGGCAATCATCAGTGCTGGCGCGTCTGTTTCAAGCTGCGATGCCTTGATTTTGCTGGCTAAAGTCATGCCCTGAAAAGCATTCGCAACCAGGGTATGCACACCGGCTTTTTGCTCGATCAGTGCAGCCAAGCCTGCCGTCGCGGCCACACCACCGGCCAGCAACACATGGTCAACTTTGTTGTACTGCGTAGAGTTTGTAAAAAACGATATGGCACGGGCAACCTCGCTGGCCAGGTTTTGCAAAAACGGCTGCAATACTTCCTCTTCATAAGAGTCTGGCAAACCGCCCTGACGTTTGGCAATTTCACTTTCCTCAGGAGATAAACCAAAGCGGCGCTGAATCTCTTGAGACAACATGGCGCCGCCAAAGGCTTGCTCTCTGGCATACACTGAATGTGCCCCGACCATGACATTGATATGCGTCACATGCGCGCCGATGTCGAGCATCATGGTGACGGTTTTTTTATTGTGCTGCGGTAACTGTTTGACGAGTTGGCGATAGGCGGTTTCAGTCGCATAAGACTCGACATCGACGATACTGACCTTCAAACCAGCCTCTTCAGCCACGGCCACACGGTCATCAATTTTCTCTTTTTTAGCCGCCACAATCAGCACTTCAACTTCGTCCGTGCTCTTGCCTATTGGCCCCAACACCTGAAAATCGAGGTTCATTTCCTCAAGCGGAAACGGAATATACTGGTTGGCTTCAGATTCCACCTGCAATTCCAGGTCTTCTTCGCGCAAGCCTGCGGGCATGATCACCCGCTTGGAAATCACCGCTGCCGTCGGCAATGCCAGCACCACCTGGCGCGCACGTGAACCTAGCAAACGCCAGGCCGACCGCATGGTGTCAGCCACTTGCACCAAGTCATTAATATTGCCATCGCTGATGACCCCTTTAGGCAGGGTCACATTAGCGTAGCCGTCCAGTCGGAATTGCTGTTTGCCAATAGCACTCAGCTCCACCATCTTGATGGCGGTTGCGCTGATATCAACACCAATAAAACTGGTTTTTTTGCGTTGTAAAAAGCCCAGACTCAACGGTAATGCCCTTTTTAAGTATTTGAATGTTCGTTGGGTTATGCATCAACCATGCCAACTCACACTATTTCATGGCGACAAGCAAATGCCTGGCCTTCATGGTCGCCAGAACAATGCTGATTATTTGCATGATTCCATAATTAACTGCCATTGAATTGGCAAAAAAAGATTACAATTCATGGGTAATTCTCACGATGGCAGCAAGACGCATGAACTCAAGAAACTGGTTGCAGTCCCTTCTTTTTCTTTCCATTATCGGCAGCCTGATCGTCGCCGCCCTGCTGGTGTTGATGATCAGCATCCTGTATCCATCACTGCCTTCGCTGGATGCGCTCACGGATTACCATCCGAAATTACCGCTGCGTATTTATGATGCCGAAGGTGGCCTGATTGCCGAGTTTGGCCAGGAGCGCCGTGCCTTTGTGCCGATTGAGCAAACGCCCAAAGTCATGAAAGACGCGATTCTGGCCATTGAAGACCGTCGCTTTTACCAGCACAACGGTATTGATACCACCGGCATTTTGCGTGCCATCCGCAACAACCTGACTGGCCGTGGCCATGAAGGCGCCAGCACCATCACCATGCAGGTGGCGAAAAACTTTTTCAGCAGCCCGGATACGCCGCGTAATATCTGGACCAAGATTAAAGAGGCCATGCTGGCCATCAAGATCGAAAACGCCATCAGCAAAGACAAAATCCTTGAGTTGTACCTGAACCAGATTTACCTGGGCGAACGCGCCTACGGCTTTGCCACGGCGTCTAAAACCTATTACGACAAAGACCTCAAGCAAATCAACCTGGCTGAGGCCGCCCTGCTGGCGGGCTTGCCGAAAGCGCCAAGCAAATACGACCCTTACATTCACCCTGACTACGCGATCAAGCGCCAGCATGAGGTGCTACGTGATATGCATCGCTATGGCATGATCAGCGACAGCGCGTTTGAGCAGGCGATGAACACGCCGCTCAAATTTCAATCTTCAAAACGCCAGGTACAAACCCTGGGCGGCGAATACGTGGCCGAGATTGTGCGCGCAACCTTGTATAAACGGTATGGCGAGAAGGCCTACACCAGTGGCCTACGTGTCTATACCACCATCAATAACAAGCACCAGGCAGCGGCAAACACCGCCGTCATCCAGGGCATTATCAATTTTGAATTACGTCATGGGTTCCGTGGTGCGGAGCAAATCATTTCGCTGCCAACAGGCAAACTGACCGCCAGTGGCGCCAGTGAATTGTTACGGGATTTTGTCACTTATAACCAGTTTGTGCCCGCCTTGGTCACCAAGGTCGAACCCAACCTGCTCACTTTGGTCACCAAGCGCGGCACGGTACTCAAGCTGCAGGACAAAGCCATCTTACTGGTAAAAAACCATATGCCACCCGCCAAACGCACGCCGTTATCACTGGTGCCTGGCGCAGTGATCCGGGTCTATCAGCAAAATGACAGCTGGATGGTAGTACAACTGCCTGAAGTGGAAAGCGGATTTATGGCGCTCAATCCAGAAACCGGCCAGGTGCAGGCGCTGATTGGCGGCTTTAGCTTCCAGCGCAATAAATACAACCATGTGACACAAGGTCGCCGCCAGCCAGGCTCCAGCTTCAAGCCATTTATTTACTCGGCGGCGCTCGAAAAAGGCTACAGCCCGGCCAGCGTGTTTGAAGATGCGCCAATTAGTTTCACCTCGACCGAAACCGGCAGCAATAGCAGTTGGGAACCCCGCAACTACGATGAAAAGTACGCAGGCCCGATGCGCTTGCGTGAAGCCTTGGCACAGTCCAAAAACACCATTTCCATCCGTCTGATGAACGCGATTGGTGCCCGCTACGCGCAAAACTACCTGCGCAGATTTGGTTTTGATCCCAAAGATCATCCGGCTTACCTGTCTACCGCGCTGGGTGCAGGTTCGTCCTCCGTCTGGCAAATGGCTGCAGCTTACGCCACGTTCGCCAACAGCGGCTATCAGGTGCATCCTTACCTGATTGAAAAGATTATCGATAGCCGCGGCAAGGTGATTCAAGCCGTGCAGGCAGGCAAGCATGTGTCGCAAGAGCGCGTGATTGACCAGCGCAATGCCTTTATTATCACCACCATGCTGCAAGACGTGGTGCGCGACGGCACGGCCAGGGCCGCGCTGTCACTGCGCCGCCCAGACATCGCTGGTAAAACCGGCACCACCAATGACCAGTTTGATGCCTGGTTTGCCGGTTATCATCCGAAAGAAGTGGCGGTGGCCTGGGTCGGCTATGACAATCCGCACAATCTGGGGCGTGGTGAGACTGGCGGCCGTGCAGCATTACCGATCTGGATCAATTACATGCAGCAAACCCTGACCGGGTTGCCTATCTATCAGTACAAAGTGCCGGATGGTGTCTTGCAGCTGAAGGTCGATGCTTACACGGGCGCGCAAGTGGGTGAAGATGACCCTGGTATTTATGAGTATTTTTACGAAGAACATCTGCCGCAATCGCAACCGGAAAACCTGCCTGGCTTGTTTGACCCAGAGGCAGAGCATGCGCCAGAAGACAACGAGCCGTCCTTTTTGGAGCGCCTGATTGGCGACCACAGCGGCGGCGGCAATGAGGACAAAAAGCTGCCAGCAAACCCGGCGGCCAAGTTACTCAGCCCCAATTAGCAACGAATTCCACTTAAAGCCTGATGCGATGTTTGACGATTTTTCAAGTGATCTAAGGCAAGAAATAGCACAGTCTGCCGCGCGCCTGATGTTTGAGGAAGGCATTAGTGACTATGGTCGCGCCAAGCGCAAGGCGGTCAAGCTCATGGGGATACAACAGGATGCGCCGCTGCCGACCAATGCTGAAATTGACTCAGCGTTGCGCGAGTATCACGCCTTATACGCCGATGAAAACGATGCCGCGCACCTGCTGGAGTTAAGGCAAGCCGCCTTGCATACCATGCAGCTACTTAAAAAGTTTAACCCGCACTTGATTGGTTCAGTGATGGAGGGCACTGCAGGCCCCTACGCAGATACCGATATTCACGTGTTTGCAGAAAGTGGCAAAGAGCTGGAGATTTACCTGCTCAACCAGAATGTGCCTTACCGGCTGGATGAACAACAGTTTCGCATGTCTGACCGTCCTGGCAAGCAAAAGCACGACCTGGTGCGTAAACGGGTGCCGGTGTTACTGGTGGAAACACGCTTTGGCACGCAACGCATCAGCGTATTTGAAACCGATGATATCCGCACCGCGCCGCGCAAAAACGGCGAAAAATCAGGCATACACCGCATGAACTTGCTGCAACTGACCGAAGCGCTGTCTGCAGGCAAATCCCTCAGCGAGTAACTTTATTGCAAGCTGATCTGGCCGTGCCCCAGCACGGTCCCGGTGGCATAGGCCATATCGACCAGTGACACTTGGTAATCACTAATCGCGCGGATTTCTTTCAGTTGCGCCTCACCGAGACGTGTCAGCGTTTCCAACACCTCGGTCATGGTGCGCAAACCCTCATTAAACTGCTTGAGTTCGGCCTCGTAGTTGATGCCCGCCACTAGCACTTGCTGGCGTGCCGCAATGATGCGTTGCCAGTTTTGTTCGACCTTATCCAGCGTGTCATGAATCTCGCGTTTGACTGTCAAGGTTTGCAGGGTTTTGGTGGTCAGTCGCTGCATGCGTTGCGCCACGGCCCGATCCAGCTTGGCTTTACGTGCCTCGTTACTCACCGGCATTTCAAACTTGAGGCCCACAGACCAGTCACGATAACGGCCACCAAACAAATCCTGGCCAATATCACCAAACCGTTCGCCGGAGCCGGATAACGCCCCATACTGATAATCGAGCGTAAACAATGGCAAGGTCTGGTTTTGCAGATAATCGATCTGAATCAGGTCGGCACTTAACTTCAACTCTTGGTCCAGCAATTCAATACGGCTATCCAGTGCATCACGAATCAGGTGCGCGCGGTCAAATTCAAACCTGACCAGATTAGGTGCCGTCATCGGCACCCAAGGTGACTGCCCGGCCTGGTCGTCAGGCAAATCATTGAGTAAAAACTGCAATTGGCGTTGTGCCAGCTTCAAGTTGGTTTCTGCCACAATCAGCGCCTCCATGCGGTCGGCCACGCCGATTTGCGCGCGGTTCACTTCGACTGCCGCGGTCAACCCTTCCTGCACCCGACGTTTGACCATCGCCAGGTTCTGGCTGGCATATTCAAACTGGTTTTTGCGCACGTCCAGCGCTGCCCAGGCCTCATACAGCTCCCAGTAGGCCTTGTCTACTGTCGCCACAATGCGGATGGTCTGCAGGCGAGTTTTGAGTTGTACGCTGTCACGATCAAGCTCAGCGACGCGGATACTGGCCTCGTTGGCCTGCTGCCCAGCGTTTCGCAGCAATGGTTGGCTAAACGAGAAACGCAAGGCACTACGATACTGGTCACTGGCAAACTTACCCAGACTCTGGCGATTTTCCAGCGGTGCGCTCAATGTCACCGTGCCGCCCGTGCGCAACGGTACTTTCACACCGGCCTCCACATCCCAGTATTCTTTTTTTTGCGCATCCAGGTTAAGCTTGGCCAACTCACCATTCAACAAAGCATTATCCGATTTGAGAATGACCTTATCGCCCGCCATGGCCGGTGTGTCTTTTTCGGCATATTTGGCATAGGCAAAAATCACCTGGTCAAACTTGGCCTGCTCTTCGCGCAATGATTGCTTCGCCAGTTCAGGATCCATTTTGGCGACTTTGATCTGCAAGTTGTTTTGCAGCGCCCGCTGGCGCATATCGGCAAGCGTTACTTGCGACCCTTGGACCTGCGGCACAATGCTGTCACTTTCTGGGCTCTCAAACGGCTTTAACGCTTTTTTCAAATCCACAGTCACGGACGATTTACGTTGCTGCTCTTGCTTGACGGCATCGTGCAGCGGCACACCCGGCTGTGGACTGTAAGTTTCCAGTGCACGCCCTTCTGGTTTTTCCAGGCGTTGCCGCGCCCGTGTATCCGTCACCTCATCGGCCAGTAAGGTGCTGCAGGGCGAAGCGAGTGCAAACAGCGCTAGCAGGCAACGCATCATGCCGCTTTGCCCCCTGCCTGCTGCAAGGGCACAGGCTCATGTGGAATACGCGGCGGGAAGCCATTGAGCAAGCGCCACAACTCATAGCCGATGGTCACGCGTTCGAGCAATACCCAACCTTTGGCGCTGATGCCTTGGCGTAAAAATCTGGCAGACGGCCACTCTGGCGTCCCTGGTTTGTGTACAACCATGATACGAAAGTGACCAGTGCCGTTATCGGTTGGATCAACAAATGAAATCTCGCCTTCAAAGGTGCCTACACCGACCTGCGCCCAGCCCGGCACTTGTATCGCCGGCCAGCCCTCAAACTCGAGCCTGACAGTGCTGCGTGAAGTGATTAATGGCGCGTCGCGGCCATCAACCCACAACTCAACCGCGCGCTGCGAGGTGTGTGGCACAATCACCAGCAAGGGGTCGCCCTGTTTGATAATCTGCGACTGCGAGTTAACCGGCAGCCTGAAAATCGTGCCATCTCTAGGCGCAACGATGCGCTGCATATTTTGCCGCGCCAATGAAATTTCGGAGTTATGCAGGCTGTTTTCACTGTCTGCGGCTTCACCGCGAATTTTGTTGATGACCGCAGAAGTCGAGTCCAAGTAGGCCTGGGTGTCAGAGCGCGTTTGCTGAATATCGGCCGCGGCAGAGCTGGCCTCGGCTTTGGCCGACTGCCATTGTGCCTGCGCGCTATTGAGATTGCGGCTGGCGATAATATGGTCACGCTCGGCGACTTCAAGATCACGTTTGGACACCAGGCCATCGCCAAACAGGCGTTGCAGCCGCTGCACTTGCTGGCTGGCGGTGTCTAGCGTCGCCTGCGCAGAATTTACCGCTTCCTGGCTACTGCGGATTTTCTGGTTAGCCACATCCAACTTGTATTGCGCGGCTGAAATCTTGGCATCGCGCGCGGCGGTCAGGTTCTGTTTCTGCAACTCATAGGCACGCAACTCATCCTGCTTGGCGCCCAGCTTGCTTTGCAAATTATCACGCTGCGCCTCCAGGCGTTGTTTAAAGTTTGGGTCAGTATCAGCAATCTCCAGCAATAAATCGCCTTCTTTTACCTGTGATCCTTCCTGCACATGCCAGCGATTAATCAAGCCACTCACCGGCGCATCAATGGTCTGCACGCGCTCAGAGGGAGAGTAGGCGGTCACCTTACCCAGCGCAGTAACATTTTGCTGCCAGGGTAAAAACAAAAACATGGTTGGCAGACCAACCAGTAACCAGGCCAAGCGTTTAATCCAAACGCGTAAATGCTGCGGCGTTTGCACCCTACGCATCAGCGTCATTTGCAATTGATCATGCATGCTGATCTCCTTGCCCACGCTGATTATCTGTGCGCTGGCTATCCAGCGTAATGACCTGCTGGAATTGCTGTGCAATATGCGCAAAACGCGTGGTGACTATCAGCATCCATTGAGACTGATGGCGTTTGAGCAGGGTCAGCACTTGATCCAGCTCCTGCTGGCCGAGCCCATCCAGCAAACCATCAATAATCAATAGATCGGGATGACCGAGCATTGCTCTGGCCAGCATCAGGCGCTGCAACTGGGTATACGTCATGGGCGCGCCATAATCAGTTAATATGGTATCCATGCCTTTTGGCAGCTGGCTGATGTCTTCCCACAGGCCCAGCATACTCAGCATGTCGACCATCGCCTCCAACGGAATATCCTGGCGCGCCAGACGCAGATTCTCCAAAATTGAACCATGCTGCCACTCCACCTTATTGGCAATACCGATATGGTCGCGCAAGTGATCGAGGTTGAGTTGGCGTAAATCAATGCCGCTGTAGCTGACATAGCCCTGCGCAGGCTGCCTGAGCCCCGTGATGAGCTCCAGAAGCGTACTTTTACCGCTACCCAAAGCGCCCAACACCGCCAGACTCTGACCCTGTTGTAATTCAAAACTGACCGCTTTCACCAACGTCGCCTGGCCATGGTGACTAAAACCCAAGCCAACTACCTTTAGTGAATGGTAGCCATCCAGACTCGATGGATGCTCGCCGACAGCTTCGACGGGCATGGTCTCCAGTACGCCCAGCTTATCAACCGCCGCCAGCAGATCATAAAAATATTCCAGCTTGGTCACAAAGCGCACAAAAGCGGATAACACACCAAAAATAATGAGCTCTGCGGCCACAAACTGACCAAGGTTAATCTGACCTTTGATCACCAGCGTGCCGCCTAAAATCAGCATGCCAGTGCCAACCACGGCATACATGCCGACGGCACCGATCAATTGCATCATCAACACGCGAAAATGCATCACTCTGGCGCCAAGATAGTCTTGTACCAACACTTCAGTATTTTCTGTGGTGCGCTGCTTTGCTCCATAAAATTTGGACAACCATCTGTTGCGCGCAATATTCTCTAACCAGGCAGCCATGTCATATTTGGCTTTGGATTCTTTGAGTGCCGTGGTTTCTGCCTGTTTGCCGAGCAAAAATACGATCGCCCACAACACCACCAGCATCAGGATGACCAGAATGCCGAAATACAAACTATAAAACAGTAGCACCAGGCTACCGATCAAGCCTTGCAGTAAAGCGGTGAGGCCAACCGTGAGCAGGGTGGCCACCGACTTTTGTACGGTCTGGATATCAAAGTAGCGGTTGACCAGCTCGACCGGGTTATGCTGGTCGTAGACGGAAATGTGGATTTGCTGCGTATTCTGCGCAATCAGTAAACTATGTCGCACAAATACCCGGCGCTGTATCAACTCGACCAGAAAACTCTCGATCGCATAAATCGCCCCCGACAAGGCCAGCAGACAAAACAGGATAAAGCCGACCACATACAAAGGCTGCAATACGCCGCCCATAGTGACTATATTGACCATGGTTTGCACAGCAACAGGCGTAGCGATACCCAACACACCGTAGACCAGCGTCAGATAAAAAAGCAGCAGGATATCCTGCTTTTCAAAGGCGGCGAGTTTTAATACCCGCTGTACGGGGGTGAATAATGAGGGAGTCAGATTTGCCATGCTAAGAGTTGTTTTAATTTAGGCCCATTACATGGATATTAATGGATTATATAAGTTCCGAATATGAGTTTCGAAAAAAAACGGCTCATCAAGAGCCGTTTTTCCGAACATCCAAACAACATCCTTGGACTAGAGGCTATAAGCACGCTCACCATGTTCTGTGGTGTCCAGGCCTTCGCGTTCATATTCTTCACTGACGCGCAAACCAACCACCGCATCCACCACTTTGTAAAGAATCACGCTAACAATACCGGTCCAGATCAAAGTCACGACCACAGCAATAATCTGCGTTGTCACTTGACCACCCATGGTCACGCCTTCGGCATAACCAACACCGCCTAAGCCAGGAGCCATCAGTACACCTGTAGCGACCGCACCCCAGATACCTGCCAGGCCATGTACACCGAATACATCCAGCGAGTCATCATAACCCAGTGCGCCTTTCAACTTGGTCACGCCCCACAAGCTGATAAAGCTGGCGGTGAAGCCCAGGATGATAGAACCCATCGGACCGACGAAACCGCAAGCAGGCGTAATGGCAACCAAACCTGCAACCGCACCAGATGCCGCACCCAACATGCTTGGTTTGCCTCTGAACAACCACTCAGCCAAAATCCAGCCCATGACAGCAGCCGCTGTTGCCAGTTGTGTATTCACCAGCACCATACCGGCAACGGCATCCGCAGCCAGTTCGCTGCCTACGTTAAAGCCGAACCAACCCACCCACAGTAGTGAGGCACCAATCATGGTCATGACCAGGCTGTGTGGAGGCATAGCTTCTTTTCCGTAGCCGATACGTTTGCCCAGCATCAAGGCACCAATCAGCGCAGCCACACCAGCGTTGATGTGCACCACCGTACCACCAGCAAAGTCTTTAGCACCCAACTCGGCCAAGTAGCCACCACCCCACACCATGTGTGCAATTGGGATGTAAGCAAATGTCACCCACAAGGCAGTAAACAACAACACTGCAGAGAATTTCATACGCTCAGCAAACCCACCGACGATCAAGCCCGGCGTCAAGGCAGCAAAAATCATCTGGAAAGTCAGGAAGACATACTCAGGAATCGTGCCCGACAAACTATCTGTTGTAATCCCAGACAAGAATGCCTTGCTCAAACCACCGATGATGGCATTGCCCTCACTAAACGCCAAACTGTAGCCATAAGCCGCCCACAGCACAGACACCAGCGAAAACACCACAAAGACCTGCATCAACACCGAAAGCATGTTTTTCTGACGCACCAAGCCGCCGTAGAACAAGGCCAAACCCGGAATCGTCATTAAAATCACCAGCACAGTGGCCACAATCATAAATGCGGTATTGCCCACGTCCAAGGTCGGTGTAGCCGCTGCTGCTGCCGGTGCGGCTTCTGCAGCAGGCGCTTCGGCCGCTGGCGCTGCCTCAGCGGTAACAGTTTCCTCAACTGTGATTGTTTCTGTCACAGTCTCTTCAGCATAACTCACCGGGGTTGCTGCCAAACCAATCAACGCAACCAGTGATAACATCGAAAGAATTTTCTTCATAGCTGAAGCCCTTTCTTATAGCGCATCCGGACCGGTTTCACCGGTACGTATGCGATAAACTTGTTCCAAATCGAAGACAAATACTTTGCCATCACCGATCTTGCCAGTTGCTGCCGCTTTTTCGATCGCATCCACGACCTGATCAAGCATGTCGTCCTTGATCGCGACCTCGAGCTTGACTTTAGGCAAAAAATCTACCACGTATTCTGCACCACGATATAACTCGGTGTGACCTTTTTGACGGCCAAACCCTTTGACCTCAGTGACTGTGATGCCTTGTACGCCAATGTTGGACAAAGCCTCACGCACTTCATCAAGCTTAAATGGCTTGATTATTGCGGATACAAATTTCATTTGCTTCTCCCGTTGTTAATTCTGGCGAGCACGATGCTCGCCAGATCTAAACTTGCTTTATTAGAATGTACGGCCAACCGTCAAAATCAAACGACCTTCATTCAGGTTTTTGCTTTGTGCAGTAGTGCTGGTGCCTTTACCGTTAAAGCTTGTGCCGCCGTAGCCAGAATCACCCCAGTAACGTGAGTTATCGGACTCAACCCAGTATACACCGGCGTTCCAACCTTCAGTCTTACCAATTTTGAAGGCTTTGCTCAGGCCAATTTTCCAGTCTGTGTAGTCTGGGTTAGTTGCACCTGAGATTGATGTACTAGGAAAATTCACGCCATCAGGTGTAAATGTTGGATCTAATTTACCTGCAACATTCAATCGACCCACGTGGCCAATCAAGGTCAAGTCCCACCATGGCAAAGGATAAGCCGCGTTCAACTCAAAGTAAGTGGAGCCCTTAGTACTGCCATCCCAACCGGTCGTTTTGTCCGCACCGAACCAGTCAGTCAAAGTGTATGACACTTTGGCACTGATCCAGTCATAAGAAATACCTGCGTTTAATTCATAGGTATCCCAGCGACCACCGCGTGGTGTTAATACATCATTAGGGTTTGCAGCATTAGACGCCCGGTATTTTTTCCAAGAACCGCCCGGATACATATAGCCATAAATACCGACGGTGTAGCCGAGTTTCTCTACAACTGGAATAGTACCGTTGTAGCCAGCATAGACGTCGATTTCGGTGTTAGCATCAGGATAGGTGTTAGGTGTAACACCAGAACCCCAAACACCCGCGTAAAAGCCGCTTGAGTGAGTAATATCCATACCGCCTTGCGCAGTTGGTTTGTGCCATGACTGTGAAATACCGCGGAAGTAGTAATCAGATACAACAGCGATGTTAGCGGTCGCTGTCCAGTCAGAAGCTTCTTCTTTGGCTTCTTCCGCTGCGTATGAAACTTGAGCAAATGATAATGTACTTAACACTGCTGTGAGCAAAATAGATTGACGCATTTATGAGTCCTCTCTCTGTGAAAATCTTTGATCGAATTGTTGTAAACGAGATGAAACAACATTGACCTCAAAGCAAGGCACGTGCCAACCAATATAAACAAATAAAATCAATTATTTAAATTATTAATTTAATCTAATTTATAATAAAAATAACGCAATAAACTGTTTTTTATTAAAAACATGTTTTATACATTGCAGTAATTATATTTTCAAGACTGCCAATCATGCTAAAATTATGTGCAAAGGAGCGCTCACCATGCTATTTACCAATGAAAAAATCAAAGAATTATCTATAAAAATCAAACAATTAGTGGATTCAAGCCCCATTTCAGAGCTAGAAACCAATTTGCATGCACTGTTTCAGGGCGCGCTCACCAAAATGGAACTTGTTTCGCGGGAAGAATTTGATATCCAGTCGGCATTATTGGCGCGCACCCAGCAACAATTAAAAACCCTGGAAGAAAAAATCAGCCAGCTGGAACAAGCGCAAACCACCAAAAAGTAAAAATTAATTTACAATTGTTAGCATTCCAACGTTTAGGGGTGCGAAATGAGTCTGGCAGTGCTATACAGTCGTGCATTAAGCGGTATGGACGCGCCAGAAGTGGTGGTAGAAGTACATTTGGCAAATGGTCTGCCGAGTTTTACCATCGTTGGCCTGCCTGAAACAGAAGTCAAAGAGAGCAAGGACCGCGTGCGTGCGGCCATACAAACCGCACAGTTTGAGTTTCCTGCCCGCCGGATTACGGTCAACCTGGCGCCGGCAGACTTACCCAAAGAAGGCGGCCGCTACGACCTGCCGATTGCGCTCGGCATTCTGGCTGCCTCAGGCCAACTGCCCAAGCAGACGCTTGCAAACTACGTCATTGCCGGAGAGCTGGCGCTCACAGGCGCCCTGCGGCCGATCCGTGGCGCATTGGCGATGACTTATCAGCTCCTTCAAGACAAAGCCAGCACCAGAGCAGCTATTTTGCCCCAAGAGAGTGCACACGAGGCCAGCCTGGTCGAAGGCTGCACTATTTTTGCAGCAAACAGCCTGCTGGAGGTCTGCGCACATTTGTCTGACAAACAACGCTTACCGCAACATCCGTTGGTGATTCCGCAAGTCAACGCTTTGCTGCCAGACTATCAGGAGGTCAAAGGCCAGTTACGCGCCAAACGCGCTCTGGAAATCGCGGCCGCTGGCCAGCACAGCTTGTTGATGAGCGGCCCGCCCGGCACCGGAAAAAGCATGCTAGCGCAGCGGTTTGTCGGTATTTTGCCCGCATTGACAACGCAAGAGGCGCTCGAGAGTGCGGCGATTTTGTCGCTCAACGGGCAGTTTCCTGCCAGCAACTGGAAGAAACGGCCCTTTCGGGCACCACACCATACCGCATCCGCCGTGGCATTAGTGGGCGGTGGCAGCGTGCCTCGGCCCGGCGAAATCAGCCTCGCGCATCATGGCGTGCTCTTTTTAGACGAGCTTAACGTTTAGCTTTTCTTATAATATTGTCAATATGACTTTTATTTATATACATCAATAGTATATATGGACACCTCCAACGTGAAAGTAATTGACAATGATCAATATCGCAAGAGCAAACATAGATTTTCCCTTTTTGGCAATCAATCTACATGTCCTGCATAAATTAGAGGAGGCCCACCACAATGTGGAATTGGGCGTTGCTTACAAGGCAAAAGCTAAGCCAGTTTTACGTACGCTTGAATGCTTTTTGCAAATAACTAATCGAAAATTAAATGATTCGATTCTGCAAAGCCCGGCCTTTGGGGAAATAATCTGCCTATATGCTGGGGCTTTATACTCGAAAAAAATATTCGAAATAACTAATCAAACAACTTATACATATCTATGTATTCTATCCAGGCTTTGTGAGCAATCCCAAAAACTATTCGATTCATACCCCTTTCCTAGTTTGAAATTTCACCTGACCAAACCTTCCTTAGATGCAATCAGTTGTGTTGAAAAATTTGAAAAGCTTGAATTAAATGAAGAAAAAGTTTGGCTATGGAATGCTTGGAAATGTTCAAATAAAGAAAGTGCAGAGTACTGGGCACCCTTGTACGGCATTTACGAAAAATTTGGGCGAGATTTCACACAGAAACTGTACGACATTTGCACGCTATATTACAGCGCCAGTGGAGCCGATAGAATTCATGGCCTCAAGTCTTTTGTTAATTTTATACGTCAGACTAAGGAACCTCTAAATGAGAGGAACTTCCAAGACCCCCATTTTATGGGTCCTTTTCTAAGAAGATTTCTAACATTTTATTTTGAGGAGGGGTATGCAAGCGGAGTCAAGGTCAACACATTGATTACTCGCTGGAACGGTTCAATTCTTCCGTTCCTAAATACATATTTATTGCGCTCAGATTTATTTGCGGAACCTTATGGAGCGATCCCTTCAATCCCTTTTAAAAAAGGTCCAAAATCGAGCAAAAATATAAAAATTGCTGATGAAGGGTATCTTGTCAGTCAAAAGCTATTAACTGACATTCCTTTGCATGCAACTGATGAAGAAGCTATGCACCTTCTCTTTCATAATATAAAAGCTGATTTAGATATTGCCATAACATGGGCCGAATGGGCTATAAATGAAATATGGGTAAGATACACATTAAGATTAGAAAATAGCACCTTAGGAAAAGTAGTTAAGATTGGTCAGAGTGATAAAACAAATAAAAACTCATGGTTAATTGATCGTTTTAATCCTGATCATTTAAAAAATGCAGCATCTACATATTTCCATCATGGACATATTGTAGATAAAAAAAATAACGCGCATCTTTTTCTTCCGAACCCGTTACCTCAAACTGCATACGAATTAGGCTTACCTATCACAGGGGCACTTTTACCTTTTTGCATTATCTTGATTGCTAATCACCCACAAATAACACCGTCCTTCTTAGAGAAGCTGCAACTCTTTGACAAAAATGGAAAATTGGTTGGATTTGTGAAGTCTGATAACGGCTATAACTTGATTAGCTACAAAAGTCGCAAAGGGCCTTTACTTGCTGAACAAATCATTCATTTAAATCTAAAAACAACATTTATTGTTCAGCAAATGATTGACTTAACTACCAGCTTACGGAACCACCTAAAAAAGAATAATGATGATAATTGGCGATACCTATTATTAACATGTAAACGTGGCTTTAGTTACCCAGCAAGAATTAAAAGGTTAGCAAGCGATACTTCACTGAGATTTGAATCATTTGCGGAATCTTTAGCAAATACATCCTCTCTAGACTATGAGAAGCGCCTTAAATATGCTCTTAGGTTCAGCCTCCCGGCTTTAAGAGCCAGTTGTGGTGTTCTGGTATATCTTGAGACTAGAAGTCTCAGTGAAATGTCTAAAGCTCTGGGACACACCCAGTTAGACATAAGGCTCATCAGCCGGTATCTTCCAAGGCCAATTCTAGATTTTTTCCAAGAACGATGGATTCGTATATTTCAGGCAGCAATAGTAATTCATGCAATGAAAGATAGTGACCTTATGCTTGAAGCAAGTGGTTTCGAAACAATTGATGAAGTCGATGAATTCTTGAAAACACATGCTTTGAAACAACCTACAAACCCAGCTATCCAGAACAGCAACAACTTTACTGAGCAGAGCATCTTTAAAGAAATAGTATTTGGAGTCAATTCAGAAATTTTGACAGTGTTATTTAGCTTAATGCAAGCAGTTGACCAAGCCAAAAGTACTGTCAATGCAAAAGCTAAATATTGGTCGGAAATAGCTTATTACCTAATTAATCATATCGAAACTTTAATCACGCAAAGACCAGACTTGAAGCTATATCTTGATTATGCAAAGCAAAACTCTAATCCAGGCTGGATGGAAAAGATAATCTATGCAAAGTAATAAATTGTGGCCAGAAGAGCTTAGTTTTCTGGAGTCTATCAATGGCGACCGCTTTCAGGAGTATCGTCATTGTCCATTTCTTACTGTCTCATTTGATGCTGAAGTTTGGATTCTTGATTTTGGTAAGTCAGAATTCTGTACGCTTGATTTTAGATTAAAACTTGAAAACGGTAGTTTGTTGACAGATGAGACGAATAGACTGCTACTAGATTTATTTAAATGTTGGATTTGCATTCAGAGTCATTCGGACATAACCGGTGGGAAATTAATATCAATTAGCTCTGCTTATAACTCATGTAGAAGGGTATTTTCGTTAATCGATTATTTTTTATTAAATGCTGGTCAATTCAAATTGTCCCAATACGGGCTAATGAATGTAACTGAAAATGATATCTTCAATTTACTCGCGCAACTAGCATCTTCAAATGAAACATCAACGAGCATTTATCAGTTACCAATCAAACTCACCGAGTTTTTGAAACGAGAAATTTCAGAAGCGAACATTATTGAATTGAATGCACTCATTGAAAACAATTCTGAGCTAGCACTTGATATACCTGATGAGCAAGACTGTATGCTTCAACTCGATAAGCAAGAGATTATTTATGCAAGAGCAATACTATGGAGTAAAGGTTATTACAAGTCTGATTATCGAACCAAAAAGCGCCTTGAGAGTTATCGATTCTCACCTGATTATGAAAAATTATTTGAAATAATCTATCCAAACTCAATTCGTGCATTTACATCTAAGCCTCAAGCACCTGAATTACTTTTCGATCAAATTAATAGTTATGTGAAGGAATACCCCAGAGCATCAGTCACTACAACTTTGGAAGAGACCATGAGCGTCAAGGAGTGGTCAGCATATCGCTCAGCTATTAGATCACTTGGTCAACTCAAAGAAATTGGCTTACCAGCTCCAATTCTTGCACTCAATGCAACCGACCCAGCCTTCAGTCATGATAAATTCAGCTTGAAAGAAGCAGGTCGTTTCAAAACTGTGCCAAATGAAATTGTTCTTAAGTCTTTAAGACAAGCCATTGAATTTACCCTGTCCAATGGTAAGCAAATATTTGACAGTGCAATTGCTGTAATTGAAGCTGCAAGAAAAGAGGGTGTAAGTTGCTTCACATACTCAATTAACAATGATATACGCCCCCTATTAGATCCCAAAATTCAGGCAATGGGTGTCAGCACTTGGAACCTCAGAACGCTAATTAGTCCATTTGAATCAAGGCATGGGCATAGCGCGCGACTGACTTCGGCTGAGTATTTTCAACGATTACGAAATAATGAAGGACTATTTGAAGTTCTCAGAGTTCTATTTGGGGCAATTCAATTCAGTATAGGGACTTTAGTTGCTCGTCGACAAGCTGAATTACTTGGATTAATTGCTGGAAGGTCAGTTGATTTAGAAAAAAGAAATCTAATTTTTGATAATGGAAAGTCTGGTATAGGTGAAATTAGAGAAAAGGAAGCTAGACCAATCCCTCCTGTAGCAGTGAAGATGATTGATTTACTAGAATACTTCCACAAGCGCCTTAAGGATATAGGAGCCAGCAATCGCCAGGTAGAGCTTTTTTCATATCCAAATATGCATACAGGCGCTCCGGGACCAGCTGACACTAAGAAATACAACTCAAATTTAGATTTGTTTTGTGATTACTTTGAAACTGGATTGAACGATAAAGGTGAACGTTATTACATGCGACAGCATCAATTACGTCGCTTCTTTGCAATGTTATTTTTCTGGGGAAATTCTTTTGGTGGGATGGAGACACTACGCTGGTTTCTGGGCCATACAGACATTGAGCATCTTTATCATTACATAACTGAATCTACACCTGGATATGTTCTTCGTGCATCAAAAGCCCAATTCGGCAGTGAAATCATCAGGACAGATCCAATGGAAAGTAAAGCATTAGCAGACATTATAGAAAAACATTTTGGCACCAGAGAGTTTTCTGTTCTCGATAGTGATGAATTGCAAGAATACATAGAAGAACTTTTACTAGCAGGTCGTATTGAAATTGAACCAATATTCTTCATGACACCAGATGGACAATCTTTCCGCATTGCAATAAAAGTTAAAGAAAGCCCCCTGGAGAAATTCAATGGATAAACGTATTGAAAAAAGTAATCAATCCTTGTTGGCACTATCAAGCCTGTTACGGGAGGTTATCAATCATCCAGAAACGTATATTCATGATCAGCAACTAAACACAGCCTTAAAATCTCAAGGAGCCTTAGCAAAATTCTCAAATACATCTAAAGGAATCTTTAGCCTATCAATTAATACTCAAAAAAGAATTGCAGACTCAATTATAAATGGCGGCTACGAGGGACTAAACAAGTCAAGAATCAATGCACTGTTAGCTCTCGAATCAAGCTTACATACAAATAAAAAACCTAATAAGGAAACCAAAGCCGGACTTCTACTTGTCAATCAACAATTAGAAAAAGAAATGCAATCCATTAGACATGATCTCTTACTTTTAACTTTAGCATTTGAAAAATCATTACGGCAAGGGGCTGTTTATGCCAGCCGATCTGACTCACCTACTCAAGCCCTGTGCAAAAAAGAGCAAAGAGAGCTTTTAGACATGTTAACGCTCAGAAACATTCCGCACTTAAAAATGTGATGAAGATGAAAAATGATTAAATCTAAGCTTTATAACAGCACAGACAATAAATTTCAGCTTCCCTTATATGTTGATCAGCAACATCGAGTTATCCCCCAAGATGCAACAAATATTCCAATGATATCTTGGCCTAACGGGACGTGGTGTCTTGAGGCTAACGTTTATATATTAGAACTTTACAATAAAGGGCTCTCTAGAAGAAATCGCGGCGGGACCCTGCTCACTTACGCTACCAATATAAGTCATCTTTTAAGATATGCTTTTTACAACAGAATTTCATTGATAAACCTGACAGATAATCACTTCTGCCAATTTATCAAAATGCTACAAGCTGAAAAAAGAAAGCGTCAGCCAGAATTATTTGCACGAGACTCAAATTCGGTAATCGCTATCGGCCGTAATTGTCTCGAGTTTTTAGCATGTGTAGGAAGGCTTTATCAACTTGAGAACTTCATCGGTCGCAATGGTCAAATTAAAGCCGAGGAAAAAGAGTTTTATATTAAACAAGTCAGCTCTAATCATTTCACCGGAAAAGGAAAGCCAACAAGGAAATATTGGACTCATCGCGCATTTCCTACTCCAGACCCTCAAAAAAAGCGGCTACCTATTGGAACAGAAGCTATTGATAAAATTAGAAAGGTGATACTTCCAACAAGCTCATCCATATTCTTACGGAAGAGACGCTACCTCATGTTGAAGCTTTTAGAAATCACTGGCGGTCGCCGTTCAGAGGTTGCTGACTTAACTTGTGAAAGTGTTCGTATCGCTGCAAGCATGCCTAAACCACTACTGAATCTAATTACTATAAAAAAAGGAAGCGGCACTGTAGCGCATAGAATGATTCCAATTGCTAGTCATGATGCGAAATTTTTACTTGAGTTCATAGAAAAAAATAGGCGCAGTGTTATACGTGCAACTTGTGGATTCAAAGAAGATGATGGATATGTGTTAATCAGTGAAAGAACGGGAAAGCAACTCCGTTCAAACACCATAACTCAGGAAATCTCAATACTTTCAAAAGCAGCTGGTATAGTAGAAAAATGTTGCCCTCATATGTTTCGCCATAGATTTATTACCAAATTATTTGTGGCGTTAATTGAACAACATGAGTTTGATAACCCTAATAGCTTTAGACGCGCTCTACTTGAAGTTGAATCTATTAAACAAATTGTTCAACAATTTACCGGCCATTCAAATCTTGCTTCACTCGATGTTTACATAAATCTCGCATTTGAAGAAGTTACAAACTTCAAAAATACATTGAATGTAGTCAATACCAAAAGAATTGTTAAGTCATTTCAGAACACTTTAAAACAACTCTCAGGAGAGCTTAATTCTGGAGCATCACCAACTGAAATATTGGTACAGATACAAAAATATTTGGATGCTTTTGAAGATGACCTAAATACTTGCCACATCACTGAAGCTACATAATCAAAAATCACTTAGCTTGAGACTCCCTTATTATCAGTCGCAACTGCATCATGGTCTAATGAGTTATGTAGATGTCTGGCAGCCTCCATGTATGGCGTGCACATACTGGAGCGGAAATCATACGCTACTAACAATGAGCAGAAGACATCATCATGGCTAAGCACGGCACTTTTATGTTGCCTTAAGTGGTTTTCTGGAAAGGCAGATGAGTTGCCAGTCCAAACTATCAGTGGAATTTTAGTTTGCTCTTTGGGTGCAATCATCACCGGTGCTGCATGCAGATACATCCCGTATTCTCCGAGCGACTCACCATGGTCCGCGATATACATCATCCCAACATCATAATTTTCTTCATAGGGTTTTAAAAACTTGATGACCTCTGACAAAAAGTAATCTGTATAGAGAATTGCATTGTCGTAAGAATTGTCTATTTCCTGTTTGGTGCAATCTTTTAGCTCTTTGGATTTACAAACCGGGCTAAATTTCTCAAAGGCAGCGGGGTATCTTCTGAAGTACTCAGGGCCATGGTTTCCCATTTGATGCAGCACGATCAAAATGTCTTTATCATTCTTAGATTGAATATGTTTATCAAGGCCATCCAGCATGCCGATGTCCCTGCACTCTGGATCGCAGACTGGGTTCAATGTTGTGGACTGGAAGTTTTGATATTTAACTCTTAAGGCAACGCCTTTGGAGTCGGAGTTATTATCCCTCCACAATACATCGACGCCATTCCTGGCAAGCACATCAATGGCATTCTCCTGCTTTAATGCTGCCTGTTTATCGTAATTTTTCTTACCCAGAGAAGAAAACATACATGGCACAGAAACACTTGTGGACGTACCGCAAGAGGACACGTTATCGAAACTAATCACATTGGCGTTTGCAAGGTTGGGATTGGTAATTCGCTGATAACCGTTGAGTGAGAATCTGTCAAAGCGAGCTGTTTCACCAACCACCATAATCATCAACTTACGTTTATTGCCCGTAGTTGAGGTTTTTACTGCATCCCCAGCAATCGTTTTGAGCACTGTATTACGTGCTTCGTAAACTTTTGCCTCTTGATTCAGGTAATTGTAAGCGGAGTAAATGGAGTAAGTGGGGTTTGCGTAAAACCTTACAATCTTATGCTCTCTAATGAACGAAGCATAACCTGCAGTGAATGGTGCCACGACTACGATGGCAGTTAACACAAGAACAGAAATCGCTTTGAGTCGACCTTTGACTTCTTGTTTGAAGGCCAACCCTTTGGGAAAGAATTTGATGACCAAGTAGGCTGGTATGCAGCCTAATAGAACTAGCCTAAGCAAGAGTTCAATGCTTATTAATCCTTGCATTTCCTTAAAGTCAGTTTGCGCTACGTTATCCATCATAGTGTGATCGATGACCACACCAAAACTATCCATAAAATACGCGTTGATAGAGGCAACAATCAGCAATATGGCTAATATCCATTTTGCTGTTGTTCTGCCAATGCAAAGAATCTGAAAGACGATAGCGATCGTCGCAAAAAAGAAAGTTATTAGAGAGGCCAGGAAAGGTAGGTTATGGAAACTTACTGGATATGTTTTCAGCAAGTTTTGGCAAAGGGAAAGGTTGCCCGTCACCATAATGAATAACGAAATTGCCAATATCCACTTGGTTTGTGTTTCCGGTACAGAAAAGTATTTTGCAATCCCTGTTTTGAAAGTACTTGAAAGCATCGTCATATCTTCTAATGATTATCATTCTTGATAAGCAATTCAGATGCCAGTTCGTAACCGATTGAATTTTATATATTTAATTAAAACTCATCCTGATAGCCATGCATTTTTTGCAGAGTGATATCTTAAATTTCCTGCAAAAAATGCACCCATGAATGATTGGTTTTATTGATAGTCCACAGAAATTAAGAGGCAGATTCAAAAGTATGCTTCGGGGATTCAGACTTTTGTACATTTAGTTACACTAAACTCATTGACTCATCAATAAGTTATTGTTAGATTTAAAAAGGCATGTATCAAATTTTTAAAAAATTCATGGTATTTCTTGCGCTGATCTCAGTGATGAGTTCATCGGCGTGGGCCTTTTCGCCTGAAGTTTTATTTGATGATGCTGTAGCGTCTCAAGCGGTTATGCAAGATGTCCATTTGATTAATAAGTCACAAATCACTTCGGTCTCAGATAATCAAACTGTCCCGATGCCGGAGCAGTTTTGTGATCATGCTTGCCATATCTCTGCACATATCACGGCTATTGAGACCAATGAAGTAGTTAGTACACTTTCCCAATTGGGCTCGACGATTTTCAAAACTGAGCCTAAAGATCAGTTCACCAACCCTGTCCTAAAAAGTCTCTACAGACCTCCTGCACTCATTTAGTCAATTTGTCTAAGATGCTGACTCGTTCAGCATCTTGATCATTGATCTAACGAGAGAGGTCTTGCCGTGTTTGAATCATCTATTAGAAGATGGCTATTACTTTCAATAGCTTTCTTCATAGCTCCAGCTATACAAGCTGAACCATTAACATTGGATGCAGCTTGGAATATTGCTGCCCAGAATAACCCTGATCTGAAACGCTTGATCGCTAACCAAAGTATTCCGGCTGGCGAATTCCAGGATGCATCAGGGCCACTTTATTACAACCCAACAGTCAACCTTGAGGCGAGAACACGTCGTATTGCTCAAACTGGCGCATCAGACCCATATCGAGGTGAATATGGCATAGGCGTTTCTCAAACCTTTGAGATTGCCGGACAGCAAGGCTTCCGTAGGCAAGCAGCTGAGGAAAGCAAAACGGCAATTAGCCAGGACATTGCTGAAGAGTACCGTGTCCTGCATGCACAGTTGGAAGAGCAGTTTATTACTGTGCTCGCAGTACAAAAGCGTATCGAAGTTGAAAAGCGCATTCTCAAGCTCATAGAGCAAAACACCTCCCTGTCTCGCAAGCGGGTAAGTGCCGGCGAAGATAGTTTGCTTGATGGTAATCTAGCCATCGTTGATGCTGAACGCGCAAGAAATCAGCTGATCTCTTTAAATGAACAACTACTGCGTGCCAGAACCCAACTAGCTGCCACACTACAACTCAATGCCAACGACTTTCCAGAGGTCACGGGGCAATTAACTCCAAATCAGACGCAATATACATTGCAGGATCTTTTCAACAAATTAGACTCCCGCCCAGGCATTCAGGCACTAACCAGTAAAGAAGCTTCTGCACGCTCACGCTTGGAGCTGCAAAAAAGCATGCGCTATCCAGATTTAACGGTGAGTCTGATCAATACCACCGAAGCCAGCTTGGCTGGTAGCGACAATATCTCCTCCATCGGTGTTTCTTTGCCGTTGCCTATCTTCCGCCGAAATGCTGCGGGTGTAGGTCGTGCGGCCGCTGAGCTTACTCAATCAGAAATCAACCGCACCTCTGGTACTCGCAATGCAAAAGCGACTATAGAGGCCGCATGGTTACGTCGTGAAAATATCAAAGACCGTGTAAGACGGTTAGATAGCGAGGTATATCCGAGGTTGGAAGAAAACCTGATACTTTCCAAGAAAGCCTTTGAAAACGGAGAAATCGGCTTACCTCAGTTATTGATTGTGCAAAGGCAGGTTGTGGATGCGCAGCGAGACATCATTGATGCTCAGAAAGAACTGCGCCTCGTGCAGATCGAATTGGAATATATCTCTGGCTGGCTATCCCCTATAGCTGCAACTGATCAAAACTAGGAAACTAAAATGCTAAAGTTCTTCAGAAATTTATACGTGATTGCACTGGCATTTTCAGTCATCATTTTCCTCATGCTTTTAAGCGGGTGCAGTTCTGAGAACAACCAGTCTCAAGAGCCGAAAACAGAAACCTCAAGTACCCCAGCGGAGACAAAAGCTGATGAGGATTTAATTAAATTAAGTCCTGCCGAGATACAGCAAAGTGGTGTCACCGTCGCTAAGGTAACCAAGCAACCAATACAGGATCAGCTCAGTTTTACAGCGAACATTTTGGCCAATCAAAATAAACTGGCTCATGTCACGCCTCGTATTGAAGGGAAGCTGTCCAAAGTGATCGCCAATCTTGGAGATCATGTAAAAACAGGTCAAATCCTAGCTGAGATTGACAGTGTTCCGATGGGAGAGGCTCGTGCGCAATTTAGAAGCTCTAAGACCGATCTTGCGCTAGCTCAGGCGAACTTTGATCGCATATCCAAGCTGTATGAAGACAAGGTTGTGCCACAAAAGCAATTCATTGAATCTCAGTCTGCATTGGAGCGTGCTAAATCAGCGCTCTATGCAGATTCTGAAAGATTAAGAATGTATGGCGGTCTGGATCAGCAGAGTGGTTCTACCTACCTATTGAAAGCACCATTCAACGGCATCGTGATAGAGAAAAATGCAGTGATTGGTGAATTAGCCAATCCAGCAG
>NZ_SSGF01000035.1 GCF_008015755.1 Methylophilus sp. | reverse complement strand
GTGGCTTGCGCAGTGTGCAAGCCACTAGGGCGAGTTTCGATGACCGCCCGGCAAGCCGAGTAGCGCAGGAAACAAGCGGAAGCTGGGGTGCACTTTCTTTTGGTTACTTATTCTTTGTGCAAGCAAAGAAAAGTAACTCGCTGTAAAAGCGAAAAGCAACCTCACAAACAACCACAACCGCGTGGGCAAAAATGCCCTCCCTACAAAGAACAATCTAAAGAACAACCTTTTACTGCTATCTCACCTTGCCTGGATTCCGGCCTACGCCGGAATGACGCAGAGGCAGTGATATAGCCGAGAAGTAAAAAGAATAACCTTCCCAACTTAATCCAGCAACGCCGCAATCCGCCGCGCGCACTCAGGCGCCATGGTCACGCCATACCTAAAATGCCCGGTATTCAGGTACAAATTCTCTATCTGCGCATGCCGCCCGATGGTGGGGATATTATGCGGCGTGCCTGGGCGCAAACCACTCCAGTGTTTGATAATCGGCTGCCCGCGCAAAGCGGGTAATATCGCCTCGGCTTTTTGCAGCATTTCCTGCCGCATGCTATCAGTCACGCCGGTATCAAAACCTACATCTTCCAAGCTACTACCAGCCAGCAGATGGCCATCGCGACGCTGCAGCATATAAAAGCCATCCCGATACACAATGTGCGGCAACAGGCCAGGCGCCATGTGGTACAGCAGCATTTGCCCGCGCATGGGTTTGATATCCAGGCTGGCGGTCGTTTGCTTGAGTAATTCAAAACTCCAGGCACCAGAGGTGACGACAAAGGCATCGGCAGATAATGTCTCGCCAGCCGTGGTTTGCCAGTGCTTAATCGGCGCGCTGCTTTCTTGCAGCGGCATGAGTTGGGTCTGCTCACGCAACGTGACGCCGTGCTTAATCAACCAGGCTTTGAGCGATTGCAGCAACCGCGGGTTACGAATCTGCACGACTTCGGGAATCAACAAATTGTCACCTTGCAACACGTATTCAAGGCCGAAACGTGCGCACCAAGCGATGGCTTGTTGCAGGTCAAACGGTGGTTGAATCAGCATGCCATGGCGGGTGCATTCCGGGTCTATGCCGGTTTCAGAAAACAGCTCGGCACTCACAGCTGGATAAGCACGCGCACCGGCGAGCGCCAGTTCATTGACCACATCCTGGTAAAACCAGGGCAATAGGGGAAACGCTATGCCAGCCCCCGCCCATGAGGATTCGCCTGAGGTTTGTGCCGCAATGATATTACGTTCAACCAGCGAGACCGTATGGCCTTGCTTTCGCAACTGCATGGCGGTAAGGCACCCGACAATACCGCCACCCACCACCACGACTGAACTGTTAGCCATAAGATTTTTTCTGAAATAGCATGAAAAGCCTGACAGGACGATGTGTAAGCTGCCAGGACACGAGGCGTGTATTGTCTTACGGTTTGCGTCCGGAAATCAAATAGACTTCCATTGCAATCAAGGCGGCATTACTGCCCAGCAATACCAGGATATCGCCTTCATTTAGCATAATGTCGTCCCTGGGCGCGATTGGCTCGGGCATATTCGGGCGACGTAACTGCTTGACCTCAACAGCAAAATCACCGAACGGAATATGGTCCAGTCGCAGGCCGTGTGCATAGAAATTCTTATACACTTCCACCGAGTGCAACTGCGGCAGTGAGGCAGTAGCCGTATCGGCATCACTGACGCCGCGGAAGTAGCCTTTGAACATTTTATAGCGCTCTTCACGGAACAAGCGGATGCGTTTCACCACCCGGTTGAGCGGAATGCCCAAAGTCACCAGCGCATGCGAGGCCAGCATCAGGCTACCTTCGAGGATTTCTGGCACCACTTCGGCGGCACCCGCGTCTCTCAGTGCATCCATTTCACTGTCATCGTGCGTACGCACAATCACCGGCAGGCTAGGGTTACGCTCCTGAATCACATGTAGCACCTTCATGGTGCCGCGTGTTTCCGCATAACTGATGATGACGGCCTTGGCTCTGGCCAGGCCAGCGGCTTCCAGCACCGAGCGCCGTCCGGCATCGCCGTAAATCACATTTTCACCGGCAGAAGCGGCCTCTTGCACGCGGCTGGCATCCATATCCAGCGCGACATACGGGATATTTTCTTCACGCAAAAAACGCCCCAGGTATTGGCCGCTACGGCCATAGCCGCAAATAATCACATGGTCGCGTAAATCCTGGCTATGTTCCTGAATGGTATCCACCACTTTGATGCTATTGCGGCTATAACTTTTGACCAGTGCACGCGCAATCCGCCCGTTTTTTTGAATAATAAACGGCGCGACCAGCATAGACAGTACGGCCACCGACAACACCAGTTGCAAGGAGTCGCCATCAATCAGGTTGGTTTGCAGGCCCAGCGCCAGCACCACAAAGCTAAACTCGCCTGCCTGACCCAGAATAATCCCGGTGCGGACGCCGACGCCCATTTCAAAGCCGTAGAACTTGGTTAACAGTGCAATGAGGCCGATCTTGAACACCAGGAACAAAATCAGCAGCAAAATGATCAGGCCGATATGCTCAACCAGCACAGAGACGTTCAGCAACATACCGACACTGATAAAGAACAGTCCCAGCAATATATCGCGGAACGGCGCAATGTCTGACTCCACCTGGTAGCGGTATTTGGTTTCTGAAATCAGCATACCGGCGACAAACGCACCCAAGGCATACGATAAACCAACAAAGTTAGTCGCCGCGGCCATCAGCAAGGTCACCATCAGCACATTAAGCACAAACAGCTCACGTGAGCGCTGTTTGGCCACCAGCTCAAACCAGAAGTTGAGGATGTTTTTGCCAAATTTGAACAGCAAAAACAGCAGGATGGAGGACTTGAACAAGGTCAACCCCAGCACATCCAGCCAGTTATCGCTGTGCGAGCCCAGTGTCTGGATCAGCACCAGAATCGGGATCACCGCCAGGTCTTGAAATAACAACACGCCGATACTCAAGCGGCCATGCCTTGAGTTTAAATCGACCCGCTCCATGAGGATTTTGGACACAATGGCGGTCGACGACATGGTGATCGCCGCACCAATAATAAAGGCCGAAGTCAGGCTGAGTCCGGCTAACTTACCGAGGACGAGGCTGGCCAACAAGGTCAGCACCACCTGGCCACCGCCCAGCCCAAACAGGGTTTTACGCATGGCATAGAGCTTAGGCAGGCTGAATTCCAGGCCGATGCTAAACATCAGGAATACGATGCCGAATTCGGCCACCTGACGACCACTCTCTTCATCTTCGAGCAAGCCCAGGGCGTGCGGGCCAAGTACGATGCCGATCATGAAGTATGCCAGCATGGCGGGCAACCCCAGGATACGGAATAACCCGACGGCAAACACCGAGCTGGTTAACAGTAGTAATAAATGGATCAGGGAATCAAACATGCAAAAATTCTAAAAGCATTAATGTCAGACCGGGCAGATGCGTGTCGGTCAGTAAACAATCTATTTATGACGAATAGTCAGTGATATATTCTAAAACACTTGTGTTTCAGGATGATGCATCCTGCCACAAAACACTGTTTTATGCAAAAAATGTGCCCGTTAATAAAAAATCCGCAAAAAAGCGGTGTTTTGCTTTCTTGCCGGGGGCGTCACTTGCTATACTAACTCGCCATGAACACAGCAAAATCAAGTGTCCACCTCGTGAAAAGTCCAGACATCGTGACACGTGCACGAGGCATTCTGCTGCACGAGGCAGATGAAATCCGTCAACTGGCAGACCGCATCGGCAGCCAGTTTGAGGCGGCTGTCAGCATGATTCTCAGTTGCCACGGCCGCGTCGTTGTCACCGGCATGGGCAAGTCTGGCCACATCGGTGGCAAAATTGCTGCCACGCTGGCCAGCACCGGCACCCCGGCGTTTTTCATGCATCCGGCAGAAGCCAGCCATGGCGACCTGGGCATGATTACGGCAGAGGATGTCGTCATTGCACTCTCCAACTCCGGCGAGAGTGATGAAATCATCAATATTTTGCCAGCCATCCGCCGTATCGGTGCCCGCATTTTAAGCATTACCGGTAGCGAAGACTCAACCTTGTCGCGCGAGTCAGACGTGCATTTGAGCGCGGCCGTGAGCCACGAAGCCTGCCCGCTGGGGCTGGCACCCACTGCCAGCACCACGGCTGCGCTAGCGTTAGGCGACGCCCTGGCCTTGTGCGTACTAGACTTACGTGAATTTACCGCCGAAGACTTTGCCCGCTCGCATCCAGGTGGTAGCCTGGGCAGACGATTACTGGTCAGAATTAAAGATGTCATGCGCACGGGCGATGCGATCCCGTCCATCAGCGAGCATGGCACCGTACAAGAAGCCATTGCACAGATTTCGAGCAAAGGCATGGGTTTTACCGCGATTGTAGACAGTGCGCAGCGACCGATCGGCGTGTTTACCGACGGTGACTTGCGTCGCCTGTTTATGCAAGGCGACACCAATACCCAACAATCGATTAAATCAGTCATGAATACGCAGCCTCGCTTATTAGGCACGCAACAAATGGCGGTGGAAGCAGTCAACCTGATGGAGCAGTATAAAATTAATGGATTTATGGCAGTGAATGAGCAACAGCAACTAGTGGGCGCATTTAATATGCATGATTTACTCAAGGCGAAAGTCGTTTAGACGTATTGCCCCCGGAACTCTCGCATGCTTAAACACCCGATTTTATTGCCGATTGCGTTAATGCTGTTTTTGGCGCTGCTGACATTCTGGATTAACCAGATCGTTCAAGAGCAGGGCATAAGCTTAAGTCGATTAAACCGTCACGACCCGGATTACATGCTATACAACTTTGTCAGCACACGTACCGATGCCACCGGCACTACCAAATACGTGCTGGCGGCCGCAGAAATGCGCCACTTTCCGGATAATGAATACACTGAATTGCAACGCCCGCGTTTCACTCAATTTGGGCAGGACAAGCCCTATACGCAAATTTATGGCCAGCATGGCAAAGTCTCCGCCAATGGTAAACTGGTTGAGTTTAACAAACAGGTCAAGGTGATCCGCCAGGGCACGCTGGCCAAGCCAGAAATGCAATTACAAACCGAGCATTTAACACTGGAGCCAGATACCGACCTGGCCTACACCGATTTGCCAGTGACGATCCGCCAGCAACCGGCAACGGTGATTACCGGTACCGGCATGCGCTTTGATAACAAGGCAGGCACCATGCAATTATTTAATCGGGTGCACGTGCATTATGTGCGCGCACCTGTCGCCGCAAAAGCGGCAAGCCCGGCAGCGCCTGCCAAAGCGGGCAGTCACAAGGGCCGTTGATTCTGGAGAAATGAGTTGAACACGCACAAGCCATTATTTTTTGCCACCTGCTTGGCCTTACTGGCACTTTTACAGTGGTCAAGCAGCGCGCTGGCTGAAGAGTCAGACCGCGACCAGCCGATAGAACTGGAAGCGGACACCGTGACAGTAAACGATGCCAAAAAAATCAGCATCTATACTGGCAATGTGATCCTCAACCAGGGCACGCTGCAAATCAAGGCAGACAAAATGATTGTGCGTGAAGATCAGGATGGCTTTCAGCACAGCACCTGCACCGGCAACCCAACCACTTTCAAGCAAAAACGCACCGGTAAAAACGAATGGATGCAAGGCAGCGGCCAGCGCATTGAGTACAACGCACGCATGGACAAAGTCCAACTCTATACCAATGCCTGGGTCAAACGCGGTGAAGATGTCGTCACCGGCGACTATATCAGCTATGACGCCAATGCAGAATATGCCGAAGTCATTGGTGGCACCAAAGCCAATCCTAACGGCACGGCGGGTAGCCGCGTCAAAGCGACGATTCAACCCAAGAACAAAACCACGCCGCCGGTGATTGATAACAAGCCAACCTCACAGCAAGGGCTGCGCATGAACCGCTCACTGCAAATCAAAGTCGAGCCCGCACCTAGCGATAGCAACAGCGAGCCCGCGAAAGCGCAACCTTAAAGACCGGCCTTATGCAGACAACTGTTTCAACAGATCATAATCACTTACGTGTCAGCCACCTGAAAAAAACCTATCAAGGCCGCACCGTCGTTAAAAACACCACCCTTGAGCTACGTAGTGGCGAAGTGATTGGCTTGCTTGGCCCCAATGGCGCAGGTAAAACCACCAGTTTTTATATGATTGTCGGGCTGGTTGCGCTCGATGACGGCAGCATCACCCTCAATGGAGCAGACGTGAGCCGCGCGCCCATGCACGAACGTGCACGCATGGGCCTGGCTTACCTGCCGCAAGAAGCGTCTATTTTTCGCAAAATGACGGTGACAGACAATATTCTGTCTATCCTGGAAACCCGTCCTTACACGGACGAAGAGCGTGAAGCAAGACTGGAATCATTGCTGGATCAATTGCATATCCAGCACATTCGCCACAGCCAGGCAGTGAGCTTGTCGGGCGGAGAGCGTCGCCGCGTAGAAATCGCACGCTGCCTGGCCACAGACCCTAAATTTATTTTGCTGGATGAACCGTTTGCCGGGATTGACCCGATTGCGGTGATTGAGATTCAAAAAATCATTCGCTACCTGAGTAGCCAGAATATTGGTATTTTAATTACAGACCACAACGTACGCGAAACGCTGGATATTTGTGACCGGGCTTATATCGTCAATGAAGGCGCCGTGTTTGCCGCTGGCACGCCCGACGAAATCATTCAGAACGAAGGCGTACGTGAAGTCTATCTGGGCAAGAATTTTAGGCTGTAACCCGCTATGAAGCAAAACCTGCAATTACGTATTTCGCAAAATCTGGCGCTCACCCCGCAGTTGCAGCAGTCTATCAGGCTGTTACAGTTGTCGACGCTGGAGCTGAGTCAGGAGCTGGAAACCATCCTGCAAGAAAATCCGCTGCTGGAAATGGCCGATGGTGAAGAAGGTGAGTTTGAAGATAACTCGCCTGTGGCCACTACTTCGACAGACACAGAGCCGGTAGATGCAAGTTCCTTCGATGTCGCCACCCAAAATGATCTCACCCCGCCTGCAGAAAGTCTGCGCGATGAACTGCGTGACGAAACAAGCGGCACGGAAGGCGAACAACCAAACCTGAATGAAGAGTTTTCACCGCCGGAATTTGAAGACGACTATGAAGAGTTTGGCAGCACCAGCAACTGGGATGAAGCAGGCCGCAACAACCTCGACGATGAAGATAGCGACTTCTCACGCCAGGACGCCAGCAACATCAGCTTGCGTGAACATCTCATCAACCAGATTCAATTAGCGCATTTATCCAAACGCGACATGGACCTGGTGAAGTTTTTGCTCGATGGCATTAATGACGATGGTTATCTTGAGCAGGATTTGCAGGAAATTGTCGACCTGTTGCCGCCAGAACTGGAAGTCGAGTTACTGGAACTGGAAACCGCGCTTAAACTGATTCAAAATCTGGATCCAATTGGTGTCGGTGCGCGCGATCTGCGCGAATGTATCGTGCTGCAATTGCAAGTGCTGCCTGCTGACACGCCTTATTTGCGCACGGCGATGGCGATTGCCAAAGAGCACCTGGCGTTGCTGGCCAATAAAGACTTTGTCAAACTGCGCAAACTGCTCAGTTGCGATGAAACCACGCTCAAAGGCGCGCAAACACTGATCCGCCAGCAAAATCCCAAGCCCGGCAGCGAGTTTGCGACCTTTAGTCACGACCACTTTATCCAGCACGATGTGGTGGTCAAGAAAATCAAAGGCATCTGGATGGCGTCGCTCAATGATGGTGTGATCCCCAAGCTGCGGATCAACCAGTTGTATGCCGACATCCTCAAGCGCAACCGCGAAAGCTCTGGCCAATACCTGCAAAGCCAGATGCAAGAAGCCAAGTGGATGATTAAAAACATCCAGCAGCGCTTTTCTACCATCTTGCGCGTGTCGCAAGCCATTGTAGATCGCCAGCGTAACTTTTTTGAACATGGCGAAATTGCCATGCGGCCATTAGTATTACGCGAGATTGCCGAAGAGCTGGATTTGCACGAAAGTACCGTTTCACGAGTGACTACGCATAAGTATATGCTCACGCCGCGCGGTGTGTTTGAGTTGAAATACTTCTTTGGCAGTTCAGTCGCCACCGATGCTGGTGGCTCCTGCTCGGCAACTGCAATTCGCGCCCTGATTAAACAAATGGTGGCCGAAGAAAATCCGAAAAAACCATTATCAGACAATCAAATCACTGACACGCTGGCGCAGCAAGGCATCGTGGTCGCGCGACGCACCATTGCCAAATACCGCGAATCACTGAGTATTCCACCAGCCAATTTACGCAAATCGCTTTAAAACAAAAAAGGCCGCAAATGCGGCCTTTTTACTTATCAACGCTTTTACTTAATGCTGACTTTGGCAAACTTGCGCTTACCCACCTGCGCGACAACCGTGACGCCTTTTGCCAGCGCCAGATTCTTATCTTCTACCTTGACGCTATCCAGCTTGACGCCGCCCTGCTGGACCGCGCGCATGGCTTCACTGCTGCTCTCCACCAGGCCTGCCTGTTTGAGCAACTGGCTGATGCCAATCGTGTCACCTTCTATGGTCACCTCCACCTCAGGCACCTCATCCGGAATGCCGCCTTTAGCGCGTGTCTGGAAGTCTTGCAGGGCTTTCTCAGCCGCAGGCTCACCATGAAAACGGGCAACGATTTCCTGTGCAAACCCAACCTTGATATTGCGCGGATTCTCGCCAGCAGCCACTTGCGCCTTCCACTGGGCAATGGTTTCCAGCGTGGCAAATGACAGCAAGTCGATATAACGCCACATCAAATCATCAGAAATCGACATGATTTTAGCAAAAATTGCCTCCGGCGCTTCGCTGATCCCGATGTAATTGCCCAAAGACTTGGACATTTTATTGACGCCGTCCAGGCCTTCAAGGAGCGGCATCATGAGCACACATTGTGGCGACTGCCCGGCCTGCTTTTGCAACTCACGCCCCATGAGCAGGTTAAACTTCTGGTCTGTGCCGCCTAACTCCAAATCAGCCTGCAACGCCACAGAGTCATAGCCTTGCAATAAAGGGTATAAAAACTCGTGAATCGCAATCGGCTGATTACCTTTAAAGCGCTTGGAGAAATCATCACGCTCCAGCATACGCGCCACCGTGTGGCTAGCCGCTAACTTGATCATGCCTGCCGCCCCGAGATCGGTTAACCAAGTTGAGTTAAACACAATTTGGGTTTTGGCCGGGTCCAGAATCTTGAACACTTGCTCAGCATAAGTATCGGCGTTGATTTTCACCTGCTCTACGGTCAAGGGCGGGCGCGTGGTACTTTTCCCTGTGGGGTCGCCAATCATGCCGGTAAAGTCGCCAATCAGAAATAAAATCTGGTGGCCCAGGTCCTGCAACTGGCGCAATTTATTAATCAGCACGGTATGGCCCAGATGCAAATCTGGTGCGGTCGGGTCAAAGCCCGCTTTCACGCGTAGCGGTTTGCCGGTTTTCAGCTTTGCAATCAGCTCTTGTTCGATCAACAGCTCATCAGCGCCACGCTTGATGATCGCCAGTGCATTCACGATGTCTGGACTAAGCGCTTCGGCTGAAGCTTGGTTTACGTCTGTCATAAAGAGTCTTTTTTGAGGTACGGTTTCAGCGCACTTCGCCATAAAAGTAAAACAGCTATTTTAACGTAATCCCGGGCATTTCTGTAAGCAAGGCATCAGCAGTGTTACACTTATACCTTATGAATTTTGCCGCTACCCCCACTCAACCCCGCCTATTTATTGGCTTGATGTCTGGTACCAGTCTGGATGGGGTGGATGCCGTAGTGGTCGCACAACAGGGTGAAGAGCTGGTGCAACAAGGCCAGTATTTTTTGCCCTACCCGGCAGAAATCAGGCAAGTCTTACTCGATTTGCATACACCCGCCGTTAACGAACTGCATACTGCGGCCGTGGTGTCTAACCGCCTGGCTGACTTGTATGCCACTGCCGTACAGGGATTGCTACAAACAGCGAATATCTCTGCAGCAGCGGTGACGGCCATTGGCTGCCATGGGCAAACCATACGCCACTGCCCCGACCTCGCCAACGGCGAGGCCTATACCCTGCAATTGGGCAACCACGCCCGCCTGGCTGAGCGCACTGGCATTAGCGTGGTAGGAGATTTCCGCAGCCGGGATATGGCAGCTGGCGGCCAGGGTGCACCCTTGGTGCCTGCGTTTCACCAGGCACTGTTTGCCGTGCCAGATCAACACCGCGTGATGATCAATATCGGTGGCATCGCCAACCTGAGCGATTTACCGCCTAACGGCCAGGTCATTGGATTTGATTCCGGCCCCGGCAACCTGCTGATGGACGCCTGGACGCTGCAACACACCGGCCAGACCTATGATGCAGGCGGCCAGTGGGCCGCTGGCGGCAGCGTGAATCAAGCCTTGCTCAACGCCATGCTGGCTGATGGCTATTTTGCGCTGCCTGCGCCCAAAAGTACCGGACGCGACCTGTTTAACCAAGCCTGGCTCGACGCCCACTCGCAAGCCCATGCTGACAGCCCACAAAATGTCGCTCGCACATTGCTGGAGCTCACCGCCGTGAGCATTGCCCAGGCATTACAGCAACACTGCCGCGGGGCGCAAGCAGTGTATGTGTGTGGCGGTGGTGCGCACAACCTGGCCTTGATCGACAGATTGCAAACCTTGTGTGGCTTGCCGGTGCAACGCACAGACGCCCTGGGCATCGGCGTGGACTGGGTAGAAGCCGTGGCTTTTGCCTGGCTGGCACAACGCTGCGTAGATCAGCGGCCGGGCAACCTGCCTGCCGTCACTGGGGCCGCAGGTCCGCGTGTGCTGGGTGCCATTTACCCGCGCTAACGTAAAAGACACTAAAGCGGTGCGAATGCACTAAGCCTTTGATTTAAACTGGTGCAGGATAACTAGCGATTTTTTAACTTTTCCTGGCTCATTTCGGCACAAGCCACCATATTCAAAAACGATTGCGTATAATTTATACAACCTAGACTTAAACAGAGTACGTTATGGCTACCAAAGCAACCATTACATTTGACAACGACAGCACGACGATAGAATTGCCCGTCTTAAAAGGCAGTTTGGGCACAGATGTCATCGACATCCGCAACCTGGGCAAACATGGTTACTTCACCTTTGACCCCGGCTTTATGTCCACCGCGGCCTGCACCTCGGGCATTACCTTTATTGATGGTGAGCAAGGTCTGCTTTATTACCGTGGCTACCCGATTGAACAACTGGCGGAAAACTGTGATTTCCTCGAAGTCTCACACCTGCTGCTCAATGGCGAGTTACCAACCCTGCAACAGCGTGAAGCGTTTGTCGGCACCATCCGCCAGCACACCATGCTGCATGACCAGATGAGCAACGTGTTTCGTGGTTTTCGTCGTGACGCCCACCCGATGGCCGTCATGATTGCGGTCGTCGGCGCCATGGCAGCCTTCTATCCAGACAACAATAACGTCGCCGACCCTGAATCACGCAAAGTAGCCGCCATGCGCCTGCTGGCCAAAGTGCCGACCATTGCCGCCTGGAGCTACAAATACAATATCGGCGAGCCATTCATGTACCCAAAAAACACGCTGGGCTACGCAGAAAACTTTATGCACATGATGTTCGCCACGCCGTGCGAAGAATATGTGCCCAATCCGATTCTGGCACGCGCCTTTGAGCGTATCTTGCTGCTGCACGCAGACCATGAACAAAATGCCTCCACCTCCACCGTGCGCCTGGTGGGCTCCAGTGGTGCCAACCCGTTTGCCTGTATCGCTGCGGGTATCGCCTCGCTTTGGGGCCCATCCCATGGCGGTGCCAACGAGGCCACACTGAACATGCTGGAAGAAATTGGTGATGTCAGCCGTATTGGCGAATTCATCAAGCGCGCGAAAGACAAAACTGACAGCTTCCGCCTGATGGGCTTCGGTCACCGTGTTTACCGCAACATGGACCCACGCGCCTCCATCATGCGTAAAACCTGCCATGAAGTGCTGAACGAGCTTGGCCTGCATGACGACCCCATGTTCAAACTGGCCATGGAACTGGAAAAAATCGCGCTCGAAGACGAGTACTTCGTCTCACGTAAACTGTATCCAAATGTCGACTTCTACAGCGGCATCGTCATGCGTGCGATGGGCATTCCTAACTCTATGTTTACCGCTATTTTTGCCCTGGCACGTACCGCTGGCTGGATTTCACAATGGTGTGAAATGAATGCCGACCCTGAGCAAAAAATCGGCCGCCCACGCCAGCTATATGTCGGCTCAGAAAGAAGAGAGTTTGTGCCGCTGCATCAGCGCTAAGCAGCTGTCATCAAAAATAAAAAACGCCGGGCTCACCCAGCGTTTTTTATTTGTCTGGTACGCAGTCGTTAAACTGAGAACGAGCTACCGCAACCGCAAGTGGTGGTGGCGTTCGGGTTACGAATCACAAACTGTGAACCTTGCAGGCTGTCGGTGTAATCAATCTCGGCACCGGCCAGATATTGTAAGCTCATCGGGTCAATCAGCAAGATCACGCCGTCTTTATCCACTTGCGTGTCATCGTCATTCACCTCTTCTTCAAAGGTGAACCCGTATTGAAAGCCTGAACAACCGCCACCGCTGACAAACACGCGTAGTTTCAGGTCAGGTGATCCTTCTTCATCGATCAATTCTTTTACTTTTTTGGCCGCGTTGTCGGTAAACACCAACGGCACTGGCATTTCAAGGGTGGCTTCTGTGGTCATCATAGACTCCTGTCAAATTCTCAATAACAATATGGCGACGAAAGTGTGAATTTCAAGTCGCTTCTGGCGGTGCAACTTCAGGCTGCTCGCCTAGGTAAATCAGTTTTCCTTCAATCACCGCGCCAGTATGCATTTCCAGCGATTTATAGTACAAATCACCGACAATGCGCGCTTTACTTTGCAGCTCAATAAACACTGAGGAGCGCACTGGCCCGCGTATCATGCCGTTTAATACGATTTTAGAGGCTTCTACTGCGCCTGTCACTGCCCCATTTTCACTAATAATCAGTGTGCTTGGATGCTCACGCTTTTCAATCACATTACCGGCAATCAAACCATCTATTCTTAAGCCCCCCGCAAATTGCATATTGCCCGTGATTTGAGTTTCATGGCCAATCAAGGTATCAATATGGCTGTCGATTTGAACGCTTTTTTTGAAAAACATGCTACTTCCTGTTCCGAATTAACTTAAATGGCGATGAGGATGCTTCATCAGCCATATCATGCATGCAGCTAACGCTTGGTCATATTCTTGTAAAACACCAATTCTTCTTTCAGCTTGATGTTTTCGTCCTGCTGCGCAGTCAGTGTTTTAGCCAGATTATTACTGGTGGCTAATTCAACCTGTAGCTCGCGCTGCGAGGCAATCAGTTTTTTCTGTAATTCAATGTTTTCGGTGGTGACTTGCCGCAAGCGCTGGCGGATATGTTCACCATCATCATCATGCACCACCCAGTAAGCCAGGCCAAACCCAACCACCACATAAGCTACCGCCAGCATGCCCTGAAAATACCAGGGTCTATGCGAACGCACAGCCACTTGTTTGGCGGTGAGGCCAAAATGGTTTCTCAGTCGTCTGCGGATGGGCCTGATCATTAGGGCAACAACGGCAACACTTGCAATCCGGCATCTGGCGCCAGATTAAACATCAGGTTCATATTCTGCACGGCCTGACCAGAAGCACCTTTGACCAGATTGTCCTGTACAACAATGATTGTGACATAATCGCCTGCTTGTGGGTATAGCGCCATCCGCAAAACGTTGGCACCACGCACCGAGCGGGTTTCGGGCAGCGACCCAGCAGGCATCACGTCCACAAACGTGGCCCCCTGATAGCGTTGCTCATACACTTGTTGCAACACTTGCTGTTTGCCTTGGGCGTTGAGCTTTACATGCAAGGTGGTCAGCATGCCACGAATCATAGGGATCAAATGCGGGACGAATATGAGGTTGACCGCATCGTTACCCGACAGTTTCTTTAACTGCGCCAGAATTTCAGGGTGGTGCCTGTGCCCGGCCACGCCGTAGGCTTTAAGGTTATCACTGGACTCTGAGAATAAAGTGCCCACCTCGGCTTTTCTACCGGCACCGGAGACCCCGGATTTGGCATCCGCTATAATAGGCACGGAGAAATCAATCCAGCCGTTTTCCAGTAGCGGTGCCAGGCCAAGCAATACCGTCGTCGGATAGCAACCAGGATTACCGATCACATCTGCCTGCTGTACATCCGCAGCATACAACTCCGGCAAACCATAGACGGCATCTTTCAATACGTCCGTACAGCTATGCGGCAACTTGTACCATTTTTCGAATTCAGCTGCATCTTGCAGGCGGAAATCCGCCGCCAGGTCGATGACCTTCACGCCAGCTGCCACCAGCGCAGGCGTTTGCGCCATGGCAACACCATGCGGTGTGGCAAAAAAGACCACATTACATTGGGTCAGATCGACCGTGGCCGGATCGCTGAACTTGAGATCAACCACACCACGCAAGCTGGGAAACATATCGGCGACAGGCAACCCAGCCTCACCCCTGGAGGTAATCACTTGTAATTGCACATCAGGATGTCTTGCCAGCAAACGCAGCAACTCTACTCCGGTATAACCCGTTCCACCGACAATGCCAACTTTGATTTTTTCCATATATTTAAACCAGATGCGCGTTCAACAACGGCTCATGCATAAAAGGTTAAACAATATAAATGAAAAAGGCCGCCAATGCGACCTTTTTGCACAACAGGTTTGTAACAAACGTTGGAAATTAACGTTTGGAGAACTGTTTCCGACGACGCGCTTTACGCAGGCCGACTTTCTTACGTTCAACTTCACGTGCATCACGTGTTACGAAACCAGCGTGAGACAATGCGCTCTTCAAAGCTGCATCGTAGTCAATCAACGCACGGGTAATGCCATGACGTACTGCACCCGCTTGACCGGATTCACCACCACCATGCACATTCACCAGAATATCAAAGCTCGCTGTGTTGTTAGTTAATTCCAGCGGTTGACGCAAAATCATGCGAGAAGTTTCGCGTGAGAAGTAAACGTCAACTGGCTTATCGTTGACCACGATGTTGCCACTGCCGGACTTCAAAAACACACGTGCCACTGAACTTTTGCGGCGGCCTGTGCCGTAGTTGTATTTACCGATCATGTTTTATCCTAATCGTCTTAAATTAGATGGTTAATGGTTGCGGTTGCTGCGCAATGTGCTCGTGCTTGTCGCCCGCATACACTTTCATTTTTTTGATCATGGCATAGCCCAAAGGACCTTTTGGCAACATGCCTTTCACAGCTTTCTCCAACGCACGACCTGGGAAACGGTCTTGCATTTTTGAGAATGAAGTCGTTGTGATACCGCCTGGGTAACCGGAGTGGCGGTGATACAGCTTGTCACCCGCTTTGTTACCAGTTACTTTAATCTTGTCTGCATTGATCACAACGATGTAATCACCGGTGTCTACGTGTGGTGTGTAAATAGCTTTGTGCTTACCACGCAGGCGATGAGCGATTGCGCTGGCCAAACGACCCAATACCAAGTCTGTGGCGTCAATCACGAACCAGTCACGTTGTACTTCATGCGATTTTGCTGAAAAAGTTTTCATTTTATAACTACCGAGTTATAGCGTATAAATTAAGAGGGCGGATTATATGCCAGCATAAGAAAGCTTGTCAACGAATTATTCTAAAATAATCGTAACCAGCTGTATGGAGAACGCCACTGGCGCGGGCATGCAGTTTTGTGGCTTTTTTGCCATCATTTTTGCAAATTACGCCGCATAAAACGTGCTTTTATCGCAAATGACCCTTGTTTTTTCAAGGATAATTGCAATCGGATGCTATATTAGCTCAAGTTTAGACTTTTGGCACCTGTTTACTTTTGACCCGTTAGGCTTAACTAGACAACAGGGCTTAACCAAACACCAGCAACGCGACTAACAATAACTCTTTTGATGCTCACAGGCGTATATCAGGTTAAACAGCAACGCTTTCACGCCGCCACCGGCTGGCGATGGCTATGCGCATTGCTGCTGTTTACGTTTATCTCAGTGTTAAAAGCCGCCGAATTCAGTGCACTGAGCATTGAATCGGCACCAGGCCAGCCACTCATGGCGCAACTGCCGCTGCAGCAGGTACAGCCAGACACGGACATTAGTTGCTTCAGCCTGAGCCAATCCTCTCCACAAGCCTCACCAGACACCCCGCCTGTGCACCTCGAGTACACGACGCTGTCGAGTCAGCAAGGTGTCTTAATGCTGTGGTCTGACGCTGCCATTGTCAGCCCATTGACGCTGACCTTAACCGATCGCTGCCAGCACACGCGGCAAACCATGACGATTCGGCCTGACAATACAGTGACTATTGCTGTCACACCCCCAGTCAGCAGCGCAATCCCTGCGCCAGTTGCTGCTGTTCAAGCAGAAATAGTTGCACCCCCCCCAGCACCGCCCGCGATCCCTGTAGAAGCCTATACAGCGCTGCAAGCACAGATCAACGATCTGCAACAAAACTTCAAGCAATTACAAACAAAATCGGATGTGCTGTATGCCAGCAATCTGGCGCAAGCCACGATATTAAGCACCCTGAAAACACAGCTGACGCAACTACAAAACGAAAACCACTTATTGCGCACGCTGGTCATCGCGCTCGGACTCGCACTGATTGCCAGTGGCTTCTTCTTTGCCGATTGGTTGCGTCGTCATGCTGCAGTGCCAAAAGTCATGAAGCCACGCCGCACCGCTAAGCACACTGAAACATCAGCCACACCCAGCGATGGCGCATCAGGCCCAGCGACACGGCCACTGAGCAGCAACGCTTTTTCAGCCACAGGTTTTCCGGCGAGCCAGGGTGGCACACATAGCATGAATACGCCAACACAGCCACCTGCAGCCAGCAAACCAAGCAGCCGCTTAAAGTCGGTGCCTATGCATGCCAACGACGATACAGTGATGCCACACAGCGTGCCGCAAAAGGTGAGCTCTCAGCAAAGCACACAGGCCGTGATGCAAGACGCTTCACGGCTGTTTACGCATGGCCGCGTCAACCAGGCCATTGATCATTTACAGCAACACCTGACCAAACACCCGAAATCGTCACCTTGGATGTGGCTGTATTTGCTGGATCTGCTATCAAAAGAAGGCAAAAAGCAAGAGTTTGACATTGTGGCCGGCGAGTGTCGCAAGCACTTCAACCTCAACGTAGAACATGCGCCGGACTTGAAACAACAAGGCATTGAATCGTTCCCGCGCGTGATGAAAGCCTTACAGCAAGCCTGGGGCACACCGCAGGTGATCGCCTTGATTGATGACCTGGTGTATAACACACGACTGGTGCCACGCATGGGGTTTGAGCGCAGCGTGTTTGAAGATTTGATGCTGCTTAAAGAAATTGCCTGCCAGACGCAAAACTTGCCTGCAGTGCCACCTGCGCCAAAAACAGCTGACCATGAAGAGCCAATGAGTGGCAACTTGCGCGAACTGCAGCAACTGTCAGAAGACCTTTATATTCTGGCGCCGGTAGAACACACGCCGTTTCAGTATTGGACAGACTTCAGCTTTGAGCTGGACGAACCTGCCACATTACGCAAGTCCGCCTAGGCAATCACTTGCCGCCAGCCCGGCAGTCAATGCCGCACCAATCCAGAAATTCTCTAAAAAAGCCTTGAAACAATCACGGGCCTGCCGCTGACGAATCAGCGTATATTGCCGCCATAGCTGCGCCGCCGCGACAGCCCAGCCCAGCCAGAATGGCCAGCCTAGCGCCAGCAGATGCGCCACGTAGGCCAATATCAGCAGCATGGCAGCAAAGCACGCCATAATCGCCAGCACATCAAAACGACCGAAGGTGATAGCCGAAGAGCGGATGCCTATTTTGAGGTCATCTTCGCGGTCGACCATGGCATAAGCCGTGTCGTAGGCCACCGACCAGCAGACATTCGCCAGCAATAGCCACCAGGCAACCGCAGGCACCTGCCCTTGCAAAGCGACAAAAGTCATCGGGATGCCAAAGCCAAACGCAATACCCAGATACGCTTGTGGAATCGCAAAAAAGCGCTTGGTGTAAGGATAACTGACCGCCAGAAACAGCGCGGGCACAGACCACAACACCACCTGCCATCCCAGCGTACACACCAGCGCAAACGCCAGCAACGACAATCCGGCGGCAACCAGGTAGGCTTCTTTGACAGAGATTTCGCCTGTCGCCAGCGGCCGCTGGTTGGTGCGCGCGACGGCGCCATCCCAATGGCGGTCAGCGATATCATTGAGGGCGCAGCCTGCTGAGCGCATCAAAATAGTCCCTAACACAAACACTAGCACCACCCATGGCCGCGGCTGGCCGTGTCCGGCAATCAGCAGCCCCCACAAGGTCGGCCATAACAACAACCAGATACCAATCGGTTTATCCAGCCGCGTCAGCCGGTAATAGGCATGCCATGGAGCGAGTGATCGCATAAAAAAGGATTCCTGATAAGGATTAACGAACAGATGGCCGGGCGCAAGACGGCAAAAACACCTCTGTGACCAGCAAGCGATAATGGCGCAGACAAAATAATGAGCGCCTGGCCCACAAGACTTGCCGCGACGGCAGAGGAACATGACGGCAAAAAGCCTGGTGCAGCGGGTGCCCGGATGACAACTTGCGGTAGTGCAAACGACCGCGCCGCACACTCGCGTTGGCAAACAGTGCCGCGCCCAACGGCACGCGGCCGATGGTGCGCAACTGACACCATGCCCCTCGGAGATCCTGACGGGCAATGACACTGTGCGCAAACACCTGCGGCTGCCCCTCGCCCATCAGCATCACTTCACGCACCCAGGCATGGGTGGCAGCGGGCAACTGTAGCAATCCCCGTTCGTCGATATTCGGCTTGCGCCAGCCTTGCGACAATACCTGTACAGCAAAATCGGGATATTGTTTTTTTAAACGCGCCGTTAATGACCCGCGCTCCTGCAACCACGGACGCAAAGGCGTGTGACCGACAATGCGAGCTTGCCAGCCAGAGTCTTGCCTGTCCTCAACGCGATGCATGACAGCTAGTGCGGCAACGGGAATGTTTTAGGCAACCACACCCACAACTGCCCTTGCTGGCGCATCGCGCCTGCCAACTTACCGGCAGAGTCGCCCTCGCCCCAATAGACATCGGCCCGCACGCCGCCTTTAATCGCGCCGCCAGTATCTTGCGCCTGCATCAATTGCTGCAAGGGTGTCTCTGAATTTGGATACGTCGTCGCCAGGTATACTGGCGCACCCAGTGGTATGTAAAACGGATCCACCGCAATGCTGCGGGCTGCGGTTAATGGCACACCTAACGCACCAAGTGGCCCTGACAAGCCTGCAGGCAACAGTTTAAAAAACACATAGCTAGGGTTTGCATCCAGCAAGGCGCGCAGTTGATCAGGGTGCTGCAGACCCCAGTTCTTGATGCCCTGCATAGAGGCTTCACTCGCCACCATCTCGCCGCGCTCGACCAATAGCTTGCCTATTGACTGATAAGGATGCCCATTTTGGTCCGCATAGCCCACAGGGACTCGCTCACCATTCTCCAGCTCGACAATGCCTGAGCCTTGCACCTGCAAAAAGAACGCCTCTACCGCATCATCAACCCACAACAACTCATTTCCAGCCAGGGGCGATTGCATTTGCTCAATCTCGGCACGACTGTAATAAGGGATTAATGACTGCCCTTGCACACGGCCACGCACGCGCTTATATTTAAGCTCAGGAAATAGCGCGGACAAATTCACCGTAATCAGGTCGGTGGGCGTTTTATAGAGTGGCACTGGGTAGCGGGCGCTGGCGGCGCGCGCCCCTTTTAATACCGGCTGATAGTAGCCCGTGATCAAGCCTTGCGGCGCCCCTTCTGGCTGTTGCGTTTGGTACACATTAAAGGATTGTTGCCAGTAGGCCTGAATGGCCACAACGTCATCGACCTTCACCAGCAAAGCTGCAGCACAAACAGCTTGCCAGTCAGGCTTGTTTTTCAGCCCCTGGCAGCCCTGCAACCACGCGCGCCAGCTCGCAACCCAGTCCTCTTTTGCCAGCCCAGGCAATTCTGCCCAACTGGCAGGCTTTAACAAGGCATATGACTGCGTTGGCACATTGCTCGCCGCTGGCTTTTCAGATGTAGGCGCCACAGGCGGCTTAGCTGGTGTGGTTGGCTTGGTGACTGGTGGCTTGGTAGCGGGCGGCACGCTTTGGCAACCCGCCAGCAAGCACATGGAGGCCAGCACGATCGCCTGGCAGAATTTGAGTATATGGTTGGTGGCTATCACTGTGTTGTTTTTTGCAATGTCGATATTTGGCGTATGCATACGCCGGATTAAGTCAGCCGAATTAATACACTTAGTGCAAACCGGCAGCCTGATGCAACCAAAAGGTCGGGATATCCACCTCAAACCAATGGCCATCCACCGCCACCATTTGATAGGCGCCATACATTTCGCCACTGGGCGTGCTGAACATCACGCTGCTGGTATAGCTATACTCGGCACCGGGCGCCAGCAAGGGCTGCTCACCCACCACACCCAAGCCTTTGACCTCGCGCACCTGCTGCATGGCATCAGTAATGACCCAATGACGGCTGATGAGTTGCACTGGCGTCTGGCCAGTATTGCGGATGGTAATGGTGTAAGCGTACACATACTGTCCGGCCTCTGGTGACGATTGCGCTTGCAAATACTCGGTGACGACCGAGACCTCACACGCATATAAGCTTTTATCGGTCACGTTTAACCTATCATTCCGGTGGTTGGTGAACTGGGGCTGGCAGAATACAGTTTTTTCGCCATACGCCCAGCCAAAAATGACTCGCGTCCAGCCTCAACGGCTTTTTTCATGGCACCGGCCATCAGCACCGGGTCACGCGCCGCAGCAATGGCGGTGTTCATCAGCACGCCGGCACAGCCCAGCTCCATGGCGATGGCCGCATCTGAAGCACAGCCCACACCCGCATCGACCAAGACCGGAATATTGGCGCTCTCAATGATAATCTGCAGGTTCCACGGGTTTAAGATGCCCATGCCGGAGCCAATCAATGACGCCAACGGCATCACGGCCACACAGCCAATGTCTTCCAGCTGCTTGGCGATAATCGGGTCATCCGAGGTATACACCATGACCTCAAACCCTTCTTTCACCAAGGTTTTGGCCGCCGCAATGGTTTCCATCACATTCGGATACAAGGTGTTAGGGTCGCCCAACACCTCCAGCTTGACCAGTCGATGGTCATCCAGTAACTCGCGCGCCAGGCGCAATGTGCGCACCGCGTCTTCTGCACTGTAACAACCCGCCGTATTCGGCAGATAGGTAAACTCGCTCGGCGGCAAATAATCCAGCAAAGAGGGCTCGTTGGCATTTTGGCCGATATTGGTGCGGCGAATCGCAACAGTGATAATCTCGGCGCCACTGGCGTCAATCGCAGCACGTGTCTGCGTGAAATCGGCATATTTACCGGTGCCCACCAACAACCGGGACTGATAAGACTTACCGGCAATGACCAAAGCGTCGCTCATATTCAAAACTCTCTATTCCATTCTTTTCAATACCAGCCGATCAACGACTAGCCGCCACCAACGGCGCCTACAATTTCCAATTTATCATCCGCCTGCAACTGCACCTCGGCAAACTGGCTACGCGGCACAATATCGCCATTGCGCTCAATGGCGATGCGCTTGCCGGTAAGCTGCATATGCTCCACCAGCGCCAGCACACTCATAGCCTCAGCGGGCAATGGCGTGGCCTTACCATTGACAAAAATTTGCATGCTGCTCTTCATTTTTGATTAATCAAGCCGATATTTTACGAAAAATCAGCGCATTTGGCTTTCAGTTTTTCATGCGCAGTCTTTTTTCATGCGCCATTCAAGCCCTGTCATCCTAACAGGATAGGCATGCGTTAAGGTGATTAAACATGGCACCATGTTTGCTTGTATGTTGTAGCAATACAAATATGTCGTAAGAAATTGACAAGTTTGGTCATCACGGCAGAGATCACATTGCTGTACAAGGAACTTTTTGTTAATTTTGGCGCCACATGCACGACGAACACAATTCGCCGTTTTGTGCCCCGAATATTGGAAATCCCAAAAGGAATATTGAAATGCAAATCGCACAGTCACACCAAGCCACACCGTCCAAACTTTTTTTAGTGGACGAAATTTATGCGCCTAGCTTGAATCCTTCTGCCGCAAACCTGGCAGATGCAAAAGCCGCCATTGAAGCACAGCAACACACCAAAGCCATTAACGAGTTACATCGTTTTCTGGAATCCAGCTGCGACTGCGTTTAATCACGCATTACTCGCTGGCGCAAGACCCGGTAGCGGGTCACGTTTTTTTACTCAATGCAGATGCATGCATTGAGCCTCAATACACTGATTTGAATTCAGCCTGTAGCTAGCGTTGCCTCCCCTAAAATACGGCTTTCTGATCATTTCACAAAAAAAAGATGGCGACTAGCGCCATCTTTTTTATTTATACATCGCACGGACACCATTGCGGGTGCCCTGCATAGCCCTTACTCAATCGCCAGTTGCGGACGACCGGCTTCTGGCCAATCCAAGTGAAAGAACTGGCCACGTGGTTGGTCTTTACGCTCATAAGTATGCGCGCCGAAGTAGTCGCGCTGACCTTGCAACAGGTTTGCTGGCAAATCTGCGCTTCTGTAACCATCGTAATACGCCAGCGCAGCGGCAAAGCCTTGCGCCGGAATACCATTGGTTACCGCCAGTGCAATCACCTTACGCCAGCCAGCCTGGCCTTCGTTCATCGCATTGGTGAAGTATGGATCCAGCATCAGGTTTTTCAGACGTGAGTTCAAGGCATAAGCATCGGTGATTTTTTGCAGGAAACGCGCGCGGATGATGCAACCACCACGCCAGATCTGGGCGATTTCACCGAAGTTGAGTTTCCAGTTGTAAGCCACTTGTGCTTTGTCGATCAGCTGGAAGCCTTGTGCGTAAGCGCAGATTTTGGAGCAATACAAGGCATTCTTGATTGCTTCAATAATGGCAGCTTTGTCTTTCTCTTGCACAATCGCCGGGCCTTTAAGAATTTTGCTCGCTTCTACGCGCTCTTCTTTCAGGCTGGACAACGCGCGGGCATACACCGCCGCCGCAATCGCGTTCGCAGGTGCGCCAAGTTCCAATGCGTTGGCAGCAGTCCATTGACCAGTGCCTTTCTGACCGGCGGTATCCAGAATTTGGTCAACCAGGAAGCCTTTACCGGCAGGGTCTTTTTGTTGCAGGATATCGGCGGTGATTTCGATCAGGAAGCTGGACAACTCGCCTTTGTTCCACTCGGCAAATACTTTACCAATTTCATCGGCTGGCATGCCCAGCAAGTTTTTCATTAACCAGTAAGCTTCGCAGATCAGCTGCATATCAATATATTCAATGCCGTTGTGCACCATTTTCACATAATGGCCAGCACCGTCTGGGCCGATATACTCAGCACAGGAGAAACCACCTTGCACCGGTTTGCCTGGTGTGCCACCTTCTAAAGGTGCGCCAGTCACTGGGTCCACTTTGGCGGCGATATCACGCCAGATTGGCTCCAGGCTAGACCAGGCCTTGCGTGTGCCAGATGGCATCAATGAAGGGCCAAAACGCGCACCGGTTTCACCACCAGATACGCCAGAGCCAATAAACTCGATACCTTTGGCAGCCAGCTCTTTTTCACGACGGATGGTGTCCGTCCACAAAGCATTACCGCCATCAATGATAATGTCGCCCTGCTCCAAAAATGGCAGCAACGCGTTAATCGTCACGTCAGTCGCACTCCCGGCTTTCACCAGCAGCACAATTTTACGTGGACGTTTGATGCTCAATACAAAAGAAGCCAAGTCGGCATGGCCCACCACGCGCTCGTGCGAAGGCTCATTCTTTTTGCATTCCTCGATGAAGTTCAGCATTTTTTTTGGGTCACGGTTATAGACCGCAATGGTATAGCCGTGATCCGCAATGTTAAGCGCCAGGTTTTGGCCCATCACTGCCAATCCCACCAATCCAATATCCGCATTTTTTGTAGTCATAGTTATCTCTAATAAATGGTTAATTTAGTTGTAAAAAAAGCACAGGCTTTTGGCCTGTGCTTGGACTAGGGTATGTATTGGATATTGCATGCGCGTTGTGTTGAAATTCGCAACTGGCATACTATATTCAGCACCGTAGTTTTCTTTCACTCAAGTTTGTTAGCAATCACTTACTTGAGTACGTTTCCGAACATTTGCAAGGTCAACTGATACCCCAAATTGACCAGTTGCGCATCGTAACGTTCCCCTTCATCGCGCATGAAGGCATGTTGCCCATTAAATTCGTGCCAGGTGTAATGCAACCCAGGCAAAGCGGCAAAGCGGTTATACAGCTCGGCGCGCTTGTCGCCCGGGATATGCGGGTCTTGCTTACCCCAGATCATGAGCAACTCGCCCTTGATCTCATTGACGCGCTCCATGCTGTGCTGGCCTGGTTTGTTTGGAATAATATTGGTATGCAAATCGGTCGCATAGAAGCAGGCAGTGGCTTTCACTTCTGGCTGTAACGCTGCGCGGAAAGCCAGATGGCCGCCGATACAGAAGCCCGCAGCCCCCAGATTACCGTCATACCATGCTTGTGTGTTCAGGTAATCGATCATGGCACGGTTGTCGGTGTCATAGACTTGCACGTCTTTGGCCATCTTGTCAGCATTACCTTTGTCGCGGCCAGCGTCGTCGTAACCTAATACGGTGCCAATCGGATTTAACTCATGAAATACTTCTGGCACCAACACGGCATAACCATGACCGGCTAAAAAGCGTGCCGCACGCTCAATCGGGCCAGTTTGCTGAAAAATTTCAGAGTAAAACAAAACCGCTGGCACCTTGCCATCGTGTTTTGGACGATGAACATAAGTACGCATCACCCCGGTCGGAGTGTTCAAATCGACGATTTCGCTTGTAATCAGCATGGTAAATCCTTAAGACAATCAAAAATATCGGCTATTCTAGCGCTGTTTGCATGCCTTTTCACGGCTTTGTGGGCAGGAATGCATTTTTTTTGCATTTTTGGGTCCAATCTGGATTGGAATCGCCCTTGCAACCTGTCATTGGAGTTCATATGCGCTTATTGCCTTACATCTTTACATTGATAGCTTACGGCCTGCTGACACAGTCGGCACTTGCACAGCCCGATCTTGACCTGGTTTACCACCTTAAAGCCTCGGTAGTTAAGGTGCACGCCTTGACCAACAACGGCGGCCACGGGGTCGGCAGCGGAGTCGTGGTTGATAAAGACACCGTCGCCACCAACTGCCATGTGGTCGCCAACAGCAACGGCATCAGCATCTCCAAGTTTGGCGACAGCATGAGCCCGGTTGAGATGATTGCCGATTGGCGACATGATATCTGCCTACTCAAATTCAAATACCTTGAACTACCCGCAGTCAAACTCGCCTCAGCCGCTTCACTGCATTATGGCGACGAGGTATTTTCGATTGGCTTTCCGGGCGGCCCACCCAAACCACAGACCATCGCCGGCAAAGTGCGCGCCTTATATCCTTACGATGGCAGCCTGATTGTGCGCACGGATGCCGCCTTTATCATGGGCTCCAGTGGCAGCCCGACATTCAACCAGGCCGGTGAACTGGTCTCACTGAGCACCTTTAAAAGTCCCGGCAAACAGGCTTACTTTTACAGCGTGCCCGTCGAGTGGATTCAATCCCTGATGCAACAGCCGCCTGCAACCAGCACCGTGCCGGATGCCACCGCTTTTTGGGATGCGCCTGTAGAGGCCCGCCCATACTGGATGCAAGTGGTACAACCTTATCAAACCGGCGACTGGCAGGCGCTAGAAAGCATTGCGCACGCATGGCTTAGGCAAGAGCCACAATCGGCAGAAGCCAATTTTTACTTAGGCAGTGCGCTACATGGCCAAGGGCAAGCTGCTCCGGCGCAGCAAGCCTACGAACGCGCAGTCAGCTTGCAACCAGCCCATATTGACGCCTGGAGCGGACTCGCCATCCTGGCGCAACAAACGCAACAGCCCACGCTATTAAGCAACGCCGAGCAACATCTCCGGCAACTCGATAGTCAGGCCTGGCCGGAGATTCAACAGCGCCTGTCTCCGCAGCCGTAGCATGATCAAGCCCGCGCGCTCTGATAGAATACGTTTTTTTGATGTTTACCAGATTGCCTATCCATGACCTCTCGCAACCAGCAATTATTTGAAAAATCCCAGCAACTGATTCCAGGCGGCGTCAACTCTCCTGTGCGCGCGTTTCGCAGCGTGGGTGGCACGCCTATCTTCTTTAAAAAAGGGCTTGGCTCCAAGCTGTGGGATGTCGATGGCAAAGAATATATCGATTACATCAACTCTTGGGGGCCAATGATTCTGGGGCATGCGCATCCCGAGGTGATTGCTGCCGTACAGCAAGCGGCTGCCAACAGCCTGAGCTTTGGCGCGCCGACCGGCCTCGAGCTGGAAATGGCTGAACTGATTAACACGCTGGTGCCCAGCATGGAGCAAGTACGCCTGGTCAGCAGTGGCACCGAAGCCACCATGAGTGCGATCCGGGTAGCGCGCGGATTCACCAAGCGCAGCAAAATCATCAAGTTTGAAGGCTGCTACCACGGCCATGCCGATGCTTTATTAGTGAAGGCAGGCTCCGGGCTGCTGACCTTTGGCGAGCCAAGCTCTGCCGGGGTGCCGCCAGAGGTGGCTGCCCACACCTTGACGCTGGACTACAACAACCCACAAATGCTGAAAGACACCTTTGCCAGCATTGGGGATGAAATCTCCTGCGTGATTCTGGAGCCTGTGGTCGGCAATATGAACCTGATTGTGCCGCAACAGGAATTTTTACAAACCCTGCGCGAACTGTGCACACAGCATGGCACCGTGTTGATTTTTGATGAAGTGATGACCGGCTTCCGCGTGGCACTTGGCGGTGCACAAGCGCTCTACGGCATCAAGCCGGATATGACTACGCTTGGTAAAGTCATCGGCGGCGGCTTGCCAGTGGGTGCCTTTGGTGGCCGTAAAGACATCATGAGCGTGTTGGCACCATTGGGCCCGGTCTATCAAGCAGGCACGTTGTCGGGTAACCCGGTCGCCGTGACGGCAGGCCTGACCACCTTAAAGCTGGTACAAGCACCGGGCTTTTATGAAAAACTCACCGCACAAACCGCCAAGCTGACAGACGGCCTGACGCAAGCAGCCAAAGCCGCAGGCGTGTCCTTTAGCGCACAAAACGTAGGCGGCATGTTCGGCCTTTATTTCAGCGCCAGCCTCCCAGGCAGCTATGCTGAAATGATGCAGGCAGACAAAAACGCCTTTAACAAATTCTTTCACAGCATGCTGGACAGCGGCATCTATCTGGGTCCATCCGCGTTTGAAGCAGGCTTTGTTTCAGCCGCACATAGCGACGCAGATATTGCCCAAACCGTGCAAGCAGCAGCGACCGCTTTTGCGAGCCTCTAAATCAACCTTGATACATCCTGCGCGCGCATGCGTGCAGGTTTTTTTTCAAACACCGCGAATTACGCCTTTCTAGCTTACTGAAGCCAAACTGCGTTCCAGACGCAACTTTATAGTGTAAAAACCTGTTTTTTCAAATAAAAACACCGCAATCCTCACAAGCTCCTCATGCAACCTCACTTGCGCAATCGTCATTTTTAACGTTGTTTGCGGCCATTTTTAATGATAAATAAAAACCATTCTCAATTGAAATAAAAAAATGGATTTATCCGTTATTTAACGCAGGCTAAACAATTGAAATTGCTAAACTTTAACGGTATCATTGAAGGTTCCTCCAAATGTTTTGTAAGTGAAGAATCTGGCAATGGACATGCAGTCTGACAACAACGTGATGAGTGTTTCTCAAGATCCCGCAACCGCTCTGGACGACCAGTTTGGTTTAGCTCCTCAATCCCAGGGTTTATACGACAGACGCCACGAAAAGGATAGCTGTGGCGTGGGCTTTGTGGCCCATATTAAAGGCCAAAAGAGCCACGATATCGTCGCCAAGGGCCTGCAACTGCTGGACAACCTAACGCACCGCGGTGCGACCGGTTACGACCCGAAACTGGGTGACGGTGCGGGCTTGCTGATGCAAATGCCTGATACCTTCATGCGCGAAGAAGCGGCCAAGCTGGGCATGACCTTGCCTGCCGCAGGTGAGTACGCCGTGGGCCAGGCGTTCCTGCCACAAAATGCAGACAACCGCGCCAAATGCGAAGCCATTTTTGCGCAAATCATCGCTGAAGAAAACCAGACCTTGCTAGGCTGGCGCGATGTACCTGTCGACAACAGCAACATCGCGGATGCTGCACGCGCCGTTGAGCCGGTGATGCGCCAGGTGTTTATTGCCAGCACAACCGCTGACAGCACCGCCTTTGAACGCAAATGCTTTGTGATTCGCAAACGGATTGAGCACGCGATTCGCGCACTCAACCTGCAAGACAAAGCGCAGTTTTACATGCCTTCATTCTCTTCCCGCACGATTGTCTATAAAGGCATGCTGCTGGCGAATGAGGTGGGGGTTTACTATAAAGATTTGAAAGACGCGCGCGTCATCTCTGCATTGGCACTGGTACACCAGCGTTTTTCGACCAACACATTCCCTGCCTGGGATCTGGCTCACCCATTCCGCATGATTGCGCACAACGGTGAAATCAACACCGTGCAAGGCAACGTCAACTGGATGGCCGCCCGTCACGAAACCATGAAATCCGCCGTACTCGGCGAAGACTTGGAAAAGCTGTGGCCATTAATCGCCGAAGGCCAGTCTGACTCCGCCTGTTTCGACAACTGCCTGGAACTGCTGGTGGCTGGCGGTTACAGCCTGCCGCATGCCATGATGATGCTGATCCCGGAAGCCTGGGCTGGTAATCCATTGATGGATGAAGACCGCCGCGCCTTCTACGAATACCACGCTGCATTGATGGAGCCATGGGATGGCCCGGCTGCGGTTGCGTTCACCGACGGCAAAATGATTGGTGCCACCCTGGACCGTAACGGTTTGCGCCCGGCGCGCTACCTGGTCACAGAAGACGACATCGTGATGATGGCGTCTGAAATGGGCGTGATCACCTTCCCACAAGAAAAAATCGTTAAAAAATGGCGCTTGCAGCCAGGCAAAATGCTGCTGATCGACATGGAGCAAGGCCGCATCATTGATGACGAAGAAGTCAAAACAGAGTTGGCACAAGCCAAGCCTTACCGTCAATGGATAGCACAAACCCGCTTCCACCTGACCGAGTTACCCAATGTTGGCAACGGTCAAGTGAGCCTGAATGCGGACTTGCTGGACACACAACAAGCATTTGGTTATTCACAAGAAGACCTGAAGTTTGTGCTGCAACCGATGCTGGATAACGGCGAAGAAGGCTCTGGCTCCATGGGTAACGACGCGGCCCTGCCAGTGTTGTCCAACAAAGCCAAAACCTTGTACAACTACTTTAAACAGTTGTTCGCACAGGTTACTAACCCGCCAATCGACCCGATTCGTGAAGAGTTGGTTATGTCCTTGGTGACGTTTATTGGCCCTAAGCCTAACCTGCTGGCGGTTGATGAAACCAACCCGCCATTGCGCCTGGAAAGCAGCCAACCAGTATTGAGCCTGGATGGCCTGGAAAAACTTAAACAGATTGAGTCACTGACCAAAGGCCAGTTCAAGTCCATCGTACTCGATCTCACTTACGATGCCGCCCAAGGTAAAGCAGGCATGAAACAGGCACTGGATATATTGCATGACCAGGCCGAGAAAGCCGTGCATGACGGTTACAACGTCTTGATTCTGTCTGACCGCAGCGTGTCTGCCAGCCGCATCGCGATTCCAGCATTGCTGGCCTGTTCTGCCACCCACGAGTTCCTGGTCAAATCAGGCTTGCGCACCAGCACTGGCCTGGTGATTGACACCGGCTCAGCCCGTGAAGTACACCACTTTGCGCTGTTGGCGGGTTACGGCGCCGAAGCAGTGTGCCCATGGTTGGTGTATGAAACCATGAAGACCATGACCAGCGATGTTGAAAAAGCGGGCAAAAACTTCGTCAAAGCGATTGGTAAAGGCTTGTACAAAGTCATGTCCAAAATGGGTATCTCGACTTACCAGTCTTACTGCGGCGCACAGATTTTCGAAGCGATTGGCCTCAACAGCCAGTTTGTGAATGATTACTTCACTGGCACCGTGAGCCAGATTGAAGGTATCGGCCTGGAACAAGTGGCTGAAGAAACCGTGCGTTTGCATAGCCAGGCATTTGGTAGCGATCCCGTGTTGTCTAACGCGCTGGAAGCAGGTGGTGATTATGCCTTCCGTGTGCGTGGTGAAGAGCACTTGTGGACGCCACAGTCTATCAGCAAGCTGCAAAATGCGACCCGTACTGGCCAGTATGACACTTATAAAGAATATGCTGCACTGATTAACGACCAGACCCGCCGTCACATGACCTTGCGCGGCCTGTTCGAAATCAAACCGGCAGGCAAAGCGATTCCGCTGGATCAAGTGGAGTCTGCCAAAGACATCGTCAAGCGCTTTGCGACTGGCGCCATGTCACTGGGCTCCATCTCTACCGAAGCGCACGCGACTTTAGCCATTGCGATGAACCGTATTGGCGGTAAGTCCAACACTGGTGAAGGTGGTGAAGACGTTAAACGCTTTATTCCAGTACAAGTGGATTCGAGCATTGCCAAAGTACTGGGCTCCGACCTGATTGAAGCCGACGTAGCCTTGAAGGCTGGCGACTCTATGCGCTCACGCATCAAGCAAGTGGCTTCTGGCCGCTTTGGAGTGACGGCTGAGTACCTGAGCAGCGCTGACCAGATTCAGATCAAGATGGCACAAGGCGCTAAACCAGGTGAAGGTGGCCAATTACCAGGCCATAAAGTCTCCCCATACATCGCGAAACTGCGTTTCTCCGTGCCTGGCGTGGGCTTGATCTCACCTCCACCTCATCACGATATTTATTCGATTGAAGATTTGGCGCAGTTGATTCACGACCTGAAAAATGCCAATCCAAAAGCGTCTATTTCAGTGAAGCTGGTGTCAGAAACCGGGATTGGTACGGTGGCTGCCGGCGTGGCAAAAGCCAAGTCCGACCACATTGTGGTGGCTGGCCATGACGGCGGCACAGGCGCTTCACCGATTTCATCGATTAAGCATGCCGGTACGCCATGGGAACTCGGCCTGGCTGAAACCCAACAGACCCTGGTATTGAACCAGCTGCGCGGCCGCGTGGTATTACAAGTCGATGGTCAGATGAAAACTGGCCGTGACGTATTGATTGGCGCCCTGCTGGGTGCTGATGAGTTCGGCTTTGCCACCGCACCATTGGTGGTTGAAGGCTGTATCATGATGCGTAAGTGTCACTTGAATACCTGTCCGGTTGGCGTGGCGACACAAGATCCCGAGTTGCGCAAGAAATTTACTGGCCAGCCAGAGCATGTCGTTAACTACTTCTTCTTTGTGGCTGAAGAAGTGCGTGAGTTGATGGCCAGCATCGGGATTGCCAAGTTTGACGACCTGATTGGTCGAGCAGACTTGCTGGACATGAAAGCCGGTATCGAGCACTGGAAAATCAATGGCCTGGACTTCAGCAAAGTATTCCACCTGCCAGAAATGCCAGCCAGCGTGTCACGCAAAAACAATGATGTACAAGACCACGGCCTGGTCAAAGCGCTGGACAATCAATTGATTGAGCTAGCCAAACCAGCATTGGAAAAAGGCGAAAAAGTCAGTATCAACCTGCCTATCGTTAACACCAACCGTACCGTGGGCACCATGTTGTCACACGAAGTCGCCAGCCGTTATGGTCATGCAGGCTTGCCGGATGACACCATCAGTGTCAAATTTACCGGCACCTCCGGCCAGAGCTTCGCCGCATTTCTGGCCAAAGGCATCACGTTTGAGCTCACGGGTGAAGGTAACGATTACGTCGGTAAGGGCTTGTGTGGTGGTCGCATCATTATCAAACCGCCAGCGACCTTCCGTGGTTTGTCTTACGAGAACATTATTGTCGGCAACACCGTGATGTATGGTGCAACCACTGGCGAGAGCTTCTTGAGTGGCGTGGCAGGTGAACGTTTCTGTGTACGTAACTCAGGCGCAACCGCGGTCGTTGAAGGCGTTGGTAACCACGGCTGTGAATACATGACTGGCGGTACGGTACTGGTGCTGGGGCAAACCGGCCAGAACTTTGCGGCAGGCATGAGCGGCGGCATTGCTTATGTCTACGACATTGACGGCAAGTTTGCACAGCGTTGCAATATGAGCATGGTGTCGCTGGACAAAGTAGAAGCCGCTGAAGCCGATGTTGGTAAAGTGCAGCATCTGGGTCAGCCTGACGAAGTGATTTTGAAAGGTCTGATCGAACAGCATCTGGCACTGACAGGCAGCCCACGCGCCAAAGAGTTGCTCGCGGACTGGCCAGCGTCACGTGCGAAATTCGTTAAAGTGTTCCCTAACGAATACAAACGCGCACTGACCGAAATGGCTGCCGCTTCTGCCAAACAAGCGGCTTAATCGTTTTTGTTAATTGAATGCCCCGCGTGAAGCGGGGACTTTTTAAAGTTGCGTCCTCACGAAGCAACAGGGAAGAGATGATTTCACATGGGTAAAGTCACAGGTTTCATGGAATTTGAACGTCTGGCAGAAGAAAATCTACCGGTTCAAGAACGTGTTAAAAACTACAAAGAGTTCGTCCTGCATTTAACAGACGACCAAGCCAAACAGCAAGGTGCGCGCTGCATGGATTGCGGCATTCCTTTCTGTACCACCGGCTGTCCAATCAACAACATCATTCCGGACTGGAATGATCTGGTCTATCACCAGGACTGGCGGACTGCGATTGATGTATTGCACTCCACCAACAACTTCCCTGACTTTACTGGCCGCATTTGCCCGGCGCCTTGTGAAGCGGCCTGTACCCTGAACATCAATAACGACGCCGTCGGTATTAAGTCCATCGAGCACGCGATTATTGATAAAGCCTGGGAAAACGGCTGGGTCACGCCGCAGATCAACCAGAACAAAACTGGCAAACAGATTGCCGTGGTCGGCTCTGGCCCAGCAGGCTTGGCAGCGGCACAGCAATTGGCGCGTGCCGGCCACAGCGTAACAGTCCTTGAGAAAAATGACCGTATCGGCGGCTTGCTGCGCTACGGCATCCCTGACTTTAAACTGGACAAATCTGGCATTGACCGCCGCATGGCACAAATGGAAGCCGAAGGCGTGACTTTCAAAGTCAACCAGCACGTGGGCGAAAACGTCAGCGCGGCAGACCTTGAGCGTGAGTTTGACGCGGTGATTCTGGCCGGTGGCGCTGAGTTACCACGTGACCTGCCCGTGCCAGGCCGTGAACTCGATGGCGTGCATTTTGCCATGGACTTCTTAACCCCAAACAACAAAATGGTCGCCGGTGACACGGTGCCTAACCAGATCAAAGCCACCGGCAAACACGTCGTCGTCATCGGCGGCGGTGATACTGGTTCTGACTGCGTGGGCACCTCTAACCGTCATGGCGCTGCCAGCGTCACTCAATTTGAGTTGATGCCGCAACCACCAGAAAAAGAAAACAAAGCGCTGGTGTGGCCAAACTGGCCACTCAAAATGCGCACGTCCAGCTCACATGAAGAAGGCGCAGACCGTGACTGGTCGATCACCACTAAAGAGCTGATCGGCGAAAACGGCAAACTGACCGCGCTCAAAGGCGCACGCGTTGAGTGGAAAGACGGCAAAATGGTCGAAGTGCCTGGCTCTGAATTCACCATCAAAGCCGACCTGGTATTTTTGGCCATGGGTTTTGTTTCACCCGTGCAAAAAGTGCTGGACGTGTTTGGTGTAGAAAAAGACAACCGTGGCAATGTTAAAGCCACCACCGATGGCGAAGGCTGCTACAAAACCAGTAAAGCCAAAGTGTTTGCGGCAGGCGATATCCGCCGCGGCCAATCTCTGGTGGTCTGGGCGATTCGCGAAGGCCGTCAATGCGCACGCGAGGTCGATGCATTCCTGATGGGCAGCTCAACCCTGCCGCGCTAATTTAGCCGTTAGCCCTCTTAAAAACGCCGATGACTTTCATCGGCGTTTTTATTTGTCATAACGCAAAAAAACTGCATTCTTTCAGGTGAAAAAGCAGTTCGGCCTTTATAATCATGCTTTTACATATTTGTGACCTGCGCAGCGCTAAGTTGCGCTGCGCATAGCCGGTAATCAACTCAATGACCCAACTTCAAAACGACACCTTTCTACGCGCCCTGATGCGCCAACCGACGGAATACACGCCTGTCTGGATGATGCGCCAGGCTGGCCGCTATTTGCCAGAGTACCGGGAGAGCCGCAAAACCGCAGGCAGCTTTATGCAGTTGTGCCAAAGTCCAGCGTTTGCCACAGAAGTGACCTTGCAACCATTGGATCGTTATCCACAACTGGATGCGGCCATTCTGTTCAGCGACATCCTGACCGTGCCGGATGCGATGGGATTAGGCTTGTATTTTGAAGAAGGTGAAGGCCCGAAATTCGAGCGTACCTTGCAGGCGGAAGCAGATATTCTGAAGCTGCAAGTACCAGACATGGCCAAGCTGCAATATGTGTTTGACGCCGTCAGCAGCATCCGCAAAGCGCTCAATGGCCGTGTGCCATTGATCGGCTTCTCTGGCAGTCCATGGACGCTGGCGACCTATATGGTGGAAGGCAAAGGTGGCACTGACTTTCTGAATACCAAAAAAATGGGCTATGCCAGACCAGAATTGTTACATCATATTCTGGAGACCACGGCACAAACCGTGATTCAGTACCTGAATGCGCAAATTGAAGCAGGTGCGCAAGCGGTGATGATTTTTGACTCCTGGGGCGGCGCGCTGTCGCATGACGCCTATATTGAGTTTTCACTCAACTATATGCAAAAAATCGTCGCAGGCCTGACCAAAACCGCAGAAGGCAAACCAGTGCCTAGTATCGTCTTTACCAAAGGCGGTGGTTTGTGGCTGGAACAACAAGCGGCGATTGGTGCAGACGCGTTAGGCCTGGACTGGACCGTAGACCTAGCGCAAGCGCGCCAACGTGTCGGCCATCAAGTGGCGTTACAAGGCAATATGGACCCAGCCATTTTACTCAGCTCACCTGCGGCGATTGAAAAAGAAGTCGCGCGCATCCTTGCCAGCTACGGCAATGGTCATGGCCACGTGTTCAACCTGGGTCATGGCATCACACAGTGGACACCGCCTGAGCATGCGGCCTGCATGCTGGAAACCTTGCGTAAGCTGAGTCCGCAATACCATCGCTAATACACCAAGGGCTGCGTGATGCAGCCCTTAGCATTTAATGCGGGGCGCAAGCACTCGCTATCTGCGCCGGGCTCATCCGCCATAAATAATGATCGCGCACTTTGGCTTGTGGCTGGATGTTAGCGAGCAGCGGTAGATGGCTAGGATCGCCAGCAAGCCAGAGTGATTGATGCGCTTGCAAACGGCATATCTGCTGTGCCAATTGCTGATCGTTGAGCAGATTTTGGGCCGCGACTTGCGGATTAAAACGTTTGGCCTCAAGCAATTCCTTCTCCCAGCTATCATCCAATACCTCTTGCGCGGCCGCCTGCCAATCGGCAACAATCCAGGCTGGTTTAGATAAATGCAAATAAAATGGCAGGTCGAACTGATATTTACCCAGCATGACTAACTGATCTCCTGGCTGTACAAGGAGCTGTACCTGCATGGCCAATTGATAAGAAGCGACTTTTTTGGCGTGCTGCGTCACCGTCATTATCGCAATGACACAGGCGACGATGGCCACAAGCAATGTTAGCCACAGGCTGCGGCGCTTGAATGCGACCTCCTGACAGGCCTGCATCATCAATAACGCAGTGAGGGTCGCCAGTGCTGGCAATACTGGCATGATGTAACCCAGCGGCTTGGAGACTGGAATAGAAAAGAACAACAGAATAAAACTCATCCAGCACACCATCAGCAAGCCAATATCTCGCTGCATCGGTGTCCATAACTGCAGGTCACGCCAGCGAAATCTGAGCAACCATAATGACGAAGGCAATGTCAGTAGCAGCAATGCTGGCAGATAAAACCAGAACGGCTCCTGGTTGTTAAAGTTTGACCCAGCAAACCGCTGAAAATGATGATGGATGAAAAAGTAATCCAAAAAGCCTTTGAATTGAGATTCCATCAACCAAAACCAGGGGCTCACCAACAATAAAAAGACCGCAACCGCTGGCCACCAGAAAAAATGCTTGAGGTAAGTTAATCGTCTGCTTGCCAGCAACCAGCAAAAAACAACAGCGGCAGGCAAAACAATCCCGATCAAGCCTTTTGCCAGTATCCCGCCTCCCGCAAACAGCATAGTCAATATTAAATGATGCTCAGCAGGCCGCGCTTGTTCGATACTCCAGACAAACTCCGCTGCAGATAGAATAGTGAGCGAAATCATACAAGCGACCAGCATATCCAGATTGGCAAATTGCGCACCGGCAAAAAAGAAGGGCTGCGTGAGCAACACCGCACAGGCGATGACCGCCGTTTTTTTATTGAGCGCGTGGGATAAAAACCTGAATAGGGCAATGGTTATGATGATCGCTGACAACAGCGGCGCTACCCGGCTACAGAGCAACTGCGGGCCACAGGCGTTGAGGCTGGCCGCGGTGAGCCAGTAAAACAGCGGCGGTTTGTGAAAGTAAGGCAAACCATCAAGATGCGGCACTAACCAGTCGCCGGAGGTCAGCATTTCCCAGGCAATGCCAACATAGCGCCCTTCATCAGGTAACGCTAGCGGCCTCCATACCGTAGCGACGCCCAACCAAAGAATGATGACTGTCAACCAGACCAGACGACTGGTACTGACCCATTGTTTAAACCGACCTTGCGACATGCCTACCCGCTTTTTTTAATTAATTGTTCCCTGTATTGCTGACAGATAAAGCACCTCCTATTGGCTGGAAGTTATCGCGCTCAAGTCATCAATACCATGCAATTAGCAATCGGCATGCCGACAAAAAAGTCATTCACAATCAATCAGTTAAATAAAAATCAGCGAGAGACTCTGCATTTTTTGCAGTGCAGTCGTTTTCATCATGCAAACGCAATGCATTTTTTGCAGTACAGACGGGGATTTAGCCCCTATCGCGGCAATAAAAAAGCCTGCATATGCAGGCTTTTTTAAATACAGGATCAGACTACTTTAATGTCATACGAGATAGGGTCTCGTCTTTATCTATCCACTTATGTTTGAGCGCACCCACCACATGCACGATAAACACGGCCAGCAAAATATTCGCGAAAAGTTCGTGAGACTCTTTGAATACATCGCGTAAATCAGCATTATCCAGGCCACCAAACACCTCCATGCCAAACCACTTCAGACCAAACTTGCTGTAGAGCGTCATCAGCACGCCGCTCAGAGGTAAGGCCACCATCAGCAAGTAAAGCAAATGGTGCGCGCCGGTCGCCAATTTGCGCTCAAATGCGGAATAACTGGCAAGCATGGCAGGTGGCGTGTGGCTAATCCGCCAGTAAACCCGGAACAGGATCAACCACAGCAAGGTAAATCCAAGGGATTTATGCAAATTGAAATATAAGGTTCTCGCGCTGGCAGGCTCGGCCATTTGCCAGGTGTAGATGCCAAGATCGAACAAATCAAAAGCGGTTTGCTTGGGGCCGTCTTTAGGCAACTCGCCCATGTACCAGCCGAGGGCGAACATGGCAATGATCGCCAACCCGATCAGCCAGTGCAAAATAACGGCAACTTTGGTATATCGTTGCGTGGAACGCATATTTTCTCCTTGAAATTACGTGTGACAGCAGTCACTTTGTCATCATGAATGATTTGATTATGATGTATGAAACATTCATGGGCATATCGTCATGTTATCAAAAATCAAGCTATTGTGTGCCGGTGTTACATTCGCTTTTGTAACGCTGTGTACGCAAGTGCAAGCAGGCAGTTTCGAGCTCACCAAAGTGGCCGAAGGCGTCTATGTGCATCACGGTCAACATCTTGATATCGACGATGGCTATCAAGGTGATATTTGCAATATTGGCGTGGTGATTGGCAGCGAAGCCATTGCTGTGATTGACACGGGCGGTAGCAAACACACCGGCGAACAATTATTACAGGCGATCAAAGCCATCAGCCCGCTGCCAATACGCTATGTCATCAACACCCATGTGCACCCCGACCACACCTATGGCAACGCTGCGTTTCAACACGATGGCACCCACTTTGTGGGCCACGACAAACTGGCCAACACCATGCTGCTGCGCAAAGAGCAATACGAAAAGCTCAATGCGCGTCTACTGGGAGAGGCTGGCAAAGCCAGTGCCACGGTTCCGCCGGATACTGCCGTTCATGATCAATTGACGCTAGACTTGGGCGACCGCACCTTGCAACTCCAGGCACAACGCGTTGCCCACACGCACACTGACTTAACCGTGCTGGATACTAAAACCAACACCTTGTTTACGGGCGACCTGCTGTTTGCCCAGCGCACACCTGTGTTGGAGGGTGATATCAAAGGCCTGATTGCCGCGCTTGAACACATCAACCAGTCACCCTATGCCCTGATCGTCCCGGGCCATGGCCTGGAGAGCAAAGATCAGCCCACCATCATTGGCAATGAACTGCGCTACCTCAATTTACTGCTGGCTGACGTCCGCAGCAGTATCAAAAAAGGCATCAGCATGGAGCAAACCATGGACACCGCAGCGGCCTCAGAACATGAGAAATGGCGATTGTTCGACATTGCCAACCGCCGCAATGTCAATGTAATCTACCCGCAGCTCGAGTGGGAATAGGCGCCGGATTACAAAAACTTCTTCGCCAACCTGGCCTGCTGTTTTAAGCCTAGATTGACCAGGCTGGGCGCCAAGCCATTGAGCCAGGCGAAGAAGCTTTGTGGCTGGCCGATAAACAGCTCTTGTTTGTCTTTTTGTAAGGCCTGTACGATCTTATCGGCTACTTTTTGTGGATGATCCACGGCCTGCCCGGAAGCCTGCCACATGGCGTTGGTGCGGTCATCGTTCATGGGCGTGGCAATCGCGCGCGGCGCGATATAGGTGATGCCAATACGGCTATCGACCAGCTCGCGGCGCAAGGCCTGGCTAAAGCCATGGATGGCAAATTTGCTTGCACAATAGGTCGCAAAATGGGGAAAGCCCAATGAGCCAAAAATAGAGCCGACAAATGCCAGATGACCATGCCCGCGTTGCAAGAAGTAGCTGACAAATTCACGGCTCAACACCAGTGTGGCGGTCACATTGGTATGCACGATGTTATCGATGCTGACCTCGGTTTGCGCGGCAAACTCGGTGAATTCGATCATCCCGGCATTGTTAATCAGTAAATCCACATGCCCCATCTCACGCAACGATTGTTTTAACACCTGGCTGGCCATATTGGGCTGGGCAAGGTCGGTGACAATAATATGCGACTTGCCGCCCTGTGCTGCGACGCGTTTTTGCAGCGCATGCAGTTTGACCGGATCACGCCCGACCAGGCCGACGATAGCGCCTTGCGTGGCGAGCGAAAGGGCTAACACGGAGCCCAGGCCACCAGTGGCGCCTGTTAACACGACATGCAGGTTACGTAAATCCATCATGCACTCCTAGGCAGCCGCGACCAGCGGTTGGCTGGCAGCGGCCTGTGTCGCCACATGTTTAAAAATATCGCCATACAGGCGGTAAAAACGCTTGGCAGCATGAATAATCATCTGCTGATCTTCTGGCTTGGTCACCTGGTTCATCAGGCCCTCGTAAAAAGTGACATGGCTGAGATCTAGCGAGCCATGTGAAAACAGGTAGCTAAAGGCTTTTTTTGGCAGCTTGAGCGCCTGCATGATCTTTTCACCGGCTTGGGTGGCGACCGCCGTGCTGGTGCCTTCAAGTACCAGCACCATGCCAAAAAACCCCAAGGGATTAACGCGGTTGATCATGTCGTAAGCATAGGCCACCATCACTTCGGTTTCATGACAGGCGGCATCGGCAGCGGTCGCGCTATTTCGCACAGACTCTTTATCGCCACCACTCGCGGCAATATCATTGAGCACCCATTCCTGATGACCCATTTCTTCTTCGATATATTCACCAATGGCGGTACGCAGCCACTCATACTCACCACTCAAACGGCCCCCACAAGCCATGAGCAAAGGCGTGGTATGCTTGACGTGATGATAGGCCTGGGTGAGAAATATGCGATAAGTCTCCAGCGTGATATTGCCTTGTGCGCCTTGCACAATCAGTGGCAAGGTCATCAAGGCATGACGCTCCTGCTCTGTCTCGCTCAGTAATTGCTGATAAAAAGTCATTTAAATTCCTTCATAGATAGTGTCGATGTCAGTCGCATAAGCGGCTGCAATCGCATCACGTTTTAAGCGGCCATTGGCCGTGAGTTGTCCGTTATGCGGGCTGAATGGCTGCCTGGCAAACACCACATCGCCCACTTGCGCGTAATCCGGCAATTGTTGATTCACCTGCGCAATGGCCTGCGCCACCTGCTCAGCGCTGCACTGCGGCTGTGGTACCACAATCGCCACATTAAACGGCCTCGCTTCTCCAAACACACACACCTGCAGCAATGCTGGCTGGTGTATCAATGTACTCTCCACCCACTCAGGCGACACATTGCGCCCAAACGAGGTAATAAACATATTTTTCTTTCTGCCTGAGAGATACCAGTAGCCCTCATCATCCTGATAAGCCAGGTCGCCGGTTGCCAGATAGCCTTCTTCGTCCAGCACCGGCGTGGCTATGCCGCCTGCGGGCTGGGTATACCCATCATACAGCGCGCCTTTTACCCAAAGTTCACCGGTAAGATCGACGCGTAACTGCACATGGGGCAAGGGTTTGCCGATGCTGCCCGGCTTGTGTGATTGCGGCGTATTCAGTGCCACCACAGACCCACATTCAGACAAGCCATATCCTTCAAAGACAGGCAAGCCTAGCGCATGCGCTTGCAGAATCAGCGCGGGCACTACCTTGGCACCGCCGACGGCCACAAAGCGCAACGGCGTCAGCGCGGCCTGTCCGGCTTGCATATAGGTCACCAGCGCACGCAGCAATTCCGGGATCAGAATCGCTGTCGTCGCACGGCTGCCTTGCAACCCTTGATATAAGTGGCTGATCTCAAACTGGCTACCGCTAAACCCTACGGCCTGGCATGAATACACCACGACGGTGGCTCCGGCAATCAGGCTGGCATAGACCCCTGCCACGTTTTCCAGCAAGGTGGCCAGCGGCAACACGCAAAAATGGCGATCAGCGGCACCTGGCTGTATCAAGGTGGTAATAGAGCTCGCGACCTGCCACATGGTCTGGGCTGACAAACATACACCTTTAGGCGCCCCAGTGGTGCCAGAGGTATAGGTAATTTTATCGGCTGCCGCCAGGCGATCATCGGCATGCACACGTAACACTGCCACGGTTTGACCCGCTACCTCCCACTCAGCAAGCAGCGTACTGCCTGGGTAAAGCGATTGCCAGGCCGCGGGCATATCGGTGAATACCAGGCTCACCCCAGCATCTGCAATCGCGTGCTGTTTTTGCGCCGCCGTAAAAAATGCGGGCACGGGGACGTTGCTGCAACCAGCGGCCAGTATCGCCAAATCCAGCGTAATCCAGGCCGGGCTATTATCCAGCGCCAACGCCACAGTAGCCTGGTTTGTCAGCGCCTTCAAAGCATCAGACAGCCGTGCAACTTCAGCCACCAGCGCACTGTAAGTCAGCTGCGCAGTTTGCCCTTCGAGGGCAACGCGTGTCGGTGCTTGTATGGCCTGCGTCTGAATCTGTTGTAATAGCATGATGGTGATGAGTGCTTATATTGGTGACTTGAGTATGGTCAGTTACAAAGGATCCGCCACACCACGAATGGCGACAATCTGCGGCGTATGTTTGTAATAACTGCCCCACTTGGCGCGCTCTTCTGCACTCAATCGCTCCGGATTGGCCATGGCCAGCGGAAACAGATCGACAACGCCTTTAATTAATCCATTTTGCAGACTGTGATGTGCGGTCGCTACGCCCCACGGCAGGTTCATGCTCAAACTATGCTGAATCACATGTGCAATCAGTACCCCGGCATTGCGCGGATTGGCTACCGCCAGGTTACCAATGTAGGTAATTTCGGCGCGGCTGATGACCCGGTCCAGTTCGCGCGACATCAACTGCTCAATCGGTTCATCCAGATACTGCTCAAGAAACAAGCTTTCTTGCGCCGCATTGCACAAGCCGAATGCGGCCATCAACACGCCGCTTGCATCGCGCAACGCCACCAGCTGCGGCATAAAGTGACTGACTTCTGCACCATACACCTGCTTAAACACAGCCGCGATAAAAGCCTCCACCTCTTGGCGGCACGGCGCCCCACGTTCAACCAAATGACCTGTAATCTCATTCACTTGATATCTTTTTGCCTGGGCAAAATTCCTCAACTCATAAGCAGATGACGCATGATAAAACGATGTATTTGACTCCGAATGCAGCATTTCATTTCTCTCGCTGAAAACAATCTTGTTCAGCTAACTGCAAATGCCATGCCAGAGATAATTACTCATAATAATCATACAGTTACATACTGGCAATGCAGCCATACTCTGCACTTTTTGCAGATAGATTGCCATGCATTTCATTCATAACCTGCATTTTTTGCAGTCCTCTGAAAAGAAAATCATGTTTATTAGCGATTAAAATGATAATTTTTCAAAACAAAATCAGTCACTTAAGCAAGCACACATCAACCTGATTATAAAGTGGCACATCACTTGCATTTATCGTCAAACTTGTTTGAAAAAGTGGTGTAACCTCACACTAGTCTGGCTATCAACTATTTTCAAAAAATAACAACCCGTTGCACTGAGCGAACCACACAAAATAGACATGATAAAAAGTCCTTGGTTACCCAAGCCAACCCTGGCCGCACTCTGGTGCATGTTGATCGCATTGGCGATTGCCATCATCTGGCTGGCGAATGCGACCGCTATCGACCTCATGCTGGCTGACCAGCAGTTTGACTTCGCCCAACACAGCTTTACGCAAAAGCATGTGTTTTTCTATGAAACGGTGATGCATGTCTATGCCAAACACCTGTTTACCGTGGTCTGGATCGTGCTGGCCTTGCTGGCCTGGCTGCCAGCGCGCCTGCTTGGTCATCGCCTTGCCGCGACTACCCGCTACAAACTGCGCTGGATCGTCTTGTTAGCCTTATTCAACGCCATCATCGTCTCTTGGCTCAAACATCAGATGCCACATGCCTGCCCATGGGACATTGTCCGCTACGGCGGCACCGCGCCCTGGGTGCCGACATTCACCAGCCATCCGCCACTCGAAGCCGGTCACTGCTTTCCGGCAGGACATACCACCAGCGGCATCTGGCTGGCTGCACTTAGCCTGCTGTGGTTACCACAAGCACCGCGCAAGGCCTTATTGGTGGCCATCGCCGGACTCGCCATCGGCCTGGCGCTGGGCTGGGCACAGCAAATCAGAGGTGCCCACTTTTTATCGCACACCCTGACCTCGCTGTGGCTGATGTGTAGTTGGTTATTACTGGTATTCACTTTTTCCAAAAGTCGTATTTAATAGAGTCGTATTTAATGAAGATGTTCACCATGCTCACCCGCGCGCTGCGCGCATTGTTTACCCCACAAATCTGCCTGATCTGGGGCGCGAGCCTTTGGCTGATGCTGACCAGCAACCATGCCTTATTTGAACATCTGCTCAACCTTTACCCTTGGAACGCCCATAACGCTGGCTTTATCGTCAGCATCGGCCTGTTTTTTACCTTTAGCATCACCTTATGGCTGATGCTGCTCGCACATGGCAAATCGGCGCGCTGGGTGTTAGCTATCATCCTGCTGTCGGCGGCCTGGGCTGCGTATTACATGGATGAGTTTGGCGTCATTATCGACCACGTGATGCTAGATAACGCTGCGAAAACAGACACCCAGGAAGTGATGGGGCTGCTGTCTTGGGGCTTTGTAATCAAAATGCTATTGCTGGGTGTGCTGCCTGCATGGGTGCTGATCAAAAAAGTGCCCGCACGCTTTTTTCAGCGCGACCCCATCATGGTGCGCATTAAACAGATCGCCTTACTTTTAGTGGGGATGATATTGGTGGTGATGCCATGCAGCGCCGACTACGCTACGTTTGTGCGTGAGCATAAAATGGTCCGCATGTATGCCAATCCGACGTTTTTTCACTACTCTCTGGTGAAATGGGCGTCAAAAAAGATATTTGCTCATAGCATCTCCGGCCTGCAAAAAACAGCGACGGATACGGTCAATGTTGAAGCCGACCAGCATCATGAGTTAATCATTATGGTGGTGGGTGAAACGGCCCGTTTTGACCGCTTTTCGCTCAACGGCTATCCACGCGACACCAACCCCAGACTGAGTAAAGAGGCGGTTGTGAGCTTTAAACAAGTCAGCTCTTGCGGCACCTCGACTGGCGTCTCTGTGCCTTGCATGTTTTCAATGCTGACCAGAAAGCAATATGACGAAGACAAAGCCTTACATATGGAGAATGCGCTGGATGTACTCCACCGCGAAGGCGTGAAAGTATTGTGGCGGGACAACAACTCTGACTCCAAAGGTGTCGCCTTGCGCGTCCCTTACGAAGACTTCCGCTCCCCAGCGCACAACCCGGTGTGTGACGACAACGAATGCCGTGACATTGGCATGCTGAGCGGGCTGGATAAGTTTGTTGAAAAAAACAAAGACCACGACATCCTGATCGTGCTGCATCAGATGGGCAATCACGGCCCGGAATACTATCGTCGCTATCCAGATGCGTTCAAGAAATTCACGCCGATTTGCAAAACCGGCCGCTTGTCAGAATGTTCGCAACAAGAAATTGACAACTCGTATGACAACGCGATTTTGTATACCGATTACTTTTTGTCAGAAGTGATTCAATTTTTGAAAAAATATGACAGCAAGCGCGAAACCGCCATGCTGTATGTCGCGGATCACGGCGAGTCACTCGGTGAGCACGGTATTTACTTGCACGCAGCGCCCTATATGATTGCACCCAAAGAACAAACCCACGTACCGGCGATTTTGTGGGTAGGCCAGCATTTTGACTACCAGCTGCCACAAATCACGCCCTACGCCGAGTATACCCTCAGCCATGATGATGTATTTTGCACCTTGCTGACCGCCTATGAACTGAAATCAGAGGTATGTCATGCGGAGTTTGGCTGGCTGGCACAAAACCGCGAGCTACAAGAGGAACAGCGCAAACACCTGCACCCCATCAAAGCAAGCGGCACTAATTAGCGCTATCGCAGCGCAACGCTGGCAGCTCTGAGGTCAGCTTGCTGGGCGTGAGCCAAAACAAGGGCTTGATGCGCTCATCAACATGACACGCATCAATATAGCCAATCGCGCCATCGGTTTCTGCCACATAGCGGATCATGGCCTCTTCGGATTGCACGGTGTAAGGCGGCTGCACGCCATGAAAATACAAACCGTTCCAGTAGTTCACCTGTGACCGTGGTGTGCTGTGCAACACGAGTTGCGAAAACTTTAAGCGCAACGGATGTTCACTGTGCAAATTCACTGGGTGCAAAGCCTGGCCGTGCGAGGCGTAGAGTTTCTTGCGCCAGAAGATCAGCCCCAGCTCATCAGCATGGATGTCCGGGGCCAGCACGGCCTGTGCAGGCACAATCACCGCAATCACGCGGTTATCCTCCACCGCCTCTGCTGCCAGCACGACGAACAGGCCGATTACGCAAGCAGCCTGCCGCCAGCGACGCAGATTGAATATCATACGGGGCTGCATTAAAACATCACCGCAAAAGAAGCCACAAAGCCGCGCGGCACATCTTCATACTCACCGCTACCGCCGACAAACTCAAACTTCAGCAATTGGTTAGGTTTGACCCGTTTGGTCATCCCCAGCACCCAGCGGTCGGCGTTTTTGCTATCTACCTCATGCAAGGTTTCCAGTCGCGTGATCCAGTACCACTCACTGCCGAGTGAATAAGCACTTTGCACATAAGCGCCACTGCCGCCATCATCGCCGCCCGAGGTTTTACGCTCATACACCTCACCGCTGAACTCCCAGCGATTAAACTCCAGCAAAAAGTCCAGGCCATACAAGTGATAAGTCGGCGAGCCAGATATATCCTTTTGATAGCTCATGACATTCAGACCCAAGGTATTGAGCCCTGCATTGTTGCCACTTAAGCCAAGAATATTATTAAATGCGAGGCGCGCGCCTTTCACCTCACGATGGATGATTTCATCACCGTCCTGACGCTGGTCTTTCAATGCTTCCGCATAGACCTGATACTCCATATCCATATGGCTGATCGGCAAACTGCCAAACAGCATGGCGCCGTTGATACTCGATGGAAAAAAGCGGGTTGTCACCAAAGGGCGGCTAGCAGTCCACACCAGAGGTGGCGCATGCAATTGATTCCAGCGTCCCACCGGCGTTAGAAAGCGGCCCAAGCGGACATTGGCTTTTTCATTCAGGTTGTAGTCAAAATAAAAACGCTCTAGGTCGAGATAACTCTGCTTGGTGTTGATCCCTTGATGGTGATCGTAAGCAAGCGGGTCTTCGAGCTCCAACTCACCAAAAAACTTGACGCGCGTGCCTTGGTCCCAGGTCAGGATCATGCTCACTTGATTGAGCTTGAGTTGTGAGGTTTCCGTGCGCGGCAGACGCGCATCCATGCTGGTGTATCCACCCAAGTGAAAGCCACGCCAGAAGTCGTCAGCCTCTTCGGCCACAACTGGCTTGCATAGCATACACAGGCTGATTACACTGAGCGTAAGCAGACTGCTTAACAGAGCTGATCTATTCATAGCGAACCTATGATACTGATCCATGATGACCGTTTCGGCAAAAAACATTTAACCTCTATTTTCTCACATCTCATGCGCTTTCAATCGCCCCTGACTATCCGCAAAATGCTTTTAATTGCATTTTTGCTGGCTGGCTTGCTGCCAGTGCTGATGGTGAGTTTGCTGAGCTTTTATCAGGCCAGGCAGGCGTTGCGCGTTGAAATTCAGCACGACCTGCAAACCACGGGGAATGCGGTGGCAGAGCACGTAGACCGCGTGATGAACGAGCGTGTCCAGAATGTACGCAGCTGGAGCCAGTTAGCCATCATGCAAGACTTGTTGATTGGCGACATTGATAAACGGCTATCGATCTTTTTGGCTGAGACCAGACGCAGCTATGCCGAGCAATATATCAGCCTGGATGTGGCAGATTTGCAAGCACACATTATCGCCTCCAGCCGCCCTGCCAACATTGGCCAGACCCTACACACGCCGCCAGTGTGGATGTCATTTCGTGACAATGGCCAAACCATCACCATCTATCATCTCAGCCATCACCAGTTGATGATCTCGGCGCCGATCTTTTCGCAAAACACGCTGCAACCGATGGGGCACTTGATGGCCACCTTTAACTGGCAAGTGATTGAAAATCTGCTGGACCACGCGGCGCAACATAGTACAGAACTGGCGCTGTTCGACAATACACAACACATGCTGGCGCAATCCCGCCTGTGGTCAGAGCAGAAACACAGCCTGCATGCCAAAGCCGCGTTAACCAGCCGCTTGCCGCTCAATGGCTGGCAGATACACCTCAACAAAGACCATGATGTGGCGGTCGCGCCCGTACACCGTTTAGGCATGATTTTTATCGCCTTGCTTGGCGCGATTCTGGTGTTTTCGGTCTTACTGGTGCGGCCCCTGGCACAAAATATCAGCCGTCCGCTAGAAACACTCACGCGTTATGTACAACGCTTTCGCCAGCCCGGTAGCCAACCACCCGCCGCCAGCGGTCCGGCAGAGGTGCAATCCTTGCATCAGGCATTCACGCAAATGGCCAGCGACCTGGCCGAGTCAGAGCAGCAACTCACCCGCGCGGCCAAATTAGCCGTGGTTGGCGAAATGGCCGCTGCCATGAGCCACGAGGTCCGGACACCGCTAGGCATCATGCGCTCGTCAGCCGATGTGCTATTAAGAGAGCCGCAACTCAGTGCCGATGGCCGCGAAGTACTTGGATTTATTATTTCGGAAACCGAACGCCTGAATAAGCTGGTGAGTGCCCTGATTGACGCGGCCCGCCCACGACTACCGAATAAAATCCCCGTAGACCTGCAAGCCCATTTACAACATGTGGTTGCCATGTTGCAAAAACCAGCGCAGGACAAACAGATCAGCCTCACCCTGCAAGCCACACAGCCCATCACCATCGCCGCCGACCAGGACCAGATGACACAAGTACTGGTCAACTTGCTGATGAATGCGATTCAAATTTTGCCGGCAGGCGGACACATCAACCTGCAACTCTCAGCAGACAGTCAAAGCGCTTATATTGCCGTTGCCGATGACGGCCCTGGTGTGCCGCCCACGCAACAAGAGCATTTATTTGAAGCCTTTTTTACCCAGCGCGCTGGCGGCGTCGGCTTGGGGCTGGCCGTGGTCAAGCAAATCATAGAAGCGCACAATGGTACAATCAGCTATAGCACCAGCGCCTGGCAAGGCGCCCAATTTAACTTATCACTTCCGTTAGCGACCGCATAACCATGTCCACCCCGCAACATACTATTTTGGCTGTAGACGACGAACCGCATATGCGCAGGCTACTGGAAATCAGCTTGCGCCAGGCCGGTTACCGCGCCCTGTCTGCGGGCAATGGCCGCGAAGCGCTTGAGCTCATACAACAACAGCAAATTGACCTGGTCGTGAGTGACTTGCACATGCCGGGCATGAGTGGTTTGCAATTACTGGAAGCGATACGCAAACAATACGAGCGGCTGCCTTTTATCATGGTGACCGCGCAAGGGGAAATTAAAACCGCAGTCGAAGCGATGAAACTGGGCGCCAGTGATTATATTTTGCGGCCGTTTGAACTCGAAACCCTCGAAATCGCCATCCAGAAAGCGTTGGCAGTCAATCGTATCCAGCTCGAAAACGCTTTTCTTAAGGAAAGCAGCCAGTCAGCGGTGACCGGCCTGATTGGCAACAGTGTGCCCATGCAGTCACTGAAACAAATGATCCAGCAAGTGGCGCCTGAGCGGGCGACGGTGTTTATTGTCGGCGAAACCGGTACGGGTAAAGAGCTGGTAGCGAAAGCGCTGCACGATGCGTCACCGCGAAAGTCAGAACTTTTCGTGGCGGTAAACTGTGCGGCGATTCCGGTCGACATTCTGGAATCTGAATTGTTTGGCCATGAAAAAGGCGCGTTTACTGGTGCCGTCAAAGAGCGCGTCGGCAAGTTTGAACTGGCCAATGGCGGCACGCTGTTTCTGGACGAAATCACAGAAATGCCTATTCAATTACAGTCTAAGTTATTGCG
>NZ_SSGF01000021.1 GCF_008015755.1 Methylophilus sp. | reverse complement strand
TCCCATCCCATCACGCTGAGTAGCGGAGACAAAATAAGGGAGAAGGGAGCGACCGTAGTGTGCAAGCTGCTAGGGCGAGTTTCGTGACCGCTTATTTTGTTGAGCAACGCAAGGGAGCCGAAGGCCGTGATGGCTGGGTGCCCTCCTCTTTGGTTACTTTCTGAGGGGCAAGCATCAGAAAGTGACTCGCCGAGAGGCGAAACGAGTAGTCATAACAACTATCAAATGTTGGTGTATCGAGTAATACTGGTTACGAGAAATTACTTAGTGTTCCCGCCAAGGCGCCACCCTAAATAACAGCAACATCCCCGGAATCGCCAGCACCGTACACACATAAAAAAAATGTTCCCACCCCAAGCTCTCTACCATCCCGCCTGTGAGGGCATTGAACACGGACCGCGGTACGGCCGACAAGCTGGTAAACAAGGCGAGTTGTGTGGCGGTATACGCGGGGTTGGTTTCGCGCGCCATGTAGGCGACGTAGGCGGCGGTGCCTAAGCCAACGCCAAAGGCTTCGAAGCCGATGACGAATGCGAGCATACTGCGTTCAGCAGCACCTATCTCTGTAAACGGTCCGCTGTGGGCCAGCCAGGCAAAGCCGAGAATAGACAAGGCCTGCACGACGCCGAACACCCACAAGCCACGATTGATGCCGAGTTTGAGCATCCACAAGCCGCCGATAAAGGCGCCGACAATTTGCATGACGAGGCCGCTGCCTTTGGCGATGGCGCCGATATCGGTTTTGCTGTAGCCCATGTCGATATAAAACGGGGTGGCGAGTGCTGTGGCCATGCTGTCGCCGAGTTTGTATAGCAGGATAAACACGAGTACCCACAGCGCGTGTTGCCAGCCGCTGCGTTGCATGAATTCTTTGAACGGTTCTATCACCGAGGCCAGCAAAGTTTTTGGCACGCTGACAATGGCCGGTTCTTGTGACCATAAGGTAAAGCCGATACCAGGCAACATGAATAGGCCGACAATCAAGAACACTTGCGACCATGGCAGGTGGTCAGCCAGGATCAGCGCCAGTGAGCCAGGCACCAGGCCTGCAATCCGGTAGGCGTTGACGTGTATGCTGTTGCCAAGGCCAAGCTCCTGGTCGCTTAAAATCTCGCGCCGGTAGGCGTCAATGACGATGTCCTGGCTGGCGGAAAACAGGGCAACCAGGGTGGCAAGGACGGCGACCATGGTGATGTCTTGTTGTGGTTGGAACATGCCTAGGCTGATAATACTGGCGAGCAGGGCCAGTTGTGTGGCTAATATCCAGCTGCGGCGCCGACCGAGCGCTTGTAGCAGGCTATATCTGTCCATCAGCGGCGCCCATAAAAATTTCCAGGTGTAGGGCAGTTGCATAAAGGCAAAGGCGGCGATGGTTTTGAGGTTGAGGCCTTCACTGCGTAGCCAGGCGGGCAAGAGTTGCAGTAGCAGGTAAAGAGGCAGGCCGGAACTGAAGCCTAAGGCCACACACATCAGCATGCGGCGAGTAAACAGGGTTTGGGCGATGGTCATGCCCGCATTGTAAACGCTTTTATCGGGCCGCTAATCGCCAGGCAAAAAAAAGCCAACCCTTGCGGGTTGGCAACACTCGGAGATCAATGGTAAAACGTTGGAAATGCAGCGTCAGTGGAGACCTCGTTGCAAGCATGGCGGCCATCTCTTAGCACTGCCACTGACGCTTTATTTCACAGGGGGAACTACAAACTTAATACCCACTGGACGATGGTCTTGATATCTTCGTCCTTGACTTGCGGGCTGTTAGGCGGCATAGGCATCTCGCCCCACACGCCACCGCCACCGGCTTTGACTTTTTGCACCAGTTTGGCTTCAGCAGTTTTGTCGCCTTTGTATTTGGCAGCCACTTCTTTATAGGCCGGGCCAATTACTTTTTTATCTACGCCGTGGCACAGCAAGCAGCCGCTTTTTTGTGCCAGGGCTTCGGCGCCGCTGCCTGCGATGGCTGACGCGGTCATCGCCAGCAAGGCGGTTGCCAGCAAGGTTTTGTTGAGTAATTGCATCAGAAATCCTCTCTTATAAACTGAATACGTTCATGCCACCGCCACCAGGTGCGGCGTTGTATTTGGTCAGCTCTTTGTAGCCACCTGCTGCACCCAAACCATCGGTATCGTTGGTCAGGCCCAGGTTCATCGCTACGCCCGCCCAGCCACCAATGCCTGACAATACGCCGACGTATTGCTTGCCTTTGTGGCCGTAGGTGATCATGTTGCCGACCACGCCAGAGCCAACCTGGAATTTCCACAACTCTTTACCGGTTTTGGCATCCAGGGCTTTGACCCAGCGATCCAGCGTGCCGTAGAACACTAGGTCAGAGGCTGTGACCAATGCGCCGCCCCAGGCAGAGAATTTCTCTTTGTTGTACCACTGGGCTTTGCCTTTGAGGCCATCCCAGGCCATAAAGCCACCCATCACACCGTCAGGACCGGCAAACATGGTCAGGGTTGCGCCTACCCATGGTTGGCCAGCCACATACTTGGACTCAACAGGTTCATAAGTCATGCACACGTGGTTAAGCGGCACATAGAAGGTTTTGTTTTTTGGTGAGTAAGCCGCTGGCTGCTCGTCTTTCACCCCCAACGCAGAAGGACACACGCCTTTGGCGTTGTAATCCTGGTGCGTGGAGTACTTAGGATCTTTGACCGGAATCCCTGTTTTCAGGTCAATCTTGGTTGCCCAGTTAACGAATGGATGCATTTTTTCTGCCACTAACAAGGTGCCGTTAGTGCGGTCAAAAGTGTAGCCAAAACCGTTACGGTCAAAGTGTGAGGCCAGTTGCTTGCCATTGGCTTCCCACAAAATGATCTCGTTCATGCCGTCATAATCCCACTCGTCATGCGGTGTCATCTGGTAAGCCCAGCGTGCCATGCCTGTATCGAGGTCGCGGGCAAAAATCGTCATCGACCATTTGTTATCGCCAGGACGTACGTCCGGGTTCCAGGTGCCTGGGTTACCAGTGCCGTAGTACATCAGGTTCAATTTAGGATCGTATGAGTACCAGCCCCAGGTTGGGCCGCCACCGTTTTGCCAGCCGTCTTTCTGCTGCTGCGGTTTCAACCAGGTGCGCACACCCAGGTTGGCCTCAGGGTATTTCAGCTGAGACTTGTCCAGCGGCTTGAAAGACCCGCCCATTTTGTTACCACCATTGACGTCCTCGTAGACAGACAATGCGCTGTAATGTGGGTTTTCCTTATTAAAGTCTGCGCCAATCAGCATTTCGCTATCCGCACCCGTGCTGTAAGCCTTCCAGGCCAGGCTGCCATCTTTGAGGTTGTAGGCTGAAATATGGCAACGCACGCCGAACTCACCGCCAGAACAGCCGGTCACGACTTTGTCTTTAAACACGTGCGGTACGTTGGTGTTGGCCGCGCCCATTTTCGGGTCGTTGACTTTCACGTCCCATAACTTGGCGCCGGTTTTGGCATCCAAAGCCACCAGCACGCCATTATTCTGTTGCAGGAAAATCTTGCCGTCGCCGTAGCCCAAGCCCTTGTTTACGTTGTCACAGCACAACACAGACTGCACGTCAGGATCCTGTTTAGGAAAATAAGACCACTGGATTTTTTGGTTGTCGTTCAGGTCCAGCGCATACACGTTGTTAGGGAATGCGGTGTGGATGTACATGGTATTGCCAATCACCAGTGGTGCGCCTTCGTGGCCGCGGTTCACGCCGGTGGCAAATGTCCATGCCAGTTTTAATTGTTTGACGTTGCTTTTGTTGATTTGTGACAAGCGGCTGTAACCCTGGTTTGCGTAGTCTTTACGCGCCATCGGCCACTGGTTGTCGTCTTTCATCATGGCGTCCAGTTCGGCATTTGCCAATACGCTGGTGCTCACGCTGGCTAGCATCATTGCAGTGATGGCGAGCTTGATACGTTGTTGCATAAATAACCTCCAAAATGGTTGCGGTGAAGCTGGAATGTGTAGTGTTGCAAGCGTCGACAAAGGCTTCTCTTGTGACGGTGTGTGCAATGATTGCAACGCGCGTGCCAATCCACAGTTTCATTTTGGAAAAAGTAAAAAATAGATTAAAATCAATCGCTTAATGATTTATCAAAACAGACGTAAAATCAGGCCGCGTGGCGCTGACTGTTCACGACTGTGTCATACTGATACAGTTGTTCAATGCAATGTGACAGGTGTGCAGTGTTAAATGCCCAATAAATATTCTCCGCCCGCTTCTCAAATGTCGCAGCCAGGCATGCGTGATGACCAGCGTGCCATTGCTGAGGCGATTGCACGTTCATGGCGTCGTTGCATGGTCAAAGGCGTAGACGAGCAGGCGCCAGCCGAAGACCAGATTATTACCGCGCAGGAACTGGCGCAACGACTGGAAAAAAACCGTTTATTGCTGACGCATGCCGAGCCGGAAATGCTCACACTGAGCGAGCAAATTGCGCATACGCGCAGCCTGGTGATTCTCACTGACAGCGAGGGCGTGATTTTGCGCACCCGCGGTGAAGGCGTCGAAGAAAACCAGGTGCGTGCCTCATTGTTGCCTGGCGCCTCGTGGAGTGAAGAACACCGCGGCACCAATGCCATTGGGACTGCTCTGGTCGAGCGCCTGCCGATCAGCGTGCAAGGTGCCGAACACTTTATGGCTTATCACCATTCGTTGAGTTGTTCTGCCGTGCCTATTTTTGCTGCTAACAATCATTTGGTGGCGACGCTAGATGTGTCTAATGATTTTAATGCGCCGCAACAACACACGCTGGCTTTGGTGAAGATGGCCGCGCAAATGGTCGAAAACCGTTTGTTCCATGCCACGGCTGAGGGTGAGATCGGCGTGCATTTTCATGTGCGGCCAGAGTTTATTGGCACCTTGTGGGAAGGCGTGGCCTTGTTTGATGCACAAGGCCAGTTGCAGGCGATTAACCGCAGCGGCCAGTTCCAGTTTGGCCTGCCGCTGGATCAAGACGTGTTATCCGCGCGCCGCATCCCGTTTGAAGATATTTTTGATGAGTCATGGGCAGCGTTCAAGCAGCGAGGCCTGGCTTCTGACATGCTGTTCCCGCTGCGTTTGCGCAACGGTGCGCGCCTGTTTGCGCGTGCTTCTAGCGTGCAGTCACCTAGCATTGCCAGCAGGCCGGTGCCGTCTGTGCCTCGTGAGTCTGCTGCCAGCCTGGAATTATTAGATAGTGGTGACCCGCAATTAAAACTCGCTATCAGCCAGGTTAAGCAAGTGCTTAACCGTGATATCCCGGTGTTGATCCTGGGTGAAACCGGCGCCGGTAAAGAGTTATTTTCACGCGCGATTCATGATGCCAGTGCACGCCGGGCGCAGCCGTTTATTGCGGTCAATTGTGCAGCGTTGCCAGAAGGCTTGATTGAAGCTGAGTTGTTTGGCTATGAAGAAGGCGCGTATACCGGTGCCAAGCGCAAAGGCAATGTCGGTAAGATTCAGCAAGCCGATGGCGGTACCTTGTTTTTAGATGAAATCGGCGATATGCCGTTGTCGTTGCAGGCTAGGTTGTTGCGTGTCTTGCAAGAGCGCAGTGTCACGCCATTGGGCGGTAGCAAGTCTATACCAGTGGATTTTATATTGCTGAGTGCCACCAACCAGAAGCTCAAGGATAAAGTGGCTGCGGGCGAGTTTCGCAGTGATTTGTATTACCGTATCAATGGCCTGACCGTGCAATTGCCTGCCTTGCGTCAGCGTCAGGATATGTCGCGCCTGATTCAGATGATTCTGCAAATTGAGCAGGCGCCCCAAGCGACGCTCAGTGATGAAGTGCTGGCGGTGTTTGCTGCACACCCATGGCCGGGCAATGTGCGCCAATTGCATAATGTGTTGCGTACGGCGGTGGCACTGGCGGATGGTGGCGTGATTGAGCGGCGGCATCTGACGCACGACTTTTTGGATGAAATGGCGGTAGAGGCCGAGCGCGAAACGGTGTTGCAACCTGGGTTAACCTTGAAAGCGCAATCTGATGAAGCGATCCGTGTCGCCATGCAGCAGCAGGCGGGGAATATTTCTGCGGTTGCGCGCCAGCTTGGCATGAGCAGAAATACCCTGTATCGCCGCTTGAAGGCTTTAAATTTGAGTTAATCAACCGCCGAAATTACAAAAAAGCCCTGGCGCAATACCGGGGCTTTTTTTGTGGCGTGATGACCATGTAGTCAGTCAGAAGATGCTGTGTGATAAAGACAATCAGGCGCTGTGTTTTCTTAGACGATACATTGCCAGGTTGCCCATCAGGTTGGGCAATAAATGCACATCTTTGCCGCCGGTAATCACTTTGCGTTCCATCACCTGAATCTGGTGCTGCACACAAAAATCGTCAAAGTCGTTGATGGTACACAAGTGCACATTGGGCGTGTCATACCATTGATAAGGCAGGCTTTTAGACACTGGCATGGTGCCGAAGGTAATCTGCATGCGGTTACGCCAGTAGCCAAAATTAGGGAAGGTCACAATCACTTCGCGGCCCACGCGCAGCATCTCTTGCACGATGCTTTCGGTGTTGTGCATGGCCTGCAACGTTTGCGACAAAATCACGGTATCAAACGACTGATCTTCAAAGCCAGACAGGCCTTCTTCAAGGTTCATTTGAATCACATCGACGCCATTTTTGAGCGCAGCCAGCCAGTTGCTGTCGTCTTTTTCAATGCCATAACCCGTGGTTGCCAAGGTTTCATGTAAGTGGGTCAGCAAGGTGCCATCGCCACAACCGAGGTCTAGCACTTTGGCTCTGGCAGGCACCCAGTTTGTAATTAATGCAAAATCTGGGCGAATATTTGTAATTTTAGCATTTGTCATACTTTAACCTGCTCCAGATACGCGCGCATGATGTCGTGGTAGTACGGGTCTGGCATCAAAAATGCGTCATGGCCGTGGTCTGAGGTAACCTCGGCATATTTCACTGGCAAGGCGTTATCAAGCAAGGCTTTGACAATTTCACGCGAGCGCGCAGGTGAAAAACGCCAGTCGGTGGTGAATGAAATCACCACAAATTTGGCCTTGGCGCGGCTCAATGCTTTGCTTAAATCACCCTCGTAATCCAGCGCCGGGTCAAAGTAGTCCAATGCCCGCGTCATGCGTAAATAGGTGTTGGCGTCAAACTCACCGGCAAACTTGTCGCCCTGGTAGCGCAAGTAAGATTCCATTTCAAACTCGACATCAAAGCTATACTTCACATCACCATGACGCAGCTTGCGGCCAAATTTTTCGCCCATCACGTCGTCAGACAAATAAGTGATATGGCCGAGCATACGCGCAATGCGCAAACCGCGCCGCGGCACCGTGCCGTGGTTGTAATAGTCGCCGTTAAAAAACTCCGGGTCGGTAATAATCGCCTGGCGCGCCACTTCGTTAAACGCCATATTCTGCGCGGTTAAATTAGGCGCAGAGGCAATCACAAAGGCATGGCGCACGCGTTCCGGATAAGCAATATTCCATTGCAAGGCCTGCATGCCACCGAGGCTGCCACCAATCACGGCGGCCAGTTGTTCAATGCCTAGATAGTCGAGTAAGCGGGCTTGTGACTCTACCCAGTCTTCAACAGTGACTACCGGGAAAGTCGCGCTGTAAGGCTTGTCGGTGAGCGGGTCTACACTGGACGGCCCACTACTGCCATGACAGCCGCCCAGATTATTGAGGCCAATGACAAAAAACTTATTGGTGTCTAACGGTTTGCCGGGGCCAATCAGGTTATCCCACCAGCCAGGATATTTATCATCTGCCGCATAGCGGCCAGCGACGTGATGGTTGCCAGACAAGGCGTGACAGATCAGCACGGCATTGGTTTTAGCCGCGTTAAGCTCACCATAGGTTTCATAGGTCAGGTGGTATTGTGGCAACACGGCGCCGCTTTTCAGGGTAAGCGGCTGGGTGAAATGCGCAACCTGCGCTTTGACGATACCAACAGAATTCGATTCAGACATGCTGCAATTATACTATGCAGCCCGCCAAACGGCGAGATGGGGCGCGGCGGGCTTTCAAGAAGGCGTCGCTGACAAACATCCCAATAATGCAGGCAAATCAGACACCGACGGAATCGTAGCATCAGGTTCCACCGCTGACAGCCGCGTGTAGGTTTCGCGGTATTTGCCAGTTTTCACCAGCACACCATGCAACCCGGCATCCTGCGCGCCACCGACATCGGCATCAATATCATCGCCCACCATCACCACCTCATGCGGTTTGAGGCGTAAGGCATCTAGCGCCATATTGAAAAAGTGTTGCGAAGGTTTGCCCATCAGCATGGCTTTGGTATTGCTGGCATATTCCAGGCCGGTGACAAAGGCGCCGATATCCATTTGCAGGCCGGTATCCGTCTGCCAAAAACGGTTTTTGTGAATCGCAATCAGCTGCGCTCCATTGACCAGGCAATGAAATACCTCATTGAGCAACTCGTAAGACCAGCCATCACCGATATCGCCGATCACCACATAATTGGCCGACCGCTCAGATTGGTCAAAACAGGCAAAGTCTTTTTTAACGTCGTCTGCCAGCAACAGTTTGCACACCGGGTTGGGCTGTTTTTTTAGGTATTGAATGGTCGCTTGTGGTGCACTGATGATTTCTTCTGGCACTACATTGAAGCCCAGGCTGTTCATTTTTTGCTGCAAAGCGGCGAGCGACAAGGTGCTGGTGTTCGTGACAAAGCGCACGGCGATGCCCGCCTTGCGGATGTTGGCAACCGCCTCAATCGCACCGTCTATTGGCTGTTGGCCGACATAGAGCACACCGTCCAGGTCAAATAACACCGCTTTGATAGAGTTAAAATGAAGCATGGTCTTCCTTTCATTACGCACAGATAGATTGCTCACAGCAAAAATCGTGCGCAACGATCCGGGCGCTATTTTTTAAATGGATACATCAATTGCTTCCAGTAGCCATTAGGCACGGGATGGCCGCCGATACCATAGCCGCTGGGCCACTGGTTTTTAGGCATGTAATAAGTGCCAAACAACTTGTCGAACAGCGGGAAGTGAATGGCAAAATTGACGTCAATCGCCTCTTTTTCAATGCCGTGATGCCAGTGGTGAAAGCGCGGTGTGACGATCAACGGTTTCAGCCACTCAACATTAAAGCGGACATTGGCGTGCACAAAGGTGGCGTTGAGATACACCAGCAAAATATAGAGATGCAACGCGCCTTCAGCAAAGCCGAGCACATACATCGGCACCACAGTCATGCTACGCAAGCCGATAATTTCTACAATGTGCATGCGTGATCCTGCCAGCCAGTCCATCTTTTTGGCAGAGTGATGCACGGCGTGGAAGCCCCATAAAAAAGGGATTTGGTGAAAAGCGCGATGAAACCAGTACTGCACAAAGTCGGTTAAAAACATGATTTCAATCACTTGCAGCCACAGTGGCTGGCTGGCGATGACTTGTCGCATACTGGCCCAATCGCCGGTGTAGTGCAAAATGGTCATCGAAGGTGCCAGCGTGAACAAGGTGAGTGTTTGCACAAACACGCTGCTGATTAAAAAGTAAAACAAATCCTCACGCCACTCGTCCCGGAACAGGGGTTGCTGGGTCAGGCGGCCAAACAGTTTCTCTAGCGGAATAAACAAAAAGCCAGTGAGCAAGATATTGAGCACAAACCAATCGAGGCTGAGAGCGATATTGCTGTTGCGCGCGGCCTGAGCATCTGTCGTTTCGGCAATGGTAATGGTGAGCAACACCAGCACAATGGCACTAAACCCCAGCACGCGATTGCGGCGTAACACCAGGTTGCTGCATGCGAGTAAAAAGCTGGTTAATAACAAGGCCTGAATCATCAGCGTGAACTGCGGCAAGGCGTAGAGTGGTGAAAGCATCTGGGTTGAAAACACCCCTTGCAAGCGCCCGCCTAACAGCAAGCATAGACTGGCGATACCAAGTATCAGCGCCGCCACACCGCTTAACCAGCCTGAGCCAAAGTACCTGGTTTCTTCTGGCGCCTCTAAATCGTTGCGGATCGCCAAGCGTAGTTTTTGAATCATGCATTGCCCCCTGAGATAATTTTTAAGTTAATTTTATTGATTATTGTTGTTCTGTCACAGGTGTCTGCCATTGCGCTAAAGTGACTCGCGGATTGCCACCCAAATCTTGCAGGGTTTGAATCTGCTGCAAGCCAGATGCCTGCAGCATTTGCTGCACCGCGTCGGCTTGATTGTAACCATGCTCCAGCATCAGCCAACCACCGTCATTCAAATAGCCTGGCGCTTGGGCAACAATCTGCCGGATATCTTGCAGGCCATCTACGCCAGAGGCCAGCGCAGTCATAGGCTCAAAACGCAAATCGCCTTGTTGCAAATGCGGGTCACTGCTCTCAATGTAAGGCGGGTTGCTGACGATGAGGTCAAACTTATTGTTTGCAGGTAATGCAGAAAACCAGTGGCTGGCAACACATTGCACATTGTTGAGCTGCAAGGTCGCTGCATTTTCCGCTGCGACGGCGAGCGCAGCCGCTGACGCATCTACCGCAACCACCTCGCAGTTTGGTGCATGCTTGGCAATGGCCAGTGCGATGGCGCCGGTGCCGGTGCCTAGGTCCAGCACGCGCATGCGGCCGTTGATTTTTTCTAAGGCAGCTTCGACCAGGGTTTCAGTATCCGGGCGTGGAATCAGCGTGTCTGGCGTGACTTTGAGCGCGAGCCCGAAAAACTCGCGTGAGCCCAAAATATGCGCAACCGGTTCGCCTTGCAAACGACGCTGCAAGAGTGATTCCACCGTATTAAGAGAGATGGTCGCCAGGCCGTCAGTTGCGTGCGCAATCAACCAGGCACGGTTCACATTCAGCACATACATCAATAATATTTGCGCTTCCATACTCGCCTCATCGGGCGGGACAAATTGCGCCAACTGTTGCCGCGCCGTTTGCAACCATTGTTGAACAGTGTACGACATCATCCCCTGCCCCCGGCCGCTTTGCGCAAGGCAATCGCCGTGGCATGGCCTTGTTTGGCCGGATGGCGCACGGCATGGCGGATTACCCATTTCAGGTCTTTGTCGGCATTGGTGAGCCAGCGCTCACATAGCTCAAACGCTACTGCCGGATGGTCTTTGGCAATATCGCCCAGGTGGTTTGCCACGCTGCGGCGCACATACAAACTTGGGTCGTTTTTCAGTGCTTCTAATATGGGCAACACTGGCGTCGGATCGGCAATCAGTTGCGGAATGCGTGCGCCCCACGGCAGGCGCGAGCGACAACCTTCAGAACACAAACGCCGCACATGTGGGTCTGGGTCATTTAGCCACAGCGTGAGTTGCTTCAGTGTGCGTTCAAAATCGTGTATCAGAAACGGGCGGATCGAAAACTCAGCCGTAAAGCGGCGAGTCAATTCATATTGCGCACGCATCGCCGCTTCAAATGGATCCTCGCCGCCATTATACTGGGCATCACGGCCGTAGTCGGCTACAAAACGCGTATGTGGCAAATAGAAAAACACACTTAAGCCTAAGCGTTCTGTATGCGCGTTGGGTGGTGTGAGAGTACTTAGTAAAATATCTGTCGCATCCGAGAACTTGGCTGGCAGCGTTGCTTTTAAAGCAGCGGCAATATGCGCCGAGCGATCCATCAACCCTAGTGGTGCAATGTTAGTAAGCGCCAACTGTTTAAAGGCTTGGGCATCAAAGCCGCCGTGCACCAGGCCAATGTTATGGGCCAGGCAATCAATGGCTTCGCTATCCAGCAAAAACTTGATTGGGCTGTCTTTCTGAATACTGGAGGGCGCTGTTGGGATGCGAAAATTTTGCATTGCTGAAGAGATCATCTGCCAATCAAGACTCTCTATTTTTATCAATATCAGCTAAGCCTTTTTCAAGAAGTGCACTCATTTGACTGTGAAAATAGTGAGAAGAATCCAATGCCTCTAAATGTTGTGCGATAGTAATAATTTTATTTTGAAGCTGATCTGGAGAAAGCCATTGGTCTTCAGCTGAGTTAATAAAGCACCTCGATTTATACCAATGGACCCTGTAGTTCATAAGTGATTTGCGCCACTCGGTGTATGCTTCACCTTGATCTGATTTATCATGGCACCTATTTTCACCAACTCCAACATTATGCTGCCAATCAAAGCCAGCCCTAACAGAAGTTACAAAGGCTTCAAGTAAACCATCTAATTTTGCGTATTTGTCTTGGAGGACAATTTGCTTTTTCCAACTGTTAAGAGCGTATATAGCAACACCTACTCCCAACAAACCCGTAAACCATGTGCCGGTTGCAGACCAATCAATAGGCACAGAGCATAAGTTTAGCATCGGCTTTATTGACCTTCTTCACCCAAACTCGCCAGCAAATCTGCCTGATACTCAGTCGCCAGTGCATTAATCAACTCGTCCATATCTCCTTCCGTGATCGCTTCAATTTTATACAGCGTCAGGTTGATGCGGTGGTCAGTGATCCGGCCTTGCGGGTAGTTGTAGGTGCGGATGCGCTCGGAACGGTCGCCTGAGCCAATCAGGTTGCGGCGCTCGGAGGCGATTTTGCTTTGTTGTTCGTCGACCTGTTTGGCCTTAATGCGCGCGGCCAACACTTGCATGGCTTGCGCCTTGTTGGCGTGCTGGCTGCGGCCGTCCTGGCATTCCACTACGATGCCGGTGGGTGCGTGGGTAATGCGCACGGCGGAGTCGGTTTTGTTGATGTGCTGACCACCCGCGCCAGAAGCACGGAAAGTATCAATGCGAATATCGGCCGGATTGATTTCAACATCACCCACCTCTTCCACCTCAGGCAGAATCGCGACGGTACAGGCTGAGGTGTGGATACGGCCTTGCGTTTCGGTATCTGGCACACGTTGTACGCGGTGGCCGCCGGATTCGAATTTGAGTTTTGAGTAGGCGCCGTAGCCGATGATTTTGGCAATAATCTCTTTATAGCCGCCCACTTCGCCTTCGTTGGCTGAGACGATTTCCACTTTCCAGCCCTGGCGGTCGGCAAAGCGCGAGTACATGCGGAATAAGTCACCGGCGAACAGGCCGGATTCGTCACCGCCAGTGCCAGCGCGAATTTCAAGGAAAATGTTTTTGTCATCGCTGGGATCTTTGGGCAGCAACAGTTTTTGCAAGGCCAGTTCGACCTCTTCGAGGCGTTTTTTGCCGCTGTCTATTTCTTCTTGCGCAAACTCTTTCATCTCCGGGTCGGCCAGCATGGCATGCGCCTCTTTGAGGTCTGACTCGGTTTGGATGTAAATGTGGTATTGCTCAACAATCGGGGTAATTTCCGTATGCTCTTGCATGATCTTACGGTAGTTATCCATGTTGTCAGTCAAGCCTTCGCTACTGAGCAGACGGTTGAGTTCTTCGAGACGCTCGCTTAAGTTAGCGAGTTTTTGCAGCATGCTTGGTTTCATTGTGTTTACCTAATATTCAAAGACCGGGCAAAGCCCAAGTCTTGAAAAAGTCATTCTTTGATTTGAAAGAGTTGTTTCACGAGGTGCTCCATGTGCGCATGGGCATCGCCGTGAGAATTGTTGAGCGCATGGCTGGGGCCATGCAAAAATTTATTGGTGAGTGCATTGCTCAGCGCTTCGAGGGCTTTTTCCGGCGATTCGCCTTTTTGCAAAAGTTTGAGCGCTTTTTCCAGCTCGGCTTTACGCATGGCGTCAGCCTGGTCGCGCAGTGCTTTAATGGTCGGCACCGCTTCGCGCTGTTTGAGCCACTGCATAAAGTGCTCTACGCGTGAGTTGACGATGAGCTCGGCATTCACCGCCGCTTCCTGGCGATTGCCCAGGCCTTCTGTCACTACTTGTGCCAGATCGTCGACCGAGTATAAAAACACATCGTCCAGTGCCGAGACTTCGGGCTCAATGTCGCGCGGCACGGCGAGGTCGACCATAAACATCGGCCGGTGTTTACGTGCTTTAATCGCGCGCTCTACCATGCCCAGGCCCACAATCGGCAATTGGCTGGCGGTGCTGGTGATGACGATATCAAACTCTTGAAAGCGCTCGGGCAAGTCGTTGAGCAAAATAGCTTGTACGTTTAAACCCTGGCCACGGATTTTTTCTGCCAGTTGTTCGCCACGCTCTAGTGTGCGGTTGGCGACGGTGATTTTTTTCGGTTTTTGTGCGGCAAAGTGGTCGGCACATAGTTCTATCATTTCGCCAGCGCCAATAAACAGCACGCTTTGTGTGCTTAAGTCACCAAAAATACGCTGCGCCAGTTTAACTGCTGCCGCTGCCATCGAAATCGAGCTGCCGCCAATGTCGGTATTGGTGCGTACTTCTTTGGCGACTTCAAACGTTCGCTGAAACAGCTTGTGCAGCATGGTGCCCAGCGTGCCCGAGTCCTGCGCAATTTTGACTGACTGTTTGAACTGACCCAAAATCTGCGCCTCACCTAACACCATGCTGTCCAGGCCACTGGCCACGCGGAACGCATGTTTAACGGCCTCGTGGCTGCTTAAGGTGTAGGTGTAAGGTAATAGTTTGTCGGCTTCGAGGCGGTGGTAGCTGGCCAGCCAGTCAATCACCACTTCGGGGCGGATAGACTGCACATAAATTTCGGTGCGATTGCAGGTCGATAAAATCGCCACTTCTGCCACGTTGTGACGCGCCAGATCCGCCAGCGCATGCGGCAAGGTGTCGTTGTTAAACGCAACGTTCTCACGGATGGCAATGGGGGCGGTGGTGTGGTTAACACCAATGGTATACAGCTGCATGGCGCTATTTTACCTGCGGCACAGGGCGAAAAGAGAAACAAATCGGCGCTTGCAAACAGTTCATGAGCGTTTGGATGGAAATCCATGTCTAAAGTGCCGACATTTTCTTATATTCACGCGACACAAGCAAGAATCCTGTCAATTTGACACAAATTGACGGTAAAATATTGGTTTTGCTAAACTTTTATTAGATTTATTTACGGAACTCAAGAGACGGAACACCAGCATGGACAAAACTTTTCGCATTGCCCCAAGTATTCTTTCAGCCAACTTTGCCAAATTAGGCCAAGAAATCGAAAACGTCATTAAATCCGGTACCGACATTGTTCACTTTGACGTGATGGATAACCATTACGTGCCTAACCTGACCATTGGTCCATTGGTGTGTGATGCCATTCGTGATTTGTCTCACAATGCAGGCGCATTGATTGACGTGCATCTGATGGTGAAACCAGTAGACCGTATCATCCCTGACTTTGCCAAAGCCGGCGCTGACATCATCACTTTCCACCCGGAAGCATCTGACCATATCGACCGCAGTCTGGCATTGATTCGCGACAGCGGCTGTAAAGCAGGCCTGGTATTCAACCCAGCCACCCCGCTGCACTACCTGGACTACGTGATGGACAAAGTCGACATGATTTTGCTGATGTCCGTGAACCCAGGCTTTGGTGGCCAAAAGTTTATTCCAGCAACATTGGACAAACTGAAACAAGCCCGTGCCCGCATTGATGCTTACTACGAACAAACTGGCCGTCAAATCTGGCTGGAAGTGGACGGCGGCGTGAATGCGAATAACATCGCTGAAATCGCGAAAGCTGGTGCTGATACGTTTGTGGCAGGTAGCGCGATTTTTGGTGCACCTAAAGACACAGACCCTAACCGTTATGACACGGTGGTAGCGGCCATGCGCGCGTCTTTAGCCACTGTTTAAAAACAACATAATCCGTCACGATGCTTCGTTGCCGCTTTAAAAATCAGGACTTACCTACTACTTGTAGGCTGCTTCCTGCTTTTTTGCGCGCGACCAAGCTTCCAAATCGTGGCCTCATTTAGGCTATGTTGTTTTTTGAGGTTTAAGTGATGCGGTTTCAAGTCAAAGTCGTGATGTTCGATCTGGACGGCACCCTGCTTGATACCGCGCCGCAAATTGCCGAAGCCGCCAACCGTATGCTGGTGGCTTTAGGCAAACCAATGTTGTCGCAGGCGCAAATCACTACTTATATTGGCGAAGGCGTGCAAAACCTGACCAAACGTTGTTTGGTTGGTAGCATGCATGACGAGCCTGATGCGCAGGAATTTGCCCGTGCGCAACCGCTATATCATAATTTTTATGAGGCGAATGCGACTGACAGCCAGGCCTTTGCTGGCGTGTTACCTGCGTTGCAACAATTGAAAAAACAAGGCTATCGCCTAGCGTGTGTCACCAACAAGCCGGAAAAATTCACCCTGCCTTTATTGCAGCATGCTGGATTGGCGGATTTTTTTGAAATCGTCGTTTCCGGCGACACCTTGCCTAAAAAGAAACCAGACCCGCTACCACTGTTGCATATTTGCCAAAAGCTAGGCACTTTGCCAGCCGAGGCAGTGCTGGTGGGCGACTCTGAAACCGATATTCAGGCGGCACATGCTGCAGGGTGCTTTGTGGTGACTGTGCCTTATGGGTATAATCAAGGCCGCGCCATTGATGTGGCAACCGTGGATGCCACGGTGCAGCAACTCACCGAGGTGGTGAACTTGCTGGAGTTACCTGCTCTCTTCAGCGGGGATAACGAAAAAATGATCCAAATATCATGATGTTTTGTGCTCATCATTCTTCCAGTTGGCCAGTATTAAGCTGGCGTCGTTCGTGGCGGGGCTAGTCCTACTCCCCAGCGCTGGTGCACGCCATTTGCACTGATCTGTCGTGAGGCTTGCCCACGACACACTCGACGATCAACCTGGAAAAAGCATCATGTTAAGCACCTTAAGCAAGACCGAATTTGACGCGCTGGCGGCGCAAGGCTACAACCGTATTCCGCTAGTGATGGAAACCTTTGCCGACTTAGATACGCCGCTGTCGTTGTATCTCAAGCTGGCTAACCAACCCTACTCTTACCTGCTGGAAAGCGTACAAGGCGGCGAACGCTTTGGCCGTTATTCCATTATTGGCTTGCCAGCCACCACGCGTATTGTGGTGCGTGATGAGGCGCTGCAAGTGCTTCAAGGCAATCAGGTCATTGAGTCGCACACTGACCAAAATCCGCTCGATTTTATCAAAGCCTATCAGGCGCGCTTTAAAACGCCACCGTATGAAGGTTTGCCACGATTTACCGGCGGCCTGGCGGGTTATTTTGGCTACGAGACCATTCAATATATTGAAAAGCGCCTGGGCAAAAACAAAAAGCCGGACGCGATTGGCACGCCCGACATCCTGCTGATGGTGTCGGAAGAAATTGCGGTGGTCGATAACTTGTCTGCCAAATTGTATTTTATTGTCTATGCCGACCCGACACAGGCAAACGCCTATGAAACGGCTTGTGCCCGCATGCACGCCTTGCTGGCAAAGTTGCGCACACAGGTCGAGATCCCTGCCGCGCTGCCAACAAGTAAAACGCAGGCGGTGTCCGAGTTTGGTGAAGACAATTTCAAAGCTGCAGTGAAAAAAGCGCAGCAATATATTCTTGAAGGCGACATCATGCAGGTGGTGCTGAGCCAGCGCATGACGCAAGACTTCGAAGCGGCGCCACTCAGTCTTTACCGTGCTTTGCGTAGCCTCAACCCATCGCCCTATATGTTCTATTACGATATGGATGACCATCACGTGGTTGGCGCCTCACCAGAAATTCTGGTGCGCCTCGAAGACACGACCGTGACCTCACGCCCAATTGCGGGCACGCGTCCACGCGGCAAAAACCGCGATCATGATTTAGCACTCGAAGCCGAGTTGCTGGCTGACCCGAAAGAGCGTGCCGAGCACGTGCAATTGATGGACTTGGGCCGTAACGATGTGGGCCGCGTAGCGCTCACCGGCACCGTCAAGGTCACTGACAATATGACCATAGAGCGCTATTCGCACGTGATGCATATCGTCAGCAATGTTGAAGGCCAGCTCAAGCCCGGTCTGGATGCGATTGATGTGCTGAAAGCGACGTTTACTGCAGGCACCGTGTCTGGCGCGCCCAAAGTACGGGCCATGGAAATCATTGAAGAGCTGGAGCCGTCCAAGCGCGGTATCTATGCGGGTGCCGTTGGCTACTTAGGCTTTAACGGTGACATGGACGTGGCGATTGCGATTCGCACCGCTGTGATTAAAGACAAAAAACTCTATGTACAGGCCGGGGCAGGTATTGTCGCCGATTCGGTACCGCAGAGCGAATGGGACGAAACCCAGAATAAAGCCAAAGCCGTGATCCGCGCCGCTGAACTGGTGCAAGCCGGCCTGGATAGCGAAGCCCAATCAAATACAGGAAAAGGAGCCTGATATGTTGTTGATGATTGATAACTACGACTCTTTTACCTACAACCTCGTGCAGTATTTTGGCGAGTTGGGTCAAGACGTCCATGTGCACAGAAACGATGAAATCACGCTGGCACAAATTGCGGCCATGAAGCCGGAAAAAATAGTGATTTCGCCAGGACCTTGCACACCGAATGAAGCCGGTATTTCCGTACCACTGATTCACGCGTTTGCTGGCAAGATTCCGTTGCTGGGCGTGTGTCTGGGTCACCAGAGTATCGGCCAGGCGTTTGGTGGCAACATCATCAAGGCCAAAACGCTGATGCACGGTAAAACGTCATTGATACACCACACCAACACCGGTGTGTTCAGAAATCTGCCTAACCCTTATACCGCCACACGTTACCACTCACTGGTGATCGAGCGCGAAACCATCCCGGATTGCCTGGAGATCACCGCCTGGACCGACGATGGCGAGATCATGGGCGTTAAGCATAAAACATTGGCCGTGGAAGGCGTGCAGTTTCACCCGGAGTCGATTCTGACCGAGTATGGGCATGAGCTGCTGGACAACTTCCTGAAAGGCTATTGATGGCCATCACGCCCAAAATTGCGCTGCAAAGGCTGATTGATCACACTGATTTCACGCATGAAGAAATGCTGGAAATCATGCAGCAGATCATGAGTGGCGAGTTTACCCAGATCCAGATTGCGGGCTTTTTGTCCGCGCTGCGCGTCAAAGGTGAAACCGTCACTGAAATTGCCGCCGCTGCGCAGGTGATGCGTGAGCTCTCTAGCAAAGTGGATATCAGCGATACGCGTCATTTGATTGATACCTGTGGTACGGGCGGTGCGCCTAACAAGGTGTTTAATGTCTCAACGGCGTCAGCCTTTGTTGCCGCAGGGGCAGGCGCAAAAATCGCCAAACATGGTGGCCGTGCAGCCTCTTCAAAAAGCGGCTCTGCCGATGTGCTCGAAGCGCTGGGCGTGAATATCGTGTTGACGCCGGAGCAAGTGGTGCGTTGCGTCAACGAAGCGGGCATTGGCTTTATGTTTGCGCCTAACCACCATGCAGCCATGAAGTATGCTGCGCCTGTGCGCCGTGAACTTGGGGTGCGTACCATGTTCAACTTGTTAGGCCCCATGACCAACCCAGCGGGCGCCAAGCGCCAAGTGATGGGCGTGTTTCATCGCGACCTGGTGCCATTGCTGGCGCAGACCTTGCAACAATTGGGTAGCGAGCATGTGATGGTGGTGCATAGTGCCGATGAAATGGATGAAATTTCTTTTTCTGCCGATACCTATGTGGCGGAGCTCAAAGATGGTCAAATCAGCGAATACACCTTGAACCCGGCCCAGTTTGGCATGCCATTGCATGACATCAACAGCATCCGTGTGGAAAGCGCACAGCATTCCAGCGAGATTATTCTAGGTTTGTTGTCGGGTGACAAAGGCCCGGCCCGCGATATTGTCTTGCTCAACGCCGGTGCGGCCATTTATGTGTCTGGCCTGGCCAATGATTTGCCCTCTGGCATTGCGCAAGCGGCGCAATCGATAGACTCAGGCGCGGCCTTGAATAAACTGCAACAACTCAAGGCTTTGAGCCAGGCGGCATGAAACGCTACGTATGGATAGCGCTGCTCGGTTTGCTGGCGGGGTGCCAGCAAACCGAGCCACAGAGTTCGAGCGAGGCTGGCGTCAGCAATCGGCCGCAGTCCACCGTGGAAGTGAAATCACAGGCTCAGAGACTGAATCTGCCATCGCTGTCTGCTGGCCTGGCTGCGGAAGACAATGCAGCCCTTAAACTGGCGTTTGCGCAAAAGCAAAGCCATGTCTGGCTAGAAGGGCATGGCGTAGTGAAAAAACTGTTGCCTGACGATAATCAAGGTGCCCGGCACCAGCGTTTTTTAGTGAGCGTGTCTGCGGAACAAACCTTGTTATTTGCGCATAATATTGACCTGGCACCTCGGGTGGAAAATCTGAGTGTAGGCGATGAAGTGACCTTTAAAGGGGAATATATTTACAACCCTAAAGGTGGCATCATGCATTGGACGCACCACGATCCGCAGGGGCGCCAGAGCGGCTGGATTACACATCAAGACCATACTTACCAGTAAGCGCGCATGCGCGCAGCCAGTAAGTGAAACGATAAAACATGCGAGCACATTATGTCTGATATTTTAAATAAGATTTTAGCCACCAAACGCGAAGAAATCACCAAGGCACAAGCACTCAAGTCGCTGGATGCCATGCGTGAAGAGGCGCTGGACCAGCCGGATTGTCGTGACTTTATTGGCAATATTGTCGACAAGGTCGATGCCGATAAACCGGCGGTGATTGCTGAAATTAAAAAAGCCAGCCCGTCCAAAGGCGTTATTCGTGCGGATTTCAATCCCGCTGAGATCGCCAAAAGCTATGAAAAAGGCGGCGCGGCCTGTTTGTCTGTACTCACGGATGAACAGTATTTCCAAGGCTCAGCCGCGTATTTAAAACAAGCCCGTGCCGCGTGCAAGCTGCCGGTGTTGCGCAAAGATTTCATGATAGACCCCTATCAAATCTATGAAGCCCGCGCCATGGGTGCTGATTGCATTTTGCTGATTGTGGCCGCGCTGGAGCTGGCACAAATGCAAGAGCTGGAGCTCACTGCCCACAACCTGGGCATGGCGGTGTTGGTAGAAGTGCATGACGCTGATGAACTGGAACTCGCCCTGCAACTGGAAACACCTTTATTGGGCATTAATAACCGTAATCTGCGCACCTTCGATGTCACCTTGCAAACCACGCTCGACTTGCTTGAAAAAACACCTGAAGACCGCTTTGTGGTCACTGAGTCTGGTATTTTCACGCCGGAAGATGTTGCTTTGATGCGCAGCCACAACGTCAACGGCTTTTTGGTCGGTGAAGCGTTTATGCGCCAGGATGACCCAGGCGCTGAATTGGCTCGAGTGTTCGGCTAATAAAAGGACTGACCATGAGTAATCAATTTCTGGCAATTCGCCCGCGTCGTATGCGTAAAGATGACTTTTCGCGCCGCTTGATGCGTGAAAACGTGCTGACCACTAACGACCTGATTTACCCGGTATTTGTACTCGAAGGTGAAGGGCAGATTGAGTCTGTGAGCTCCATGCCAGGCGTGCAGCGTCAAAGCATCGATGTGTTACTTAAAACCGCCGAAGAGTGCGTCAAACTGGGCATTCCGGCGCTGGCCTTGTTCCCGGTCGTGCCACAGCAATACAAAAGCCTGGATGCCAAAGAAGCTTACAACCCGGATGGCCTGGTGCCGCGCACGGTGCGTGCCCTCAAAAAAGCCTTCCCTGAGCTGGGCGTCATTACTGACGTTGCCTTAGACCCCTACACCACCCACGGCCAGGATGGCCTGATCGACGATAGCGGCTATGTCCTTAATGATGAAACCGTTGAGGTGTTGGTTAAACAAGCCCTGTGTCACGCCGAAGCCGGTGCTGACGTAGTCGCCCCGTCTGACATGATGGATGGTCGTATTGGCGCTATCCGCGATGCGTTGGAAGAAGACGGCTATATCTACACCCGTATACTCGCCTACTCTGCTAAATACGCCTCAGCCTTCTATGGCCCGTTCCGTGATGCGGTGGGTTCTGCAGGCAATTTGGGCAAAAGTAATAAATACAACTACCAGATGGATCCGGCCAACTCTGACGAAGCGCTAAAAGAAGTCGCGTTGGACCTAGAAGAAGGCGCAGATATGGTCATGGTCAAACCAGGCATGCCCTATCTGGATATCGTCCGTCGCGTTAAAGACGAGTTTGGCGTACCGACCTATGCTTATCATGTCAGTGGTGAATATGCCATGCTCAAGGCCGCTGCGCAGAATGGCTGGCTGGATGAGAAGGCTTGCGTGCTGGAGGCGATGCTTGGGTTTAAACGCGCCGGGGCGGATGGCGTGTTGACGTATTATGCGATGGATATTGCGAGATGGTTAAAAGAGTAGTGCTCTAACAGCTGTCTTTTATCTTCTTAGAGCTGTAATTCCGGCGTGGTGAGATTGCAATAAAAGGTTGTTCTTTGATTGGTCGTAGGGTGGGTGTTGATGCCCGCGTGGGTTTTGTGGTTGTTTGTTAGGTTGTTTTTCGCTTTTTCAGCGAGTTACTTTTCTTTGCTTGCCCAAAGAACAAGTAACCAAAAGAAAGTGCACCCTAGCTTCCGCTTATTTCCTGCGTTGCTCACCAAAACAAGCGGTCACGAAACTCGACCTGGCAGCTCACAAAGTGCGCGTGAGCTGCTGCGGGACTCGAACAGTCGCTCCCTTCTTCCTTGTTTTGGCTGCGCTACTCGGCGCGGCAGATAGGGGCCCATAAAAACCACACGCTTGCCCTTTGGTGAGAATCTTGGCATTGCTTCCCGCACGATCACCGTGAAAAAAGAAAATGGTTTTAAGTTTCAGCTTTGCAGTGAAAAGCTTTCTAGCGCCCTGAATGTAACATTCCCAATGAGCGGCTCATCGTGGTGGGGTTAGCGGGCCCCTATCTGCCGCGCCGAGTAGCGCAATCAGCGTGGGAGTATTCGGCCAGCGGCTGTCCGAGTTCCGCGGTGGCTTGCGAAGTGTGCAAGCCGCTAGGGCGAGTTTCGTTGGCCGCCCACGCTGATGAGCAACGCAGGGAACAAGCGGAAGCTAGGGTGTCTTGTTCTTTGCCTTCTTTCTTATGGACAAGCATAAGAAAGAATGGTCGCCTAAAGGCGAAAGAAATACTTTCATTAATTATCCGCCAACTATTCAAGACTGACGACAGTCTTCACAAGCAAAAATTACCTACACAGCCAAGAATGTGCTGAGCTAATCATTCACTTAGGCGCAAACGTAAACGCATCGCTATAAAACTCTTCTTCTGGTAAGCCTTGCGCCACAAATGTCTGTTTAGCAATGTCCACCATCCCTGGTGCACCACATACATACACTTCAAACCCGCTCAAATCGGCATGGTCTTCCAGCACGGCCTGATGCACCAATCCGCGACGTCCATCCCAGTTGTCGCCATTATTGCCGTTTGAAATCACCGGGATATACTGAACATTCGGCATAAACTGCGCCCAGCGCTGGCAGAGGTCGTCCATATATAAATCAGCTGCCTGGCGCGCGCCACGGTAGAGGTACACTGGCCGGGTAATTTGATTGAAAATCATATGCTCTATCATGCCTTTCACCGGCGCAAAACCCGTGCCGCCAGCGACCATGATGATGGGTTTGTCGTTTTGCTCACGCAGGAAAAAGCTGCCTAGCGGTGCTTCGATACGCAAAATCGTTTTTATCGGCATCTCGTTAAACACTTGCTCGGTGAAGTGGCCACCAGCAATTTTTCGGATATGCAGCTCGATAAAGCCTTTTTCGTGTGGGGCATTGGCAATGGAGAAGGCGCGGCGGCGACCGTCTTTGAGCAGAAATTCGATATATTGGCCGGCCATAAAGGTCAGTTGCTCGGTGCCTGGTAATTGCAAATGCAGCACCATGACGTCATAGCCCAGTTGCTCTTTGTTTTGTACGCGTACAGGCAAAATACGCGGCTTGATACCTTGCACCATGTCGATCTGGCGGCATTCGATCACCAGGTCTTCCAGTGGTCTGGCGCAGCAAAATAGCGCCATGCCTGCGGCTAGTTCGGCGTCAGTCAAGGCGCTGCCCTGGTAGTCGTCATGCATAACCTTGCCGGTCAACACTTTGCCCTTGCAGGCGCCGCAGGCACCGTTGCGACAGCCATAAGGCAGGTTGATGCCTGCCTCAATCGCGGCTTCGAGCACGGTCTGGCTCGGGCGTACGTCAAAGGTATGGCCGCTGTTTTCAATCAATACATGGTTCATGATGCGTGGTCTTTTATCGATTAATCTTTGCGTGGCAAGTGGACAACATTGTCGGCTGGTTTGCTGTCGTTTACTTCAGTAAACTCGCCTTCAATCACCTCGTCGTTGGCGCTGGCACGGCCATAAGCGCTATGTTTGTTGCCGGTGGCGCCTACGCCTGGGGTCCGGCTGGGGATCAGTAGCAAGACCACTGCGAGCACATCGCTAATCACGCCGGGGATGAGCAGCAACACGCCAGCAAACATATTTCTGGCGGTTGAAAACATGGCGGCAACCGGATTGCTGCCTGCTCCCATTTGCTGGAACATGCGTGCGGCCATCAGGTCTTTTTCGCTACGTATCAACTGCAGGCCAAGATAACCGATGATGACTAAATACACTAATACCCACCAGCCATAGCGCTGGCTAAGTTCGATCAGGACGGCTATCTCCAGAAACGGAAAAGCCAGTAGAATAGCAAAGATGATAAAACGCATGTCAGAATCCTGTCTGTGAGTCAGCGCCCATGACGCCAAAAGAGGAAATTATAATCGTGTTTACGCATGTGCCGAACAGGGCATGTGCTGAGTATATCGCGCAGACGCTGGTTACAGAGAAGTTGGCGGCATGTGTCAATATTTCAAGCCCTGTCACGTCTATCTACCAGTGGCAGGGGCAAGTGGAGCGGGCAGAAGAGATAGGCCTGACTATCAAAACCAGTTGTCAGGCCTATGCCGCATGCGAGACTAAGTTACGGATACTGCATCCTTATGAACTTCCGGAGATTGTAGGCATCCATGTGAACGAGGGTTTGCCGGAATATTTGGCTTGGGTGGCAACAGAAACAATGGGGCGGGAGTGAGTCGTTGATCAATTTTTGGGTAAGAAGCTGGGTGAGGCTGCTGGTGGTGTTGCTGCTGGCTGCGTCGCCGGTGCATGCGGCGTCGCAATTTTCAAAACTGTTTACTGAAGATAGCAGCGACGACTTTTTGCCTGTGGATCAGGCCTTTAAGGTCGAAGCCGGGTTGGTGGATGCTAGCCACGCGCAGCTCAAGTTTGTGGTGACACCCGGGCATTATTTGTATCGTGAGCGCATTCAACTGGTATTGCCCGTTGGCGACACTGCAACCATCGCGCTGCCGGCTGGTGAAACCAAAAATGACCCCAATTTTGGTGAGCAACAGGTGTTTCACCATGACGCACTGGCTGAGGTCACGTTTGCTGGCGCGGCGCCTGCTACCTTGCAGGTGCGCTATCAGGGCTGTAGTGAAAAAGGCTTGTGTTATCCGCCACAAACCAAATCGTTGCCATTGGCCGTCGCCGCTGCTGCGCCTAATACTAATCAGATGTTATCAGCGCAGCCAACAACTGAAACCGAAGATGAATTTTCCGGCAAATTATTGTCTTCTGGCCGTTGGTGGCAGATTGTGGCTGGCTTTTTTGGCGCAGGATTGTTGCTGGCATTCACCCCTTGCGTGTTCCCGATGATCCCTATTTTGTCTGGCATTATTGTTGGTAGAAATGCGCATGTGTCGCGAGGCAAGGCCTTTACCTTGTCGCTCGCTTATACCTTGGGCATGTGCCTGACCTATACGCTGGCTGGGGTGGCGGCTGGATTATCTGGGCAGTTATTGAGTAGCGCCTTGCAAACGCCTGCAGCCCTCATTAGCGGCGCGCTGATTTTTGTGGTGCTATCTTTGTCGATGTTTGGGTTTTATGAGTTGAAATTGCCCAGCGCGCTAGAAAACTACTTTTTTAACTGGAGTAATCGCTTTAAAGGCGGTCACTTATTGAGTGATTTTCTGATGGGCGCCATGTCGGCGCTGATTATCAGCCCCTGTGTGGCAGCGCCTCTAGCCGGTGCTCTGCTTTATATCAGTCAAACCCATGATGTGACGCTCGGTGCCGTGGCGCTGTTTTCATTGTCTTTAGGCATGGGCGTGCCTTTGCTGTTAATTGGGGCATCCGCCGGGACGTTGCTGCCCAAAGCTGGCGAATGGATGAATACGGTACGCCGCTTGTTTGGCGTGTTAATGCTGGGTGTGGCAATCTGGATTGTCAGCCCGATTTTGCCGGTGGCCGCGCAGTTGCTGTTATGGGCGGTCCTCTGTATCGTTCCTGCGATTTACTTACGGGCCATTGACCCGTTGCCTGCAACAGCAAGTTCGGTGCAGCGCCTATTTAAAGGTTTTGCTGTGATCTTGTTGCTATATGGCGTGGCTTTGCTGATCGGTGCCTGGTCTGGTGCGCGCTCGCCTTTGCAACCGTTGCAAGCGCTGGCCGCTGGTGAATCCGCCCGCGTGCAGCCATTGGCTTTTCAGCGCGTGCAAAGCGTGCAGGCCCTTGAGCAACAGCTGCAAGCCGCGCATGGCCAGCCAGTCATGTTGGATTTTTATGCCGACTGGTGCGTTTCCTGCAAAGAGTATGAGCAATTTGTATTTAGTGACCCTGCGGTGCGGGCGGAATTGCAAGGTGTGTTGTTGTTGCAGGCCGATGTCACGAATAACCGCGCGGAAGATGCCGCGCTGTTAAAGCAGTTTGGCTTGTTTGGCCCGCCAGGCATCGTCTTTTTCAATGCACAAGGCCAGGTTCAGCCCGTGATCAAAGGCTACCAAGAGACCGCGCGGTTCTTGCGCAGTGTGCGGGCACTCAAACTCAGGCAAGCCGCGGCAGTATTAAAGCAAGCAGAGGTGCCGCCGCATGCGTAACGTTGCCCGTGTCGTGATGACTGTTTTATTGATGGTGGTGCTGGGCAGCGGCTTTCGCTGGCTGTATCTCAACCGCGATCAATGGATGGCAAGCGACTCGGCGTTGCCGAGTGCAACGCAGATTGCCCCCTTATGGACCACCACGCTGTTTGATCACAGCGGCAAAGCCTACCCTTTGGCGCAATATCGGGGCAAGCCAGTGATTTTGAACTTTTGGGCCACCTGGTGTGAGCCTTGCCGCGAAGAAATGCCGGAAATCTCTGCCCTCGCCAGTGCGCACCCTGAGATTGCTGTTCTGGGGGTGGCGATTGATGAGGCTGCGGCAGTGCACGAGTTTACTGAAAGCACCCCGGTCAGCTACCCGCTACTGATTGCCGAGAATGAAGGCATGCCGTTGGCAGAAGCCTTGGGTAATCATAAGGGGGTGTTGCCTTACACGGTTGTCATCTCCGCGCAAGGTGAGGTGACGCAGATTTTCTTTGGTCGCGTCAATCGCGACATGCTGCAAAAAGCGCTCAATTTGTAGAGTGTTGGTGGCTTTTTTGTTGCATGCTTAATCTGTCAATCCCCGCTTGTTCGCGACATAACCACTTCAATTGTCGACTCAATTAGCGACTTTCAATTTTCTTTAAACTGCGAATTCCGCTGGACAAAATGCAATAACTTCGGCAAACTTCGACGCCATGAAGGTTGTATTTTTCTCTCTGAGAGGCATCTGAAATGGGCGCCAAATCTATCCTGGTGATTCACGGACCCAATTTAAATATGCTGGGCACCCGTGAGCCGCAGCATTACGGTAGTCAAACACTTGCAGACATTAATCAACGTTTGCAGGCCTTGGCGCGTGCCGATCAAGTGCATCTGGAAGCCTTTCAAAGCAATTCCGAAGCTGACATCATTGAGAAAATACACACTCTCTCTGTGAACCGCGTTGATTATGTGATCATTAATCCGGCGGCATTCACCCATACCTCCATTGCTATTCGTGATGCGCTTTCTGCGGTCAATGTGCCGTTTATTGAGGTGCATCTATCGAATGTGCATGCGCGAGAGTCCTTCCGGCATCACTCTTATTTCAGCGATATTGCAACTGCCGTCATTTGCGGCTTGGGCGCAGAGGGATACTTCGCCGCATATCGTTACATCCAACAACTCTAATAACATTAAAACATTTACATTCGAGGCTTTTATGGATTTACGCAAACTCAAAAAACTGATTGATCTGGTCGAGGAATCGGGGATTTCCGAACTGGAACTGACCGAAGGTGAGGAAAAAGTACGTATTAGTCGCGCCATGGCGCCTAGTGTCGCGCCGGTGACGCAATATATGGCTGCGCCCGCGCCTGCTGCTGCACCGGTAGCTGCACCCGCCGCCGCGCCTGCTGTTGCCCCGGCCGAGGTGCAAGATGGCCAAATCATTAAATCGCCGATGGTCGGTACTTTTTACCGCGCTTCGTCACCTGATGCTAAGTCTTTTGTCGATATCGGCAGCAGCGTGAATACAGGCGAGACCTTGTGCATTATTGAGGCGATGAAGTTACTCAATGAAATTGAGAGCGAATTTGCCGGTACGATTAAAAAGATTTTTGTCGAAAATGGTCAGCCTGTCGAATACGGCGAACCTTTGTTCCTGATCGGTTAATTGCTATGTTTGAAAAAATTCTGATTGCCAACCGCGGCGACCAGCTGCCGGTAGGCAGCGCAGCAACGAAGTTAAATTGCGTCGTGGCTGTTAGCCACGCGGCTATTGAGACGCGGAGTTAATAATGTTTGAGAAGATTCTGATTGCCAACCGCGGCGAAATAGCCCTGCGTGTGCAGCGTGCCTGTCGTGAGTTGGGGATTAAAACAGTTGCCGTGCACTCTGAGGCCGACCGTGACGCCAAATATGTCAAACTGGCCGATGAGTCCGTGTGTATTGGCCCGGCGCCGTCAGCTAAAAGTTATCTGAATATTCCGGCGGTGATCAGTGCTGCCGAAGTGACAGACGCGCAGGCGATACACCCTGGCTATGGCTTTTTGTCTGAAAACGCTGATTTTGCCGAGCGCGTTGAACAAAGTGGTTTTGTATTTATTGGCCCGCGTGCTGAAACCATCCGTTTAATGGGCGATAAGGTTTCTGCCAAAGACGCGATGAAAAAAGCGGGTGTGCCGTGCGTGCCTGGCTCAGATGGCGCCCTGAATGACGATGCAGCCGAGACGATGAGAACGGCCAAACGCATTGGCTATCCGGTCATTATTAAAGCGGCTGGTGGCGGTGGTGGTCGTGGCATGCGCGTGGTGCATACCGAAGCCGCGCTGCTAAATGCGGTTAATATGACCAAAGCGGAAGCACAAAGCGCTTTTGGTAACCCCATGGTCTACATGGAAAAGTTCCTCGAAAACCCGCGCCATATCGAGATTCAGATTCTGGCTGACCAGCATGGTAACGCAGTTTACCTTGGTGACCGTGACTGTTCCATGCAGCGCCGTCATCAAAAAATCATTGAAGAAGCGCCTTCGCCATTACTGCCAGACCGCGTGCGTGACAAGATTGGCGAGCGTTGTGCCGAGGCATGTCGCAAAATTAAATACCGTGGTGCAGGCACGTTTGAGTTCTTGTACGAAAACGGCGAGTTCTATTTCATTGAAATGAACACCCGTTTGCAGGTAGAGCATACAGTGACCGAAATGATCACCGGTATCGATCTGGTACAGCAGCAGATCTTTATTGCTGCCGGTGAAAAATTGCCGTTCCGTCAACGCGATATCGTCTTGAATGGTCATGCTATTGAGTGCCGGATTAACGCCGAAGATCCTTACACTTTTGTGCCGTCGCCTGGATTTATCAATCGTTTTCATATGCCTGGCGGCCCTGGCGTGCGCATGGATACCCATGTGTATGGCGGCTATACTGTGCCACCACATTATGACTCAATGATTGGTAAGCTGATTACGCATGGTGCGACCCGTGAGCAGGCGATTGCCAGAATGCGCGTGGCGTTGTCCGAGATGTATGTCGAAGGCATTAAAACTAATACCGCGCTGCATGCTGACCTGATGGCCGATTTGGCCTTTCAGCAAGGCGGGACCAGCATTCACTATCTGGAGCAAAAGCTGGGTATCAGCTCGAAATAATGTTGCATTGGCTGTTACTTAAAATTCAATCGACCGAACCGCAGGCCGAGGCGCTCAGCGACGTGCTTATGGAACATGGTGCATTGTCTGTGAGCATAGAAGACGCGCATGCAGACACCTTGGCCGAGCAGGCGATTTTTGGCGAGCCTGGTGATCCGCCACCAGGCATCTGGCAGCAAAATATTGTCACGGCCATGCTAGATGCTGACGCTGATGTGCAGGCCTTGCTGGCAAATGTACAGGCAGAATTAGCGCTGGATGGCTTGAAATACCAATTGGAGCAGATTGAGGAGCAAGACTGGGTGCGTGCGACACAAGCCCAGTTTGATCCGATACGCGTCACTGATCAGCTGTGGATTGTGCCTTCCTGGCATCAAGCGCCGAATGCCGAGGCGATTAATATCGTCTTGGACCCGGGCCTGGCTTTTGGCACCGGCAGTCATCCGACCACGCATTTATGCTTGAGCTGGCTGGCGCAATTGCCTAAAGCCTTATTGGCCAAGGCAAATGTGCTGGATTATGGCTGTGGCTCGGGGATTTTGGCGATTGCCGCTAAAAAACTGGGCGCGCAGAGCGCGATTGGTGTCGATATTGACACACAAGCTGTGATTGCCAGCCGTGATAATGCCGCCAATAATCAGGTAGAGGCCATTTTTTATGATTCTGCAGATTATCTGCACGAGCCATTTGATATTGTGGTCGCCAATATTCTTTCCAGCGCGCTGATGGTGCTGGCGCCCGTGATTGCCACCTCTTGTAAAAGTGGCGGCAAAGTTGCATTATCGGGCATATTAGATAGCCAGCAGGACATTTTGCTGGCACATTACGCCGAGTGGTTTGAAATGGATGCCCCTATCCAGCAAGATGGATGGGTCTTGCTGACGGGAACCAGAAAATGTCCTTAATCACGGCCTGCCCGGCCTGCCAAACACAATTCGAAGTCACTGACGAACAATTGCAGGCCTACGCAGGCAAGGTGCGCTGTGGCGAATGTGACCATGTGTTTGACGCGCGATCACACCTCGTTGAATCAACCGCTGCGGCGTTAGCCGTGGCCGATACGAGTGATGTGGCCAGCGATGCTGCTGTCTATTTCAAAGTCAGTGCCGAGGTCGCGCATGCGGATAATACCGCCGCCGTGCCGGACTTTTCGGTGCGCCCTGACCTGCCTTTAGATGATGATTTTTCGCCGACGCTGCGTGGAGAGGCGCATGATGCAGTAGATGCATCGCCTGCGATTCCTGCATTTTTACGTGATATTGCGCTTGCCGACGAGCGGCCTGCGCTCCCTACCAGCCCGGCCAGCCAGCGCGTCTTTATCATTTTGTCGGCTGTCTTGGTGCTATTGCTCATCTTGCAGTCAACTTACTTCACCCGCGTCAGCCTGGCGGCCACCTACCCGCAAACCAAACCCTTATTGCAAGCTTTGTGCAAGCCGTTGCATTGTGAGGTCAGCGTGCCGCGTGATATCGCCCAGTTAACCATCGACGATGCTGATATTCAGGAGCACAAAGAGCGGCAGGGCGTGTTGATATTCTCTAGTGTGCTGATGAATCATGGCACCGTTGCCCAGGCCTACCCGCAAGTTGAGTTGACCCTGACTAACACCGCAGACGAGCCTGTGCTGCGTAAAACCCTGCATCCTGCTGAATATTTGCCTGCGTCGGTCAATGTGGCCGCAGGCCTGGCGCCACAACAAGAGCAAGCGGTCAAAGCCTTGTTGGGCGTAGATGAAAAACTGGTCACCGGCTTTCGCGTCGCGATTGCCTACTAGCCGCCCTTTATTCTTTAGCGGCGCGCGTCTTGCGCCTGCGCTGCCCCTACGTCAACCATCACTTTTTTCAACACCTCAATCGCGGCCGTGCGCACAAAGCTTTTACGCCAGGCGAGTGCAATGCGTCGACTAGGCGCCGGTTTGCTAAACGGGATCACACGGATTAGTGGATTTTGGTAGCGTGCAACAGTGGCCATCGCAGGCAGCACCGTAATCCCTAGGTTGGATGCCACCATATTGCGTATGGTCTCCAGTGAGTTGCCTTGCAGCACCTCACCTTTGCGGCTCAATTCCGGGCAGGCCTGCGTGACCTGATTACTAAAGCAATGGCCGGTATTCAGCAATAACACTTTCTCATTGCTTAACTCATCAGCATCGATGCTTTTGCGGTTTGCCCAAGGGTGGCTGACCGGCACCACCACGTTAAAGTCTTCATCGTACAGCGGGATGGTTTCAATGCCCGGCACATCAAACGGCAAGGCAATCACGGCGGCATCAATCACGCCGTTTTTGAGTTGCTGCTCCAGGGTGGCGGTAATATTTTCCTCCACCTCCAGCGGCATTTGCGGGGCTGTTTTAATCAAAGGCGGAATAATCTCTGGGAGCAAGTAAGGCCCGACCGAGTGAATCATGCCCAGCTTAAACAGGCCGTTGAGCGGATCATTACCATGCTTGGCCATGTCTTTAATTTTGGCGGCCTGTTCCAGCACGATATTGGCTTGCGCAATAATCTGCTCGCCAATGTCGGTTGGCGTGACTTCATTGCGGTTGCGCTCAAACAACGAGACACCTAATTCTTCTTCTAGCTTTTTAATGCCTAAACTTAGGGCCGGTTGCGTCACAAAACACTTTTCGGCGGCACGGCGAAAATTGCGTTCTTGTGCCACGGCTAATACAAACTTCAACTCTATCAGGGTCATGAAACTGCACTCATCTCAACGAGATACATAGTTTAATTGCATTAATTTTATTAATCAATAATATCAAAACATACAATTATGCAAATTAAATGCCTGTGGTTAGAATGCTACTCATCAACAAGCACTCATAAGGAGAAGCAATGCTGGCTTGGCTTAGCAGTGAACGCGCGTCATTGCAGGAAGTACTGGCTGCCTATGCCGCCAGTTTTTAAAGCATGGTCTAAATGTACAAGCGTTCAAATCATGATCGTCACAATCAATCAGTAGTATATTGAGAACCTTGGTTTTCAGTGCACACGAACGACCAATTATTAAAAAGGAGTTGAAAATGCAGAATCAACAAAACAGTAGTGGCAAGTGTCCTTTTGGCCATGGCGCAAACACAGTTAACAGCCAATCCAGTACCAACTGGTGGCCGAATGCTTTAAATCTGGATATCTTGCATCAGCATGACCGCAAAACTAACCCGCTTGGCGAAGATTTTGACTATCGCGAAGCCGTCTCAACGCTGGATGTGGCGGCTGTCAAAAAAGACCTGCATGCGTTAATGACTCAGAGTCAGTCATGGTGGCCAGCAGATTGGGGTCATTACGGTGGCTTGATGATACGCCTGACCTGGCACGCCGCCGGGACCTATCGTGTGGCTGATGGCCGTGGTGGCGCCGGCACTGGTAACCAGCGTTTTGCGCCGCTGAATAGTTGGCCTGACAACGTCAACCTGGATAAAGCGCGTCGTTTGTTATGGCCTATCAAGAAAAAATACGGCAACAAGCTGTCCTGGGCAGATTTGATTACGCTGGCCGGTACTATTGCTTATGAGTCTATGGGTCTTAAAACCTTTGGCTTTGCATTTGGCCGCGAAGATATCTGGCATCCTGAAAAAGACATTTATTGGGGTAACGAAAAAGAGTGGCTGGCCAAAACTGGTAGCGAAGGCAGCCGTTATTCTGGCCAGCGCGACCTGGAAAATCCACTTGCTGCAGTGATGATGGGCCTGATTTACGTTAACCCAGAAGGTGTCGATGGCAACCCTGACCCGTTAAAAACGGCGCACGATATCCGCGAAACCTTTGCCCGGATGGCGATGAATGATGAAGAAACTGTGGCATTGACCGCCGGTGGTCACACCGTGGGTAAAGCACACGGTAACGGCCAGGCCAGCAATCTGGGGGCAGACCCGGAAGGCGCAGATGTGCATGAGCAAGGCACCGGCTGGAACAACACCACGACGCGCGGCGTCGGCCGAGATACGGTCACCAGTGGCATTGAAGGCGCCTGGACGACACATCCGACGCGTTGGGATAACGGTTATTTCGCCATGTTATTCAACCACGACTGGGCACTGAGTAAGAGCCCGGCAGGCGCCTGGCAGTGGGAGCCCGTGAGCATTAAAGAGGAAGACAAACCGACCGATGTTGAAGACCCGTCGATTCGTTATAACCCGATCATGACCGATGCTGACATGGCCATGATTAAAGACCCGATTTATCGCAAAATCTCTGAGCGATTCCGCGATGATCAGGCCTATTTCTCAGAAGTATTTGCGCGTGCCTGGTTCAAGCTGACGCACCGCGATATGGGCCCTAAAGCACGTTATATCGGCCCGGATGTGCCGCAGGAAGACCTGATTTGGCAAGACCCGGTACCCGCAGGCAATGCTAGCCTGAGTGACGCGGATATTGCGGCCTTGAAAACACAAATTCTGGCCAGCGGCCTAACTACCGCTGAACTGGTGGCCACCGCCTGGGACAGCGCACGTACCTTCCGTGCGTCGGATTACCGTGGCGGTGCTAACGGTGCACGTATTCGCCTGGCGCCACAAAAAGACTGGGCAGGCAATGAGCCCGCCAGATTGCAAAAAGTGCTGACTGTGCTGCAAGGCATTCAGCAAAGCTTTGGCAAACCAGTCAGCCTGGCTGACCTGATCGTGCTGGCGGGGTCTGCGGCAGTGGAGCAAGCGGCCAAAGCGGCGGGTGTGGCAGTCAACGTGCCTTTTGCAGCGGGTCGTGGCGATGCTACTGAAGCACAAACAGATGCCGAGTCTTTTGACGTGCTGGAACCGGTGCATGACGGTTACCGTAACTGGTTAAAGGCAGACTATGTGCCCACGCCAGAAGAAATGCTGCTGGACCGTACACAACTGATGGGTCTCACCGCGCCAGAAATGACCGTGCTGATTGGCGGTATGCGTGTGCTCGACACCAACCATGGTGGCAGCAAACACGGTGTGTTTACCGATCAGCCAGGCGTGCTCAGCAACGACTTTTTTGTCAACCTGACTGACATGCGTTACACCTGGGTGCCCACAGGTAAAAACCTGTATGAAGTGCGTGATCGCAACACGGGCGCAGTCAAGTGGACGGCGACACGCGTTGACCTGGTGTTTGGGTCTAACTCAATACTGCGTTCTTATGCCGAGGTGTATGCGCAAGACGATGCCAAACAAAAATTTGTGCAGGATTTTGTGGCAGCATGGACGAAAGTCATGAATGCAGATCGATTTGATTTGAAGTAATCGCTGTTTGTTATAAAGTTAAAGCGCCTTGAGCAATCAAGGCGCTTTTTTATTGATGGATGTTTTTTTAGAGTTAATACAAAGTGCTTTTTTGTATTTCTCTGCTTCGATATTTGCAACCCATCATGTGTCGTTTTGGCGTGGGGTGGAATCCAGGCGTGGTGGGATTGCAATAAAAGGTTGTTCTTTAGATTGGTCATTGTAGCGTGGGCATTTTTGCCCACGCGGGTTTTGTGGTTGTTTGTGATGTTGCTTTTCGCTTTTCAGCGAGTTACTTTTCTTTGCTTGCCCAAAGAACAAGTAACCAAAAGAAAGTGCACCCCAGCTTCCGCTTGATTCCTGTGCTACTCGGCTTGCCGGGCGGCCATCGAAACTCAACCTGGCAGCTCACACAAAGCGTGAGCTGCTGCGGGATTCGGACAGCCGATGGCCGAAAGCCCCCGCCAATCCTGCGTTGCTCGGCGCGTCAGATGGGGACCCCTAACACCATGCGACTGCCACCCTTGATGGTTATTAAGAAAAGAATTGTTTTTTTAACCGTTCAAACTTCGCCAATGTGAGTTTGGCGAGAATAATCCCATTCCATCACGCTGAGTAGCGGAAACAAAATAAGAGTAGAGGGAGCGACTGTCTGAGCTCCGCAACAAGCCACGTTTTGTGTGGCTTGTCAGGGCGAGTTTCGTGACCGGCTTATTTTGTTGAGCAACGCAAGGGAGCCG
>NZ_SSGF01000026.1 GCF_008015755.1 Methylophilus sp. | reverse complement strand
CTTATAACGTAAGGTCCGAAGATCCCCTACTTTCCCCCTCAGGGCGTATGCGGTATTAGCTAATCTTTCGACTAGTTATCCCCCATTACAAGGTACGTTCCGATATATTACTCACCCGTTCGCCACTAATCCCCCTAGCAAGCTAAGGTTCATCGTTCGACTTGCATGTGTAAAGCATTCCGCCAGCGTTCAATCTGAGCCAGGATCAAACTCTTCAGTTTAATTCCTAACTATTACTTTTTTACCTCTTAAAAGAGGCGGTATTCGTTTCGCTTTACTTACATAAATGTAAGTACTCAAATTCATTTCAAGGTATGTGCGTTGTTACACTGTACATACTTGTCATAAATCTAAGTGTAAGCATTTGTATTTTCTGAGTTTCTACGCATTAAATGCGCTTCACTCAACGACAAACACCCACACTTATCAGTCATCCTAATTTTTAAAGAACAGTGCCTCGAAAGCTTTTCGCAGAACGTTTCGTTTCAAGCGAAGGGCGCATTATACAGAGCTTTTTCGATTGGTCAAGCATCAAATCTATTTAATTTTTAAACGACTTTTTTGCTTGGTTGCGGGAACAGGATTTGAACCTGTGACCTTCGGGTTATGAGCCCGACGAGCTGCCAGACTGCTCCATCCCGCGTCCGAATCGACTAGTAAAACTTGTGTTGCGTCGAGAGGTGAGACTATAGCAAAGATTCAAAAACAGTGTCAACAGTTATTTGCGAATTGCATGCATATTGTAGAGGGCGGCATATTTGCCCCCAGCCTGCATGAGTTGTTCGTGCTGCCCCTCTTCCACGATTTGACCTTGATCCATCACGATAATTCGACTGGCGTGCTGTATGGTGGTCAGGCGATGCGCAATCATGATGGTGGTTTTGCCAGCCATGAGTTGATTCAAGGCAGCCTGTACTTGATGTTCGGATTCGTTATCCAGCGCTGACGTGGCCTCGTCCAGAATTAATATAGGCGCATTTTTGAGCATGGCACGCGCGATGGAGAGCCGCTGACGCTGGCCACCGGACAGACGCAGGCCGCGGTCACCAATATGGGTCTCTAATTGTTGCGGCAGCTTTTCGATAAACTCCCAGGCATACGCCGCCTTGGCCGCCGCAATCACCGCCTCTTTAGTCGCGCCGCGCAAACTACCATAAGCAATATTATTATAAATAGTGTCGTTAAACAGCACGGTGTCCTGACTGACCAGTGCAAACTGCTGCCGCAAATGTGGCAGTGGTAGTTGCTGAATATCGATGCCATTGATGGTGATCTTACCTTGCTGACTTTCGTGAAAGCGCGGCAACAGATTGACCAGCGTGGATTTTCCGCCGCCCGACACGCCCACCAGCGCAATACTCTCCCCCGCCTGAATCGTCAGGTTAAGTTGCTGTAATGCTGCCTGTTGACCATAAGGATATTGAAAAACCACATTCTGCAATTGAATCTCTTTAATCGGCGCCTGCAATAGCAACCTGCCCTGATTAATTTCTGCCGACGTATCCAGCACGGCAAATACGCTCTGGCAGGCGGTGACTGCGATTTGTACATCTTCATTGACCGAGGCAATCGCCTTGACTGGCCCAATGAGCATCAGCAAGGCGCCAATAAACGCGGCGAACTCTCCTGCCGTGAACTGCCCAGCCGAGTAGAAAATCACCATCCCCAGTGCAATCGCGGCCAGCATTTCGACAAACATACTATTAAGCCCCGAAATACGCCCCAGCCGCACCATCATCTGCCGGTTGGTGGCGGCGATACTGCTGAAGCGTTGGTATTCGTAAGCTTGTCCATTAAAAATTTTGACCACGCGCTGGCCGCTGGCGGCTTCTTCAATCACTTGTGTCATGTCCGACATACTGGCCTGCACCTGTTTGCCCGAGTTACGCAGCTTGGGCGTCATTTTTTTCAGGTAGCGTGTCATGATTGGTGCCAGCATTAAAAACACCAGCGTCAGTTGCCAGTCCAGATACAACATATAGGCCACGATACCGACAATGGTCAGACTGTCGCGTACCGATGAAATAATGACTTTGGTCACAGCGCTATAGAGTTGCTCGCAATCGAACGTCATTTTGGTGGTGATATTCGCGATGGCATGCTGGTCAAAAAAACTGGCGGGTAAAGTCAGCAAATGGCCAAAGACGTGATTGCGCACATCTTCAATCACTCGCCGCCCGACAATACGCACCAGGTAATTAGCGCCAAACCCGGCCAAGGCCCGCACAAACAACAAACCGCAAAGCATGGCAGCCAGATCAATACGTGCACTGGTTTCAGCATGCCCGGCAAACCCTTCATCGGTCACATGCTTGATCGTGCTCAAGAAGCCCGTATTGCTCGCAGACAGCATCACCAGGCAGCACAAGGCCATGGCAAACGTCAGCCAATACGGTTTGAGATAAGCCATCAATCTGGCTAATTGTGTGTAAGCACTCGGTGTATGACGCATAAGAATGATTGATACCTGTTATCGCGCGATATGCGTGTTGGCTGTGCACGCAACTGCACGTTGCGGCAATAATGGGTGCAATCGGTCTACCACCGCTTGCACCATGATGCCCAAAATATTGTGTTGTGGGTTCTGGATAAAAGACGCCTGCGTGGACCAAGGCAAATAGCGCACAGGGGACCCTGGCCCGAACAGGGTTAAGGTGGGCAGCCCAGCGGCGGCGGCTATATGGCCGAGGCCAGAATCGTTGCCCAGATACATCTGGCATTGCTTAAGCAATGCATAGGATTGCGGCAGACTCAAGCGCCCACAGGCATCGTAGACTGGCAGCATCGCCTGCGCAATAAACTGCTTTGCCAGCGCGTGATCTGCCGCGCTACCCAGCAATACGACGCCATCGATGTGCGCAGCCAAGGCATTCGCGACGGCCACATAGCGGTCAATCGGCCAGATTTTTCCGGCAAAGTTCGCGCCTGGCCCAATCGCCAACCAGCGGCCTGGTGTTGGAAACTGGGCGGCTACCATGCGCTGATCTTGCTCGCTGGCCCACAACTGTAAACACGGCGCACGTTCGCCCACCAGATGGCTGATGGCAGACAGGTGTTTTGTTACCGAGTGCAGATGGAGTGTGCTGTGATTGCTGCGTTTCTTAAATTTTTGCTGTCCCCGCAGTAAATACACCAGAAAATCCGTACGCAGATCGACCATGATGTCGTAACGGGTTTGCCTTAATGCACGGATTAGTTGCACATAACCTGCCCAGCCCGTTTTTTTATCGCGCACAAACCGCTGGCCAATATAAGGACAAGCTTCAAACAAGGCCGATGAACGCGGATCGCAGACTAAGTCTATACGCGCAGCAGGAAACTGCGCATGGAGGACGGCGAGTACCGGCGTGGTCATAATGGCATCGCCAATATTCGACAGGGTGATGACAAGGATGCGTGGTGAGGTCATGACGGATAGGTTATTGTGGCTTGAGATGCATCGCGCTCAGTGCCGCCAGTAATTGTTGTTGCAATCGGCTTTCAGAGAAATGCGTGCAATATAAGGTATGCGCAGCCAGCCCTTTGTCGCGGGCACCAAGCGACCATTGCATCACTGCCTCCGCCAGCGCCAGCGGGTTGGCTGCCTCAATTTGCCATAAGCCATGATTCGGCCCATGCGCGATCCCTGCTGGATAAGCCACACTGGCACGCGTAATCACCGGTTTTGCACATGCCAGTGCTTGGAATACTTTATTGGGAATCACTTGTGCCGCTTTCTCTGAGCCCCCAAACACACCCAGGACAATATCGGCCTGCGCAATGCGCTGCGGCAATAACGCATACGGCAGACTGGGCTCAAAGCGCACATTGGCGAGCCCAGCGGCCTGTTGCTGCGCCTGGGCTTTGGCTGGGCCATCGCCCAGTAGCACCCATTGAATATGCGGTTGATGACTGGTGCGCCTGGCCGCCGCAATGACCGTTTCTACTCCGTGCAGCGCAATAAAACTGCCATAAAACAAGACCTCAACCAACGCTGGCCCATGCGCAGCCTGCACTGGGGAAAACAATGGCTGCTCAGCACCAACATAGACACAGGCGGTTTGCGCCGGAGCCAGGTCAAAGCGCTGCATAAACATCTGCCGCTGCGGTTCGGTATCCAGCAACACCATATCCACCGCCTGCAACCACTTGGTCTCACGCTTGAGCAAACGTTGCGCCGCACCACTCTCAGGGTTATATTTGTCACGCTCATAGACTTGCTTTTGCCAGGCACTGATCAGAGGATCGAACAACACAGGAATGTTTTTTTTGCGCGCCCAGCGGCTGGCCGCGGCCACATCGCGGTGCCTGAAGCACGGCACCCAGACCAGATCAGCGCTCAAGCCTTTCAGTTGTGCTTCAATATCAGCCAGCGCACTGATGCGCGGTGAAAAATCAATCAGCTGATAACCCAGCGACTGCAACAACTGTCGGCAAATGCGGTTGCGCGAGTAATCGCGGTCAGAACGCCCCCACCAAATAACACTAGGCATGCGGCGCTCCTGGTAGAGAGGACAGCAGGCGTTGCGGTGACAGCTGCTGCATGCAAGAGTGATGGCTACACTGCTTGGCATAACAATTTTTACAAGGCAGGTCGAGTTGCACTGCAAGCACATGCTGCCCTGGCGGCTTCACCCGTCGTGGATTGGTCGGGCCACAAATCACCGTCATCGGCGTTTGGGTGGCAGCAGCCAAATGGGCGGTGCCGGTATCATTCGCCACAATGGCCTTGGCATGCGCGCAAATCACAGGCACCTCGAGTAAACTGGTTTGCCCACACAAATTCACCACCTGTAGCGGATACTGGCGCGCGATGGCCAGGCACTCGTCAGCCTCGTCATGGCCACCTAGCAATACCACGCGCTCACCGCGCTGCAGGTAATGCCCTACCAAGGCGGCATAATGCTGCGCCCCCCAACGCTTGGTGCGGCCGCTGGCATGGCTACCGCATAAAAAAACCACAAATGACTTGGATTGCAGCCCATATTGCGCCAATCGCTGCTCGGCGGACGCCACTGACGATGGCGCGATATGCAGCTTGGGCGCATCGGTGCGCAAAGCAATGCCTGCACAGAGCAAGGTTTGCTGCATGATTTGAAAACTGTGTGCCTGCGGCAAAGGCTGTGGCTGCTTAATCGTGTAAGGAAATCGCGGGTGATTACCTAATAATAAAGCAGGGGCTTTGCCCATCAGCCTAAGCATCATGAGTAAGCCGCGACTTTTATCATTGGTTTGCAAATCAATGATCAGGTCATATTGCCTCGTCACCACTTCGGCCAGCCATTGCCTGTAGGCACGCCAGCGGCCCGGCTTTTGCTGTAGATTAACGCACCACACTTTGCTAAACCTGGGGTCATCGGCAAACAGCGATTGCCAGGCCGGCATGGTGTTCAAGTGCAATTCGGCCTGCGGTAAAGCCAGGTAAATATCTTGCATGATGGCCGTACTGATGACGATATCGCCCATGCCGCCCCATTTAATGATGAGGATACGCTTGATGGCGGGGTCGCGCGGTAAGTCGCGCACAATGGTGTGATCCAGCGTTGCGCTCAAACAATCGGCATCCTGGTATTGCATGAGCCTAGGTTGCACGGTCATCTTGGCTCCGCTCCAGGCTGGCGATCAATGCGCAAACCAGCAACAGTAATACCGGAAACCACCACGGCACTAGCATCGGCTGAGTCGTATTGATAGGAAAATAAATCACCATCAAAGGCAAGGCATAAGGCCATGCCTGGTGCTGGCTGAGCATATCGGCCTGCCTGAACCAGCGCACACATAACACCACAATCGCCACCAGACCCAAGCCACCGATCAGCCCGGTTTCCGCCAGCCATTCGACATAGATATTATGGCTGTGTGTGCGGTTAGCCACAAAACGGTCATCCGCGCGGCTGGCATATTGCGCATAGGCACGCTTGTAGTTATTGCTGCCTATGCCAGTGAGCGGTTCGGCCTGCCACATGCGCAAGCCTGTTTCCCACAAATTGAGACGGTAGGTCAGTGCGTGGTTAAAGCGGTCAAATGTTGTCTGCTCTGACACGGTCATGGCTTGTGTGGCCTGAAGTTTGGTTTTTGCCAGCTGCGGATTGAGCAGACTAGACAACATAGCGACCAGCAGCGGGATAGCCAAGACAGCCAGCCAAACTTTCCACCCAGGCTGGCGACGCCATAGCCCGAGCAGCAACATCAGCATATAAATATAGAGATAGCCCCGGGCTCCCGATAACACAACCACCACACCCGCGCCAAGCAGCATTGCCCAGGCCAGCCAGCCATAGTTAGACTGCCAGTGATAAAAAATCAGCGGCAGCACCGCCAGCATCAAAATCCCCTGATGCAAATCGCTAAACATGCCGGTGATACGCCCTTCTGGCGTTCTGGGCATACCCAGCATGTCCACGCCACACAGATATTGAATCGCGCTATCCAGTATCCACAGGGCAATGACCCAAGCCAGCCAGCGCGCGAGCAACTGTCTGGCCAGCGTTTGCTGCAACAACAGCACCAGCGCAAGCCCCGCCAGATACATCAGGCTAAACCAGGCGATCGCGACACATGTGGCTTTCACATCAAACGCATGCAGCAATGACAACCACATCGGTAGCCATAACAGCAGAAACACCATGGTCCAGCGGCGCACTGCGCGCTGCTCGCGCAATGCTGAAAATTTTACCAACAACAATCCCCCACCCACCATGGCCAGTAACAAGGTAGGCAATCTGGCGCCGCCCGAAAAAGGGCTCCAGACGATGATCATCACGGCAAATAGCAAGCAGGCATTGATCAATGTGCGCGGCATGGCGAGAGGGGGATTTGAATGAGCAAGCATGGTCAACTTCTTCGCGCAGCGTCAGCCATCACATCCTGATACACAGCTAGGGTTCTTTGCTGCATCACTTGTAATGAAAACTGCGTATTAGGTAACACGGTGGGCGGTTGTGCCAGCCAACTCAGTGTGAGCATGGCGACCTCGGCCACGTTACCCACCGGCACGGCGCCTTCTGGCAACAGCGCTGCCAATTGCTCCGCGACACCGCCATGCTGGTAGCCAATCACCGGCACGCCAAGACTCAGCGCCTCTAATGTGGTGCGGCCAAACGCTTCTGGCTCGGTCGATAACGAATACACAATACTGGCCATGGCCATGATCTGTTTGACGTCCTGTCGATAGCCGGTCAATGTAATCTGCTCCGATAACCCCGCTGCATGAATCTTTTGCTGCAAACTCGCTGCAAAAGATTGCTTGTCACTCGCCACTTCACCCACCAGCAAGGCATGCACGTCTTGATGCTGCTGGCAGACGATGCGCAATATCTCGACAAAATCTGTTGCACCTTTCCAGCGCGAAATTCTGGCGGGCAACACCAGCAGGCGTTTGCCGCGCGTATGTGGGTATTCGGCAAACCAATCCTGCTTCCAGCCATCGTCTGGCTGATAACCGGGCCGGTATTGAGAGGTATCCACACCGCGGTAGATGAGCTGCATTCTTTGTGGATCCACCTGATAGGCGTGTTGCGCATAAGCCAGTATCGTTTTTGAAATCACAATCACGCGTTCACCGCAGGTCATGATGCGGCTATACCAACCTGGCCGGTAATAGCCATGCACAGTGGTCACCAAGCGCGGCCTTTGTGCCGCAGGCATGCCTTTCCAGGCCAAATAAACCACCCATGCTGGAAAACGCGAGCGCACATGCACAATATCGACTTGCTCACGCCGCCAACATTCACGCAACTTGGGAATCAATAAAAAAGTCAGTAGCGATTTGCGACCGATCGGGTAAGTCAAATGACGACTGCCTGCCGCCTCTAGCGCAGACACCATGCGCCCGCCCGCCGACATCAGCAAAGAACGGTGCCCTTGCGCCACCAGGTGCGATGCAATTTCTAAGGTGCCCCGCTCTACCCCGCCTGATTGCAAGGCAGGTAATATTTGTAACACGGTCAGTTTACGCAAAACAAAAATTCAACAATTAAGTGAGTCGTGACACTAGGCGACGGCCTGCAGAAGATTGGCTGAAGTGAGCTAGCAACGCGTCGCAGCAGCGCCCGGCTTCGTTAAACCCGAGCACGGGCCGCATATACTGGCGATATAAACCATAAGGGTCATACCTGGTCACCAACTGGCGGTCAATTAAAGTTGCGATACCTCGGCTGACACGGCTATTGCCTTGGGCAGGTAGATTAATCAGCCCCACCGCCACTTGTGCCGTGAGCGCTTCATAGACCATAGACACAGAGTCCTCAGTCACCCAGGCGCTAGATACACGTGCCAATGTCGTTTGCACCCAGTCTTTATCGGTGTCAGCAATCGGGATGATGGTCAGGTTAGCCAGCCGCACCCGCTGCATGGCGGAGACAAAGCTGGCGGGCGTGCGCCTGGAGGTGGTGAGGATAAAATGCACATCCGTATGTTTGCGGACCAGGTCATAGACTTGCGCAATCACGCCTAACTCGTCCCACTCAAAATGTTTGCTAGGGCCACCAATCATGATCAGCACATCATCACTGTCTTTGCTTTGCGCGGCCGCAGGCTGGATATGATTGATCACGCCACGTGTTTCAATAAAACTGGAAAAACCACGGTATTGATCGTGTTCAGGAATCAGGCAGACATCGAATAACTCGGCAGGCAAGCTAGGCTGCATCATGCACACGGTTTTACCACCGTAGGCACGTTTAGCCGCCAGCATATGGCCGTGCGTAGCATGACCGGCCCCCACAATCATGTCTGGCTGGGGCAACTGTTTACCAGCAGGCCACACGCCAGCAGCCAGATACAGCCAGCCAGCACCACTGCGGCCCACAGCAATATCCACCACTTGCACCGCCAGGCGCTGCCGCATGGCATTGACCAACCCTAAAGACTGATGCTCATGACCAGGCTTGCCGTCTAACAGACGCCACACCACGAGAGCATTATTTGAACGATTTTGACTGATCATTTGCACCACCTGCACATGCCGTGCAGATTAGTGGCGCATCATGACAAAAGGATTAAAGTAAAAAGAAGGAATTATGTCGAAACACCCGCGCCAGCGCGCAGGTGCAATATAAAAGCTGATGAAAATCAGCTACTTGGCTGCGCCAAATACCTTTTTGAGCAGACTACTGGCCTGACCCATCGGGTCCTGGCGAATCGCCGCTTCTTCTTTGGCAATCATCAGGTACACGCCATCGAGCGCTTTTTGCGTCACATATTGATTAATGTTGGCGTCTTCTTTTTTAATCACACCAAACTTGCTGCCCATCTCGGCATACTTATTATACGTATCTGCCAGTTGCACATTGGCGGTGGCTTTTTGCACGATAGGCAGGAACTTGGCTGCCATATCGGTAGAAGTGGTTTTCTTAAAGTATTGCGTGGCAGCATCTTGCGGGCCGGTGAGTATATTTTTAGCATCGGTCACACTCATTTGTTTGACCGAGTTCACCAGCAGCGTTTTGGCTTCAGGCACGGCTTGTTCGGCGGCGCGGTTCATTTTTAAGATCAACTCATCGGCCTGGCTGCCCATCCCAACCATACGCATGCCTTTTTCAATTTTTTTCAAAGAATCTGGCAACGGGATTTTGACGTCTTTATTGCCCATAAAGCCATCAGTGGCGCCCAGCAGGCCAACCGCCTTGCTCACACCCTGGTTCAGTGCCTGCTTGAGGCCATCGCTGGTTTCCTGCTCAGTCAAGTTACTCACGGCACTGTTATTGCCACCGCTGCTACTGGTCGTGCTGCCGCCGACCTTTTCAACCATCTCCCCCAAGCCTTTGAGGTCCAATGCTTGTGCATCTGTGATTAATAAACCGGCCAACAATACCCATGCTGTGTTTTTCATGATAACGCTCTTTAACAAGTTAATGCAGTGTACCCATAAAGCACAAAGCAAGTCCAGATGGACTTGCTTTGTTGACGCTGCCAGATAAAAAATCAGGCTTTAAATGGTGAAACCTGCCAGATGCGCTGTGCGTATTCGGCAATGGTGCGGTCACTGGAGAATTTCGCCATGCGCGCCACATTCAAAATCGCCATGCGTGACCAGGCCTCTTCATCCTGATACAAGGCAGCAACCTTTTCTTGCGCGGTGACATACGCCGCATAATCGGCCAGCAACAGGTATTGATCGCCTTTGTGCAACAAGGTATCAACAATCGCCTGGTAGCGGCCAGGCTCTTCTACCGAGAAGAAGCCGTTACCTATCATATCTATGACTTGTTTCAGCTCACTATTGCCGTGGTAATAGTCCCACGGGTTGTAGCTGCTGGCTTTGAGTTGTGCCACTTCTGGCGTGGTCAGGCCAAAAATAAAGATATTCTCGTCGCCGACTTCTTCTTTAATCTCCACGTTGGCACCATCCAGCGTACCGATGGTGAGCGCACCGTTGAGCGCCATTTTCATATTACCCGTGCCGCTGGCCTCCGTGCCTGCGGTAGAAATCTGCTCGGACAAATCTGCCCCCGGGAAAAGGATTTCTGCCGCACTCACCTCATAGTTAGGGTAGAACACCACTTTTAACTGGTCGTTGACAGCCGGATCGTTATTAATCATGGTCGCCACGTCGTTAATCAGGCGAATAATCTGCTTGGCCAGCCAATAACCAGGCGCGGCTTTTCCAGCAAAAATCACCACACGCGGCGTATGCTGGCTCACTTGTCCGCTACGGATACGGTTATACAAAGTGATCACGTGCAACACATTTAACAACTGGCGCTTGTATTCGTGGATACGCTTGATTTGCACATCGAACAAAGCATTGGTGTTGATAGCGATGCCGGTTTTTTGCAGGATTTTATCGGCCAACCGCTGTTTGTTGGCTTTTTTCACCTCGCGAAAAGCTTTTCTAAACGCGGCATTGTCCGCAAACGGTTCGATCTGTTTAATCAGGCTGAGGTCTTTTTGAAAACCGGTGCCAATATGTTTGGTTAACAAGCTGGTTAACAAGGGATTGGCCTGATTTAACCAGCGGCGCGGCGTAATGCCATTGGTGACATTGGTAAACTTGCCTGGGTAGATTTTAGTAAAGTCGGCAAACAAGGTGGTTTTTAACAACTCACTATGCAGCTCGGCCACGCCGTTCACGGTATGGCTACCGACAATCGCCAGATGCGCCATGCGTACCCGGCGGCCATGGCTTTCATCAATAATCGACACGCGTTGCAACAAAGCCGTATCGCCTGGAAAGCGACGGTTCACCATCTGCAAGAACTGATGGTTGATTTCGTAAATAATCTCCAGATGACGCGGTAACAACTGGCCAAACAAATCCACCGACCAGGTTTCCAGCGCCTCTGGCATCAGGGTGTGGTTGGTGTAGGCAAACATTTTGGTGACCAGCTTCCAGGCGGTATCCCATGGCAAGTGATAGTGATCAACCAACTGGTGCATCATTTCTGCCACCGCAATGGACGGATGGGTATCGTTGAGCTGAATCGCCACTTTTTCTGGCAGCGTATTCCAGTCAGCGTTGTAGTTGGTAAAGCGGTGCAGAATATCCTGCGTAGACGCCGAGACAAAGAAATACTGCTGCTTCAGGCGCAAGGCTTTGCCAGACTCAGAAGTATCGTTGGGGTACAGCACCTGCGAAATGGTCTCTGCGCTGTGACGGCCTTCAACTGACTTTTCGTAATTGCCCTCATTAAAATGGGCGAGGTCAAATTCGTTGGTCGCCTTGGCCGACCACAAACGCAAATTATTCACGGTTTGCGTGCCATAGCCAGGTACCGGCACATCGTAGGGCATGGCCACCACAGTCTCGTGATCTACCCAGTGATGCTCGATACCGTGCTCGGTATGCACATGCAACACGCGGCCATAAAATTTCACTTCACAGGTATGCTCAGGACGCTGTACTTCCCAGATATTCTGATAGCGCAACCAGTTATCCGGGTTTTCTTTCTGCTGGCCGTTCTCAATCGTTTGCCTGAACATGCCATAGTCATAACGGATACCATAGCCGGTGGCCGGAATATCCATGGTCGCCATTGAGTCAACAAAGCACGCGGCCAGTCGCCCCAGGCCACCGTTACCCAAAGCAGCATCCGGCTCCATCTCGGCCACGCCTTCGAGCTTTTGGCCGATCTCCTGCAAGCCATCGCTTAGTTCCGGTGCAATGCCCAAATTAAGTGCGGCATTCGACAGCATGCGGCCAATCAAAAACTCTAGTGAAAGATAATAGACGCGCTTGGTATTCGCATCGCGATAAGCATCACGTGTATTCACCCAGCGGCTCATCAAATGGTCGCGCACGGTAAAGGCGGCGGTTTGATACCAGTCGCGCGTGGTGGCCCAAGAGTTTGATTTACCGATAGAAAACGTCATGTGGTTGCGTAACGCCTGTGGAATCGGCAGTTGCTCGAGCAAGAATTCATCGACGGCCTGCGCAGGGTCTGCTTTATCCGTCTTTTTAGGTGTTTTTTTCACATTGGCAGTCATACGTCTTCCCCTGAGGTGGTGATCACAAATTTGCTTTACATGAGCCAAAAGCAAAAAACAAGCCTACAGCAAGAATATGTCAGACATAAAAAAAGCCACCAACTTCATGCTGTGGCTTTTAATTATAACGCCCGAAGATGGCGAAAATAAAAGAGTTTTACAATTTCCAGGTATAGGCCACACCCAAAGCATCCTGATACATCTTCAGGTTTGCCTCGCCACCACCAAACGCCGCCGGAATCGAGTTGCTGCCATTCACGCTATTTTCAAACGCATGCGTATAAGAGAATGACAACTCAGATTGCGGGCTTAACACCCAGGTTGCGCCCAGCGACAGGTGATCTTTCACTACACCTGGCGCCAAAATATTCAGCAAGGTATCGCCGCGACGAATCGGCTGATCGACATGGTTAAACCCCGCCCGCAAGGTTAAAGCGGGGCTATATTGATACAGCGCACCAATCTTATACACTTTGGCATCTTGCCAGTTAAACCCGGCGCCATTGTCATTGCCCAGGCCGTTAAACAAATTCGCCTGTGAGGCATTGCCTACCGCATCCACCTCACTGTAATTAATCCGCTGAAAATCTGCTGCCAACGTCAATGCAGGCGTCACCTTCACCGCCACACCCACGCCATACGTCGATGGAATATCAAAGTCACCCTGCTCGGCAAACAGGCCTTTGTATTTATCAAACTTGCTCATATACGTGCGGCTCTGGTAAGTCGCGCCCAAGGTGACAGCGTCCGTAACCTCGCCCAGCCAGCCAACATGCACACCAACACCATAAGAATTGTCATGGCCATTGTTGGTCACCCGCCCGGGCGCAGCGCTAAATGTCGTGTTATCAAAGCCCTGTAAGCCTTTGGCCTCAAAGCGCTGATAAGCCAGGTTTAACGAGGCACCAATAATATGCTTTTCAGAGACTTTCCAAGTCACCGTAGGCGCCACGAATACCTGAATCAGGTCCACCCCGGCACTGCCCTGGCTTTGAAACAAAGGAATACCATTCTTATAATCGGTATTCATGCCGCCATTGCCATACACACTCACGCCTAACGTCACATCTTCAGAATATTGTTTGTTGTAGCCAAACTCAGGGATAAAGAAATTCTGCGTATCGTTGCCTTTGTAAGTGCCATTGGCACCAGGTGACGGGCTTCCCTCCAGCTCAGACTCACGCACCGGCCTAAACCAAGTGAGCCCTGCATCAATACGGTCACCGACTTTGCCCAGGCCTGCCGGGTTAGCCGCAGCCGCCAATGCATCTTGCGGCAAGGCAATGCCTACACCCGCCACGCCCTGTGAGCGCACGCCATAGCCATGCGCAAAATAGCCGTCGGTTGCCCAGGCACTGCCAAATGAAAAAGCGATTGCTACCGGAAAAATTTTTGACCACTTACGCATCTCAATCCTTCAATAACCTTGTTGGATTGCAATATAGCAAGCGATTTAAATTACAATAAATAATATATAATGATACACATATAACAAAAAAGAATTAAAGCCCGCTGTGCGGGCTTTAATGAATGATGGACTGATTACAGAATCAACCTTTGCATATCTCTAAAAAACTGACTATTGCCAATTGATGTGTATGCTGGCTGTTGATGTATTTACTTCATTCGGCCGACTGAGAACTAGTCCGCCCTACCGAGCTAGCTGTATCTAGATTAAAAATAGATAGAGTACTTTAATCAGCAAAAACAACGCCCTCTTCTGACTTATTTACATCGTTTGAATAATGCCATACGTATTAAAAAAGGCACAAAAAATATCGACGCTTTTGATGTTCTAAAATGTCTGTCCTCTTCCAAACGCGAATTGAAAATCGCTGGAACAACAAGATCGAGTTAGCTCAAAAAAGCCACCTAACTCAGGTGGCTTTTCTAATACTGCTAACTCAAACAATTACAAAATCAGGCTATTCATACGCTTAACAAAACTGGCTGGGTCTTCCAACTGACCGCCTTCGGCCAGCAAGGCTTGGTCAAACAACACATGCGCATAATCGGCAAACTTGGCATCGTCAGTTTCCGCGCCCAGTTTTTCTACCAGTCTATGCGTCGGGTTGATTTCGAGCACAGGTTTGCTGTCTGGCGCTTTTTGCCCGGCCGCTTTTAAAATACGCGCCAGGTTACCGGACAAATCATGCTCGCCAGCTACCAAGCAGGCTGGTGAGTCTGTCAGGCGATGCGTGACTTTCACTTCTTTCACAGTGTCGCCCAAGGCCGCCTTCAATCGCTCAACCAGATCTTTGGCTTGTTCTTCGACCTGTTTTTGCGCTTCTTTGTCAGCGTCGTCTTCCAGCTTGCCCAGATCCAAATCACCTTTGGCGATGGACTGTAACTTCTTGCCTTCAAACTCGGTCAAACCGCCCAGCAACCATTCATCGACCTTGTCAGACATCAGTAACACTTCAATGCCTTTTTTGCGGAAGATTTCCAGGTGCGGGGAGTTCTTCGCCGCAGCAAAGGTATCGGCGGTGATGTAGTAAATGGCTTCTTGCTCAGGCTTCATGCGCTCGATATAGGCCTTGAGCGACACATTTTGCTCTTCAGTATCGGCATGGGTAGAGGCAAAGCGCAACAAGCCAGCGATCTTGTCTTTATTGCCAAAATCTTCGCCCGGGCCTTCTTTGAGCACGCGGCCAAACTCGTTCCAGAACTTGGCGTAGTCTTCCGGTTTGTTTTCGGCCACGTCTTCAAGCAAGCTCAATACTTTTTTCACTGAGCCATTTTTAATCGCTTCCACATCGCGGCTGTCTTGCAGAATCTCGCGCGACACGTTTAATGGCAAATCGGCTGAATCAATCACGCCGCGCACAAAGCGCAGGTATTGCGGCATCAGCTTTTCTGCGTCTTCAAGAATAAATACACGCTTCACATATAACTTGATGCCCTGGCGGCGGTCGCGGTCATACAAGTCAAACGGTGCCTTGCCCGGCACATAGAGCAATGAAATGTACTCTTGCTTGCCCTCTACGCGGCTATGCGTATAAGCCAGCGGGTTTTCGTAATCGTGCGAAACGTGTTTATAAAACTCGTTGTACTCTTCTTCAGTGATGTCGCTTTTGCTACGCGCCCACAACGCCGAGGCTTTGTTGATGGTTTCGTCTTCATCAGTGGACACCATCTGGCCGCCTTCGCCATTCTCGCCATCTTTCCATTCGGATTTTTTCATGACGATAGGCAAGGTGATATGGTCAGAATACTTGCGAACGATGGTTTTCAGTTTCCAGTCATTGAGGAACTCATCTTCGCCTTCGCGCAGATGCAGAATCACCTCAGTACCACGACCAGCTTTTTCAGTGGTTTCAATGGTGAAATCGCCTTCACCGCCAGATTCCCATTTAATGGCTTCAGTTTCACCGGCGCGGCGTGTGATCAGTGTCACTTTGTCAGCGATGATAAAGCTGGAGTAAAAACCGACGCCAAACTGGCCAATCAGGTTGGCATCTTTAGCCTGGTCACCGGTCAGGTTTTGAAAGAACTCTTTGGTGCCAGACTTGGCAATGGTACCAATATTGTTAATCACCTCTTCACGGCGCATGCCGATGCCGTTATCGGCAATGGTCAATGTACGTGCGTCTTTATCAAACGTGATGTTGATCTTTAACTCGCTGTCGTTTTCATACAGGCTACCGTTAGAGATGGCTTCAAAACGCAATTTATCAGCCGCGTCCGATGCGTTGGAAATCAACTCGCGCAACACAATCTCTTTGTTGCTATACAGCGAGTGAATCATCAATTGCAGTAACTGTTTGACCTCGGCCTGAAAGCCCATGGTCTGTTTAGATGGCGATTCTGCGGTCGCAGTAGTCATGACAATTCCTCCAAAAAACGAGATTAAACACAAAAATTTACGTGTAGATGGGGAAGTAAAAACCGTTTTTCAAGAGGGGAATTAGCGACGCAGCATGACGCTGACAAAAACTCTCATTAAAACAGGGGCTACGCCGCTTGTATGCGCGCACAAACTGTCTAATTAGCACCTTGTTTGGCGCTTTATTTCAAGCGGGTCCAGCACACTTCTTGCTAGTGATTTGATGAAACCGCCTCGTTAGCAAACAGGAGTCAATCATGAATATTTTTCACACATTGATTGAGCAAATGCAGGTCATGCAGTTGCCGCTCACCGCCGTCACCCTGACCGCCGTGCCGCGCGCAGATACGCCTTTGCTACTTATGTTGCATTGGCATGGCTTCCGCAAGCAACCTACCCCCGCCCTGCCTATGCTTAAACCTATCCTGCAGCCAGTGCCCGGCTCGGCCTTGCAAATCAACGACCGCTGGCGCCAGCCTGAAGTCGTCGAAGAAGCCGTGCTCGATGCCGCCTGGCAATTAGGCGCTTGGGACGTGCAACGGGAAGAGCACCGCGCCTGCACCTACGTGGGTGCCAGCGAACACGAAGCGCTCGCCTGCAAACAGGCGTTTGGCAAATACGACGAAGAGCTCGAAAGCGAACTACTCATCAGCGAAGCCCCAGACCGTGACGAAATGTTGCAACTCGGTGCCAAAGTTGGGTATATCCGCTGGCAATTTAGGCCAGTGAATGGCGGTGTGTGGCAATCGACCGCTGAGGATGACACGTTACTGGAAGACGGACGGCGTATCCCGCCCTGCCCGATTCGGCCATTGGCACTAAAAGGGGGCAAATTGAGTAAGACGGCGTTTAGATTGGGGCAGATTAATCGGATTATTTTGTTGAAGTAGGTTTAGGATAGTGATGAACTCAAAGGGTTGTGCGTTTAAATTCAGTCTCTTTCGCCTCTAGGCGAGTCACTTTCTGATGCTTGCCCCTCAGAAAGTAACCAAAGAAGAGGGCACCCAGCCATCACAGCCTTCGGCTCCCTTGCGTTGCTTAACAAAATAAGCCGGTCACGAAACTCAACCTAGCGGGCTGCAAACCCCACAGCCCACCGCGGGATTCGGACAGTCGCTCCCTCTACTCTTATTTTGTCTCCGCTACTCAGCGTGATGGAATGGGATTATTCTCGCCAAACAAGCATAGTCGGGGTTGGGATGGTTAAAAAACCAGATTCTTTTTCTTCAATTCGCTTTCGGTGGCAGTCGCATGGTGTTCGGGGTCCCCATCTGACGCGCCGAGTAGCGCAGGCGAAGTGGGGGCTTTCGGCCATCGGCTGTT
>NZ_SSGF01000027.1 GCF_008015755.1 Methylophilus sp. | reverse complement strand
TTTGACGAGCAACGCAGGAATCAAGCGGAAGCTGGGGTGCATTTCTTTTGGTTACTTATTCTTTGGGCAAGCAAAGAAAAGTAACTCGCTGAAAAAGCGAAAAGCAACCTCACAAACAACCACAACCGCGTGGGCAAAATGCCGACAAGAGAAAAAGGAAATCATCCAGTCAAAGAATAAGCTTTTATTGGAACCCTACCACGCCTGGATTCTAGCCAACGCTAGAATCAGTGTGCGACCGTCAGGCACACGATAGTTAACGAAACTAAAACCCCTGCAAATCCACCAACAACTGCCGCGTATGCAACGGTTTTTCACCCAAATAATGCTGCAACAAATAGCGCATTAGTTGCTTGCTTTGCGACTGCGTTGTCACATTCGAGTAGTTACCGCGTGCCATTTCGAGCAATGTGGCACCTTGTATCAATAGACCATTACGAGTTGCCGATGGCGAGCAGGCGCCGTAATCCGCTTCAAAACGGTAGGTTTCATCGGCATGGATAATCTCACCGTTTTCGTCATGCGTGAGTGGCACAGCATAGCCGAGCTCTTGCAACATTTTGAGTTCAAACCGGCGCAGGATTTCGGCCAGTTGGCCATTACTGGCGTCTTGTTGCAGGGTAGAAAGTAACTGTATGGTTTGTGCGTAATATTCGAAGAGTTGCGCGTGGGCGTCATCGCGCGGTAGTAAGCGCAACAGCAACTCGTTCATGTAAAAGCCGCACATGAGCGCATCACCGCGCAACAGCGTGAGGCCAGTCATCCACTCTAGTTCATGCAGGGTTTTGAGTTCGTTTTTGCCCGACCAGGTGCCTGCCAGCTGCTGAAAAGACTGCAGCATGCCACGCATGGCAGACAGTGGTCTGCGCGCGCCTTTAGCCACGGCGGCGATACGCCCCAGGTCGCGGCTGAACATTTCAACCACGAGGCTGGTTTCTTTAAACGGATAAGTATGCAGAATGAAAACCGGCTGCTGCGATTGCTTGTGGCTGCCGGAGTCGGGGGATTTTACTGCCATGAAAATGCCAGTAGTGTGCGGCTAATTAGAAGCCCAGGCTTTTCAATGCACGCGCATCGTCTGCCCAGCCACCTTTCACCTTGACCCAGGTTTCGAGGTAGACTTTAGAGCCGAACAGTTTTTCCATGTCCTGGCGCGCTTCGGTGGAAATTTGCTTGAGCTTTTCGCCGCCTTTACCGATGATCATTGGTTTTTGGCTGTCTTTGTCGACAATGATGGCAGCAAAAATTCGACGCAGGTTTTTAACCGTTTCAAACTTTTCAATTTCTACCGTCACGGAATAAGGTACTTCGTCGCCCAGCAGGCGGAAGATCTTTTCACGCACCAACTCTGCCGCCAAAAAGCGCTCATTTTTGTCAGTGAGCTCATCTTCGGCATACATCGCAGGTTGCTGCGGCAGGTGCTCGCGCACGGCAGACAATAACTCGTCAAGGTATAAGCTCTTTTTGGCACTGACCGGAATAATGCCAGCGAAATCAAACAGCAGATCAAAGTCCTGAATCAAGGGCAGCAAATTGCCTTTGTCGCCCATGAGGTCGGCCTTGTTCACCACCAATAATACCGGCTTGTTCTTAGGCAGCAGTTTGAGGACGATTTCGTCCGCTTCGCCTAATTTCATCGGCTCAATCACAAACAGCACCACATCCACTTCTGTCAGTACTTGGGTGACAGTTTTATTGAGCGTTTTATTCAGCGCGTTGATATGCTTTTGCTGGAAGCCAGGCGTATCTACAAACAAAAACTGGGTATCGTCTGTGGTGTGAATACCGAGCAAACGATGGCGCGTGGTTTGCGCCTTACGCGAGGTAATCGCCAGCTTCATGCCTAAAATATGATTAAGCAGTGTGGATTTGCCAACATTGGGGCGGCCCACAATGGCAACGGTACCACATCGAAAATCGTCTGCAGCGGGGGTAAGTTCTTCTGTCATGATTGAATCTCGTCCATGGCCAATTTGGCCGCTTGTTGCTCCGCCACGCGGCGACTGGTGCCCACACCGGTGGTGGTCAGCTTGAGCTTTTTAATACAACACTGCACGGTGAAGGTTTGCGCGTGCGCCTCGCCTTCGATAGAAACGACCTGATACTCCGGCAGATCCATTTTCTTGCTTTGCAGATATTCTTGTAATTGTGATTTGGCGTCTTTGTCGATCGCCTTCGGGTCTATGGTTTGCAGCTTGTCACGATAAAGGAAAGCCACCACTTGTTGGGCGGCGTCAAAACCACCATCCAGATATACCGCACCGACAATCGCTTCCAGCGCATCCGCCAGAATCGAAGGCCGACGCCAGCCAGCACTTTTGAGCTCACCCTCCCCCAACTTGAGTGAATCACCCAGGTTGAGTTCAGTCGCAATTTCAGCCAGACTGGCTTCTCGCACCATTTTTGCCCGCAAGCGACTTAAGTCCCCCTCGGGCAAATTTGGAAATAAATTAAACAGCTGGTGCGCAATAATAAAGTTGAGCACACTGTCGCCTAAAAACTCCAGACGCTCATTATTGATGGCAGAAAAGCTGCGGTGGGTGAGCGCTTGTTGCAGCAAGGCTGGCTGCGTAAAGCTATAACTGATTCTGGTTTGTAATACCGGGAGTGCGTTCATTTAGGTGCGATCAAGCCAGCCATTAAGGTTTGCTGGCGGTATCAAAGTCGATCAACAATGTCATGGTGTCTGTCAGTGCAATTTTTTTCTGGTAATGCATAGCCACCACGCCGCCGCTGATCTCTAAATCGCGGCCACTCATGTCATGAATACTGTCCACCTGCATCTGGCGATCAAACGCAGTGCGGATGTCGCTGTCATTTTGTAATAAAGGATCATGCGCGATACGATTGACCGTCGCTTGAACAGAGTAGAATTCCATATAGGCAGGCATCGCTTTTAACGCCACTGTGCCCAAGATGCCAAAGGCTGTGAGCACCAGCAAAAAACCAATCAAGCCAATGCCGTGTTGGTGAGAACGCTTTGAGTATATGTTCATGCGATGCCTCAATCAGATGTCGTTTTCTACACGGCTCGCCGTGCACTTAACCAATACTTTGCCCGATACGGCGCCATTGGTCAAAATTAAACCAAATAAAGAACGCCCTGCCTACCAGATGTTTCTCCGCGACAAAGCCCCAAACGCGGCTGTCTGAGCTGTTATCACGGTTGTCACCCATGGCAAAATATTCGTCCGCCGGCACTGTAATGGTTTCGCCCTGCATCAGGCGGTCACCTGGGCTCCCTGGACTATATTGGTTCATGATGTCATGAATCAGCACATCATGCTTTACATCGCCCAATTGCTCGCTCAAGCGTGAGGCCGTCACATCGACTGCGCGCGCATTACCGCGTTCATCATTGACGTTAAGCGCATATTGATACGGCTGCACAAAATCGAGGTTAATCACCTTGCCATTGATCGTCAACTGCTTGTCACGGTACTGGATTTTGTCACCAGGCAAGCCAACCACACGTTTGATATAGTCAATCGAGGTATCAGGTGGATAGTGAAAAACAAAGACATCGCCCCGCTTAGGCAAGCCCATCGGGTAAAACACGCTGTTGATGATAGGCACACGCAAACCATAGGTAAACTTGTTGACTAAAATATAGTCGCCTGCCAGCAAAGTCGGCATCATGGAGCCGGAGGGGATTTTAAATGGCTCGACCACAAATGAGCGCACCATGAACACCAGCAAAATCACCGGAAAAAAGCTTTTGCTGTATTCCACATACCATGGGTCAGCGACATCACCCAGCGCTCCTGCCTGGCGTTGTTTGCGCAGGACCAGAATATCCAGCAGCCAGATCACGCCTGAGACCAGCAAAATCACCAACATAAAAATTGCAAAATACATGCTTGTTTCCTGAGTAAACGATGCCACTAAAGTGATTATTTATCTTCTACACGCAAGATGGCGAGGAAAGCTTCTTGTGGAATCTCCACATTACCCACCTGCTTCATACGCTTTTTACCTTCTTTTTGTTTTTCCAGCAACTTGCGTTTACGTGTGATATCGCCACCATAACATTTGGCAATCACGTTTTTACGCATGGCTTTTACTGTTTCGCGCGCAATAATGTTTGCGCCAATAGACGCTTGAATCGCAATATCAAACATCTGGCGTGGAATCAGCTCGCGCATTTTGGAGACCAGCTCGCGGCCGCGGTACAGGCTATTGGCACGGTGCACAATCAGGCTCAAGGCGTCCACACGCTCGCCGTTGACCATAATATCCAGCTTGACCAGGTCTGCCGCACGGAACTCCAGAAACTCGTAATCCATAGAGGCATAGCCACGCGATACCGATTTCAGTTTGTCAAAGAAATCGAGTACCACTTCATTCAATGGCATCTCGTAGCTCAACATGACCTGACGGCCCATGTATTGCATATTACGCTGCACACCGCGCTTGTTATTACACAAGGTCATCACCGGGCCGACGTAATCTTGCGGCATCAGCAAGTTCACCACAATCATCGGCTCACGAATTTCTTCGACGCGTGAGGGCTCTGGCAAGCGTGACGGGTTTTCAATCTGCACCACTTCACCACTGCGGAGCAGCAGTTCGTAAATCACCGTTGGCGCCGTGGTGATCAAATCCATATCGTACTCGCGCTCCAGGCGCTCCTGTACGATTTCCATGTGCAACAAGCCTAAGAAGCCGCAGCGAAAGCCAAAGCCTAAAGCGGTTGAGTTTTCTGGCTCAAACTGCAAACTGGAGTCATTCAAACGCAACTTTTCCAGCGCGGTGCGCAAGGACTCAAACTGGTTAGACTCAACAGGATACAAGCCTGCAAACACCTGCGGTTTGACTTCTTTAAAGCCAGGCAATGGCGCACTCGCAGGCTTGCCTGCCAAGGTCACGGTATCGCCCACTTTAGCCGCAGCCAGCTCTTTAATGCCAGCGATAATAAAGCCTACTTCCCCCGCACTTAACTGTGGCCGTTGTAATGACTTGGGCGTAAATACACCGACCTGCTCACACAAGTATTCAGCACCAGTGGCCATCAGGCGGATTTTTTCTTTGGCGCGCAGCACGCCATCCACCACGCGCACCAGCATGACCACGCCGACGTAGTTATCAAACCAGGCGTCAATGACCAAGGCTTTCAGCGGGGCATCAATATCGCCGACTGGCGGCGGCACTTTAGCCACCACTTCTTCCAGCACATCGCGCACGCCTTCGCCGGTTTTGGCCGAACAACGCACCGCATCGGTCGCATCGACCCCGATAACGTCTTCAATTTCTTGTGAGACACGCGCCGGATCGGCAGAAGGCAAGTCTATCTTGTTGAGGACGGGTGTCACTTCTACGCCCAACTCAATTGCGGTATAGCAGTTAGCCACACTCTGCGCTTCTACGCCTTGTGAGGCATCCACCACCAGCAACGCCCCCTCGCAAGCAGATAGCGAGCGACTGACTTCATAGCTAAAGTCGACGTGCCCAGGGGTGTCAATCAGGTTGAGGTAGTAGGTTTCACCATTATTTGCTTTATATTGCAGGGCAGCCGTTTGGGCCTTGATAGTGATGCCGCGCTCGCGCTCGATATCCATGCTATCAAGCACTTGTGCTTCCATCTCGCGCGCTTCTAGACCACCGCACAATTGAATAATGCGGTCTGCGAGAGTCGATTTGCCATGGTCAATGTGAGCAATAATCGAAAAATTACGAATATTTTTCATGTGTCGTTTACGTTATTTACAAGCAAGAAAGGCGCTTGAAGCGCCTCTCAAATGGGGTGCATTTTACAGTAAATGCATGAATATCAGTGATTTATTTTCTGCCGGCACCCAGGCGGCCAAGCGAGACCACAAGCCACAATCGCCACCGAGCAACAGACAAAAAGACAGGCGAACCTGTCTTTTTGTGCACATCAATACCAACAGCCCTTACTTGACTTTAATTGGCACGTATAAAGTGTTTTCACCACGTTGCACCAATACGGCCACCGTCTTGCCAGATGCGACTGCATTAATCTGCTTGTTAAAAGCATCAACGCTTTGGCTTTCATTGTTATTCAAGCCCAAAATCACATCACCGCGACGAATCCCCGCTTGTGCTGCAGCACCACTGCTTTCAATGACCAACAAACCATTCTTGCCATTGAGTTTTTTCTTTTGTAGCGCAGTCAATTCACGCAAAGTCAGACCGATTTTGTTGGCCTCCGGCTTCACTGGTTCTTTGCTGGCAGCAGGCGTTTCAGATTGATCACTCGGCATTTCGCCAATCCCCAGTTGCAGGGTTTTATTAGCGCCCTTACGCACAATCTCCACCGGCACCACTTTGCCTGGTTTAGTCGTCGCGACCACACGCGGCAGATCGCTTGAGGTCACAATCGGCTTGCCATCAAACTTGAGGATAATATCGCCAGCTTCAAGACCACCCTTGTCTGCCGGACTGTTTTTCTCAATACCGGCGATCAATGCGCCATTGGTTTGCTTAAGACCAAAGGAGTCAGCCAGGTCTTTAGTAACCTCCTGAATACCGATGCCTAACCAGCCACGCGCGATACGACCAGTGGCTTTTAGTTGATTAGAAATATCGATCGCAACATCAATGGGGATACTGAATGACAAGCCCATGGAGCCGCCATTCTTGCTATAAATCTGCGAGTTCACGCCGACCACTTCACCACGCAGGTTAAACAATGGACCACCCGAGTTACCGGGATTAATGGCGACGTCGGTTTGAATAAACGGCACATAATTCTCTTGTGGCAGCGCACGGCCTTTGGCACTTACAATGCCCGCGGTCATGGTGTTTTCAAGACCAAACGGCGAGCCAATCGCCGCTACCCATTCACCGACCTTCAAGGCATTAGGGTCACCCACCGTCACTTTGGGTAAACCAGTCGCGTCAATTTTAATTAAGGCCACGTCAGTACGTTTATCCGCACCGATGATTTTTGCCTTGAATTCGCGCTTGTCATACAACTTTACCAACACCTCGTCGGCTTCATTCACCACATGCGCGTTGGTTAAAATATAGCCATCGGCACTGATAATAAAACCAGAACCCAATGACTGTGTTTTATAGTCCTGACCGCCCTCCTGGCCTGGCCCGCCAGGCATGCCGGGGATACCAAAACGACGCAAAAACTCTTGCAGGTTTTCATCATTTGGCATGCCAGGGAAACCAATATTGCCACCATGCACCACAGAAGTAATGCTGATATTGACGACTGCGGGCCCTTGCTTTTCAGCCAACTCGGTGAAGTCAGGCAAATCTTTGGCTTCTACCGCCACCACAGGCAAGGTGATAGCGACTGCACACGCCAACATCAGGCCCGATATCCATTGTTTCATCATGATTATTCCTACCATTTAATGATTATAAAATTTTCGTACCATGCATTTTAAATAGCATGCGCACATTAATACCGAAAGATTTCACCATCATGACATGGTGGCGCTAGCAAAAAAAACAAGTAACAGGGGGTTTTCGCGCGGACAACAAGCGCACGCTTTAAGGTTATTAAAGCTGTTGAAAACGTTGATCGTGGTCCGCCAAGTAAACTATTTTTTAAAAGTCACCTGCTGAGCGATTTGCTCAACCGTTTGCGCTGGCACTTCACCCACCACCACCAACTGGTAGCCATTTAACACATGGGCATAGACATTGGTCGACCCCATGGTTTTCTTGCCAACGCGCGGCTGCATGCCCTTGACCATCGGCTCAACAAACAGCGATACAGAGGCCAGCCCGTCAGAAAAAATTAACTGTTGCACTTGCGTGGTGCGACCAGGCACCTTCAACTGGATTTGATCGACTTTTTTGTAGCCGGTGGGCAAATTGGCCACCACCAAATTATCCGCTGTGTGCGTCAAGTCAGTAGTATCGTCCATCACATAAGGTTTGCTGGTATCAATTTTGGGCTGAAACCAATCGAGGTCCTTGGTGTGCAACATCGCTACCTGATTAAAGCCAATTTGCTCCAGCGTGTGGCCCTCGGTATCCAGCATGCTCATTTTGAGCAGCAGGCCAAATTCAGTATCAGACCAGATGCGATACTGATAGCGCAGATTATCATTGGGTACCATGTCAATCACTTGCGCCAAGCGACCAGCAATACGCTCCTGACCAACAAATTTCAATTTATAGTTTTGTTTGAGTGGATGAAGCTGCGTTGGCAACATGGCTGGAAACAAATTCTGACCGCGACGCTTTTCTATCACGACTTTATCGTTTTTAGCATTGAAAATGACAATATCATCGCCTTCGCTAAACACTTCGCGCGGCCTGCCATCGAGCACCACATTACGAGTAAACTCGCGCCCGCCTTCATAAATGTGGGTGATTTGCACGGAACGTATCATCGCTCCATTGTGATAAATGAAGAGGCCCTGGTAGTTAAGCTCACGGGCCGCTGAGGCAGTTTTTTGCATGGTTGCCCAAAGGTCATCTTCGGCAAAAGCAGGCTGGCTAATCGCAGCCAACAATAAAGCAGGCAGACAAGCCCGCAGGAAATCAAACTTAGATGGCATAAAGTAAAAACAGTAAACTTATTCGCCAGCGTTGTAGGCTACATTGTGCATGTAGTAAGTAGCGCTGTTGGGCGCATAGTTGTGATGCGCAACGACATATTCGTCAGTATCGTTATCGGCAATTTGCGTCGGTGCGGCAATTTCAGGCTGATTCAATACAAACATCCCAACAAAGAAAGCCGCAGCGACCGACGCCGCAATTGACCAACTGTATTTACTGAAACGGGGGCGGATGTGAGTCACTTTATCTGCCGCTGCCATTGCTTGTGGCGCCAGCATGGTTGGTTCGTCATCCAGCCTCGCCATAATCCGGCTAGTCATCTCTGACTCTATCCAACAATCGTCACGAATCACATCGCGAATCACATGATAGTCACGCCACGCTTGGGCAACTTCGCCCGTGGATTTAGCCGCGAGAAAAATATGTTCACAGCGTTCAACATCGACCTCACCGTCGACCAAGGCAGATAATTGCTGCTTCATAATAACCCCAAATCAATCAATGTTTTTATGTTAGCATTTAACAAAAAATTTGTCATAACACTGACACACTCACAACCGTTTTAAAAGAAGATACGCGTAATTACCAACGCTTGTGCTGAGGCGTATCCAACAACGGCCTCAACTTGGTTGCAATCGTTTCTCGCGCTCGAAAAATACGTGAACGTACAGTCCCAATAGGACATTGCATCACGTTTGCAATGTCTTCATAACTTAAGCCTTCCAGCTCACGCAAAGTAATCGCCGTGCGCAACTCTTCTGGCAATGCAGCAATGGCATCATTCACTGTTTGCGCAATTTCTTTGGTCATCAGCGAGGTTTCTGGCGTTTCCATGGTACGCATGTCATTGCCTTCATCGAAGTTTTCTACATCTTCGATTTCTACATCCTGCATCACCTGTGGCTTGCGGCCCAATGACACCAGGTAGTTTTTGGCAGTGTTGATACCAATACGGTACAACCAGGTATAAAACGCGCTATCACCGCGAAAACTGTGCAATGCACGGTAAGCCTTGATAAAGGACTCTTGGACAACATCTTCCACCTCGGCTTGATCTCGAATCATGCGAGACAATAGGCGTCCAAGCTTACGGTGGTACTTTTCCACCAACAAACCAAAGGCGCGTTTATCGCCTTGCTGAGCGCGTTCAACCAGCATCTGGTCAAACTCTTTATTCTCAAGCTGTTTGGCGTTCGCCGCCTGAACAGTCATATCGCGATGACTCCCTTGGGTAATTTTATGATTGGGAGTAGTATACGCTTTTGTGTTATTTTCGACGAACCCGGTGCGCGTTAACGCCTCTAAATTTGCTGTGTGTAACATCGTCTCATCCCTTTTTATTGCCTGCTGTTGCGACGCGCAAAACAGACAACTCTGTGACCCCGCAATCTCCTACAAAGTTCCATTCACCTCAAAAACAATATGAATAAAGTGTTTGACGTCCTGATTATTGGCAGCGGGCTGGCGGGGCAATCGCTGGCCTTACGATTAGCCGATCAACACCGCGTTTGTATTCTAAGTAAACGCGAACTTACCCTGAGTGCCAGCAACTGGGCGCAAGGTGGCATTGCCGCGGTACACAACAGTGAAGACTCCATAGAAGCGCACATTAAAGACACGCTGGATGCGGGTGCCGGATTGTGCGACAGCGAGGTCACGCGCATGGTGGTCAACAATGGCCGCGCTAGCATTGAGTGGCTGCTACAGCAAGGCGTGAACTTCACCCGCGAAGCAGACGACGACCGCCTGCACCTGACCCGCGAAGGCGGCCATAGCCACCGCCGCGTCGTGCATGTGGCGGATGCCACTGGCCAGGCGGTACAGACGACGCTGACGGATCGCGTGCGCGAGCATCCGAACATCACCATCCTCGAGCACCATATTGCGGTTGACCTCATCACCACACACAAACTATTTAAACAAACCGCCAGTGACGGCCCTAACCGCTGCCTGGGCGCGTATGTGCTCAACAACCAAACCGGTAAAGTAATCACGCTTTCTGCGCAATACACCGTGACCGCCACCGGTGGTGCGGGCAAAGTTTACTTGTATACCACCAACCCGGACATCAGCACCGGTGACGGCATCGCCATGGCCTGGCGGGCAGGTTGCCGCGTGGCAAACATGGAGTTTGTGCAGTTTCACCCAACCTGCCTCTACCATCCGCATGCCAAGTCGTTTTTAATCTCTGAAGTGTTGCGTGGTGAAGGCGGTTTGTTACTGCTGCCGGATGGTACGCGCTTTATGCCCTGGCATGACGAACGCGCTGAATTGGCGCCACGTGACGTGGTGGCACGCGCGATCGACTTTGAAATGAAAAAGCGCGGCCTGGATTGTGTTTACCTGGATATCAGCCATAAACCGCTTGATTTTATCCAGTCACATTTCCCCAATATTTATCAACGCTGCTTGCAACTAGGCATCGATATCAGCAAACAGCCCATCCCCGTTGTGCCTGCCGCGCACTACACCTGTGGCGGTGTGATGACTGACATGCATGGCCGCACCGACATTGACTGCCTGTATGCCATTGGCGAAACCGCCTGCACCGGCTTACATGGTGCCAACCGCTTGGCCAGCAACTCGTTGTTGGAGTGCCTGGCCTTTAGCCAAAGCTGTGCGCTCGATATTGAAGCGCAAGGTTTGCAGCCGACCATTTCGCTGCCAGACTGGGATGAAAGCCGCGTCACCGATGCCGACGAAGAAGTGCTGATTACCCACACCTGGGATGAATTGCGCCGCTTTATGTGGAACTACGTTGGCATTGTGCGCACCACCAAACGCCTGAGCCGCGCCCTGCACCGCATTCATATGTTGCGCGACGAGGTACATGAGTTCTACAGCAACTTTAAAGTCAGCCACGACCTGATCGAGCTACGTAATCTGCTGCAGGTGGCCGAGCTGATTGTGCGGTGCGCCATTGACCGCCATGAAAGTCGCGGCCTGCATTTCAGCAAAGACTACCCAGATTTGCTGCCGGAAGCGATCCCTAGCGTATTGGCACCAGACAATTACACCAGCTTGCTGGATTAGCGCGGCATGATGAAGTGGCTGCCAGTCAGCTTGCTTGTCGCAAGCGTTTACGCACAGGCCGCGCCTGTGTTAGTCAACGTGATTGATGGCGACACGGTCATTATTCGTGACGACAGCCTCACCTACCATTTACGCCTGCTGGACATCGACGCCCCTGAGCGACAACAAGCCTTCGGCATCCAGTCGCGGCGCAGCTTACAGCAACTCTGCGAGCATGCAAGCATTCGCGTGCAGTTACAAGGCCGCGATCTATACGGCAGAACGCTGGGCCATTTGTATTGCAACCACAATGATGCGAGCGAGTCACAAATTGCCCTTGGCATGGCCTGGTTTAACGCGCGCTACTCAAAACGTCTTGCACTGGATGCGTTGCAGCAGCAGGCACAGCAACAAGGCCTGGGCCTGTGGCAAGAGGCGCAGCCGATGCCGCCCTGGCAATGGCGAAAGATTTATGGGCAATATTATCGTCGGCAACCATGACACATGCCGACAATATCCTTTAGAATACTGTTTTATCAAAGAACTTTAGGACTCTAGACATGCAAGTAGCGATGAACACCGTGGTCACCATGACCTATAAACTGCAAAATAGCGATGGCGACACCTTGGAAGAAAGCAAGGATCCGGTGGCTTACCTGCACGGCGGTTACGACAACATTTTTCCTAAAGTGGAAGAAGCCATGCACGGCAAAAACGTCGGTGACTCAGTAGAAGTGAGTCTGGACCCGGAAGATGCTTTTGGCGAATATGATGATGCATTGGTTCAAATTGAACCAGCCAGCGCATTCCCAAGCCAAGACCTGAAAGTCGGCATGCAGTTTGAAGGTGAAGACGAAACCGGCGACGTGATTTTGTACACCATCACGGACATTGCAGACGGCAAAGTCGTGGTTGACGGTAACCATCCTTGGGCGGGTCAACGCTTGTTGTTTACAGCCACCATTGCCAGCGTACGCTCAGCTAACCAGGAAGAAATTTCTCACCAGCACGTGCACGGTGCAGGTGGTCATCACCACTAAGTATTAAGCTGCTTACCTAGATAAGCAGCTTTATTTGGCCTGGCGCAGTTGTCCTTGCGCCAGCATGAACACTTCATCGGCAACTTCTGCCACCTCATCTCCTACATGGCTGACGTACAACGTTGGCAACCCAAACGTTGCGATCACTTGCTTGATATAAGGCAATACCTGTTGCTTGAGCTGATCGTCCAGACCACTCAATGGCTCATCCATTAGTAGCACCGATGGCTGGCGCAATAAAGCACGCCCTATCGCCACCCGCTGTTTTTCACCGCCAGACAACTCGCTCGGCTTGCGTTTGAGCAAGGGCTGGATGGCAAGGATATCCACCACCTCGGGCAGCACTATTCTGGCCAGGTCTGCAGGCATGCCATAACGTAAATTCTGCTCTACGCTCATGTGCGGAAACAAACGACCATCCTGGAACACCAAACCAACCGGGCGCTGCCATGGCGGCAATTGAACCGCCTGTTTATGATCAAACCATAGGCTATCGCCACTGCGGATAACGCCAGCAGATGGCATCAACAACCCGGCAATGCTATGCAGCAAGGTTGTTTTACCCGAGCCTGAGGCGCCCATGATGCCCAGGCACCGCCCAGCAGGCAACTCAAAGCGCGCATGCAAATCGAGCGGACTGGTTAGCGCATAGGGTTGATGTATCTGAATATCGACTGTCAACATCAGCGTTGACTCCTGAGCAGGCGGCGCTCCAGCCACTGGCTGACCAGTAAAGCCGCAACAGAGACCAATACACTTAAAATCACTAGCCGCAAGGCGGCAGCATCGCCCTCGGGCGACTGGGTCAGGCTATAAATCGCTAACGGCAAGGTACGCGTTTCACCTTCGAGGTTGCCGGCAAAGGTGATGGTGGCACCAAATTCACCCAGACTACGGCTAAACGCCAGAATGCCGCCGGTGAGTACACCGTGATAAGCCAATGGCAACGTGATGGTCAAGAAGGTTTTGGCTGGTGACGCACCCAGTGTTTGCGCCGCTTGTTCTAGCAAAGGATTCACCTGCATCAGTGCCTGGCGGATCGCACGCACCATGAGCGGAAACGCCATCACCGCTGAGGCGATCACCGCGCCCCACCAGTGAAAAGTCAGCTGAATATGAAACTGCTCATATAGCCAACGACCGATCCAGCCGCGCCTACCCAGCAACACCAGCAACATATAGCCAAGCACGACTGGTGGTAACACCATGGGCAGATGCACCAGCGCATCCACCAGCGCATGCCCCCAGAATTGCTTTCTGGCCAGCAACCAGGCCATGCCGATGGCGGGCAGCAATAACACCAGCACACAACAGGCGGCAACTTTCAGCGACAATAAAACAATCGCGAGTTCAGCAGGAGACAAGTTCCACATAAGGCGGCAACAGGTAGATTAATCGTTGAACAGCGGCTTGAACCCGTAAGAAAGCAATAACTTTCTGGCTTCGGCAGATTGCAGATAACGGTAGAACGCTGCCGTTTCACTCGCCGCCTGCGGCAATAAGGCCATCGGGTACACAATCGGTACATGGCTGCTTTCGGCAAACTCGCCCGCCACCCTCACTTTGCTAGAAGATTGCGCATCACTGGCATACACAATGCCAACATCACATTCATCGCGCTCGACCAGGCTGAGTGTTGCCCGTACATCCTGTGTGCTGACCAGTTTATTTTTAAGCTTGTCCCACCAGCCCAGGTTGGTCAAAGATTGTTTGGCATAAATGCCGACTGGCACCGACAAGGTATCGCCTGTGCACCAATAGCCAGGCGCTTGCTGGCTGATGTCAGTGCTGGCTTCAGCTTTAATTGTTAACGGCTTGTTTTGTGGTGTAATCATCACCAGGCGGTTACCCAGCCATGGCTTGATCGTTGTCACCTGCACTAACTGCTTGTCTTTGAGGTATTGCATCCACTTTTCATCTGCCGAAATAAACAAGTCGCCAGGTGCGCCTTGCTCCAACTGCTTGGCAAGGGTGCCTGAGCCGCCAAAGACAGGCACCACCTGCACACCGGTTTGCTGGCCATACTGCTTGACCAGCACATTCATCACATCGGTCAAACTGGCTGCGGCAAACACCTTTATTTTCTTGTCTTCTGCTTGCGCCAATACACTGATCAGGCACAAGCCCAAGCAAAGCCATTTTTTCATTGCGGTCATCCCAGGAGATAAAATTGCATATCTGCGATGCTACCATCGTTATATTCAAACATACATTACGAGAGCGAAAAAAATCAGATTTTTTTCAAATGCTGGTTAATTAAATGCAGCTCATCGGCCGCAGCTTGGGCCGTTTTTTGTAAAATTTGTGCATAAGCCAACATCAATGCCTGGCCAAACGCCGTCACTTGCGCGCCACCGCCATGAGCGCCGCCAGTGGTACTCACCACCACCGGCTGGTCAAAACTACGATTCATCATATCAACCAGCTCCCAGGCGCGGCGGTAAGACATGCGCATCTGCTTGGCTGCCGCTGAAATTGAACCGTGCTGCGCAATATGTTGCAGTAACTCAATTTTGCCCGGGCCGAGCGCAGTATTACCTTGGTGGTTGATTCTGATTTTCAGTAATTCAGCTTGCATCATCAATGTTACTCCAGCGGGATTTCTGTTTGCGCAAACGCTTCAAACGGCGGTAGCTCAGCCAAGGAACGCAGGTTCAAATCATCGAGAAAATGTTTGGTGGTGGCATACAGAGACGGCCTGCCCGGCACTTCACGTTGACCGACCACGTCTATCCAGTCGCGTTCCTGCAATTGTCTAATCACATTGGGATTCACCGCCACACCACGAATCTGCTCAATATCGCCGCGCGTCACCGGCTGTCGGTAGGCAATAATCGCCAGTGTTTCCATCACTGCGCGCGAGTATTTAGGCTGCCGCTCAGGGTTTAAACGCGATAAATACTCACCATACTCAGCTTTGGCCTGAAAGCGATAGCCGCTGGCCACCTGCACCAGGTCCAGCGTTTTTTCTACCCAGTCGGCTTTCAGCTCATCCAGCAACATACGCAAGGTTGCGCGCTCCATGCGCCCGGCAAATAGCTTGAGCAAATCCTCCAGCGCCAGCGGCTGCGGAGACGTCAGCAAGGCCGCTTCCAGAATACGCTTCATCTCTTCAATATTGTCAGGTTCACGCATGCGTCCGCCTTTTAACCAGCACTATTGGCTTGCACATAAATAATACCGAATGCTTCTTGCTGCGTAATCCGTACCAAGCCTTCTTTGGCTAGCTCCAGCATGGCCAGAAAATTCACCACCAGCTTGGCCACGCCTTCCGTTTCCAGATCAAACAGCTCATCAAACCGCAGCACCTGTGCGGCACTTAATCTCCGCAGCAGCAAACTCATATGCTCACGTACCGATAACTCGGCACGCCCGAGCTTGTGGTGCTGATTCAACTTGGCGCGCTTGAGCAGATTGCGCCACGCCTCCACCAAGTCATCCAGGCTCACTTCGGGCGGTTTCACCAGGCTGATCTGCTGATAATAGGCTGCGGCCACATCAATCTGCTCGCCGACTTTAGGCATCGCATCCAGCCGTTGCGCCGCCAGTTTGATCGCCTCATACTCCATCAAGCGTCTGACCAGCTCCGCACGCGGGTCGTCTTCCACTTCTACCTCGGTAGGCTTGGGCAACAACATGCGCGACTTGATTTCAATCAGCATGGCAGACATTAACAAATATTCGGCGGCCAGCTCCAGGTTCACGGCTTTCATCTTATCGACATAGGCCATGTACTGCACTGTCAGATCCGCCATGGGGATATCGAGAATATCCAGGTTGTGCTTGCGGATCAGGTACAACAATAAGTCCAGTGGACCTTCAAAAGTCTCCAGATAGACCTCCAGCGCATCCGGCGGGATATACAAATTTTGCGGCAGTGCCGACAGCGGCTCGCCGTTGATTTTAACCGGATGGTTGGTCGTAATTTCCATGCAATGATTGTAGCGACTTGCCGCCTGCGGTTAAAGGTTATTCTGCATAAGGATTGGCAAAGCCCAGCTTGTGCATGACGGCGATCTCCATCGCCTCCATGAGTTCGGCCTGGGCATCAACCTCATGGTCATAGCCGTGCAGGTGCAACACGCCATGCACGGTCATGTGTGCATAATGGGCAAGCAGGGGCTTGCCTTGCTCAACGGCCTCTTTGGCAACCACGGGCGCACAAATCACAATATCGCCCATGAGAATAGGTTCTTCGGTGAGGGAAAACGTCAGCACATTGGTGGCGTAATCACGACCGCGATACGCTGCATTTAACTGCCGCCCCTCCTCTTCATCCACGATGCGGATGGTCAGGCTGGTTTCTACGCGCAGCGCAGCACGCACCCAACTTTTAAATTGTGCCGAAGTGGGAATATCGGTTGCTGTAGAAGCTAATTGCAAAGAGAAATCTAATGCGGGCATAACGTCAAGTTTTCTGTAGAATATCCGTCATTATAGAAAGAAAACCCTCAAAGGAAACGGTGTGATGACAAATCGCCCCAAGCTGGTGGTTGCCAACCGCAAAATGCACGGCAACTTGCCAGACAACCAGCAGTTCATGCAAAGCCTGTTGCAACAAACGCGCCATCATCGCGCCCGTTATGCGGTGTGCCCGCCACACCCTTACCTGTATCAAGCACAACAACTGCTGCAAAACAGCCACATTAGCTGGGGCGGACAAAACATGAGCCGCCATGAACGGGGCGCTTACACCGGCTCGGTATCGCCACTGATGCTGAAAGAATTTGGCTGTACTTACGTGATTATTGGCCACTCAGAGCGCAGACAGCGTGGGCATGACAGCGACGAAACCTGCGGTGAACGTTTTGAGGCCGCACTAAAGGCCGGGCTGACGCCCATTTTATGCATTGGTGAAACGCTGGATGAATATGAACAAGGCGAAACTGATCTGGTCGTCGTACGCCAACTTAACCCGGTCATCGCGCATGTCGGCATTCAAGCCTTATCACAAGGCGTAATCGCCTATGAACCCGTCTGGGCCATTGGCACCGGTAAAGCGGCCACACCACAACATGCACAGGCCATTTTGTCTTTTATCCGCGGCCATATTGAGTTGCTTGATGCGCAAGCGGCAGAAGACACGACTTTGCTGTATGGTGGCAGCATGAACCCAGGCAATGCTGCGCAGCTACTGAGCATGCCGGATATTGATGGTGGCCTGATTGGTGGCGCGGCACTGGTAGCGGATGACTTTATCCGGATTTGCCAGATTGCCAACGAATTAACACCACTCAAAAGCGCTGCCTAACGAGCAAGCGCCTGTTTAGTCATCATGGCAGCACCAATAAAAAAGCCGACTTTCGTCGGCTTTTCTACATCTAAGCAAGCTTGGATTTTAAGTAAATCCTAGGCTTTAACCAAACCAGGTTTAATTAAAACCAGATTACTCAAGTCTGAATTACTTAGCTTCTTCAGCTGGAGCAGCTTCAGCAGGTGCAGCTTCAGCTGGAGCAGCTTCAGCAGGAGCGGCTTCAGCAGCAGGTGCCTCAGCTGGAGCTTCAGCAGCTGGAGCTTCAGCAGCAGGTGCCTCAGCAGCAGGCGCTTCTTCAGCTGGTTTTTCACCACAAGCAGTCAAAGCCAGAGCCAACAATGCAGCCAACAATGCAGAACGTGTCATCTTTATTTCCTTAGTATGTATGAGCAAAAAATTATGTACGGACAATCCCCTTGATGCAGAACCAGCCGAGTAAAAAAATTGTATCAGTAATTCATTAAAAAAAGAACGCACATTGTCTTAAAAAACATGGATTTTTTTGCGTAACATCCACATCAAGCTGTTTTTTTGACAAAAACACCGGCAAATCATTTGTCATCAATGCAATTAAGCTGTTTTTTCGGCCAAATGCACATAGCCAGACAAATACATTTCGTGCAGCCATGGCAGCACACTGTCCATGATGCCCCCTTGGCATAACGCTGGCTCAAGTTGCCGCTGATTGGCGAGCAGATTCAATAATGGCGCGCCTTCAGCAGAGACTGGCACCTGTTCACCATTGATAAAATACTGGCCTTGCCAATGCAGCATTTGCGATTGCAAGTCCATGACCACGCCCTCTTGTGCCAAACGTTGCGAAAACTTTGCCAGACTGAGCTTGCGATTAGGGGAAAAAACAACATAAGCCTTGGGCTCAGAAAAATACTTCGCTAGAAAAGGCCCCAATTGCGCAGGCTGCCAGGGCAATCGACGCAGCATCTCTGCCACATTATTCACCATATCAGCATCTACCGCCGCCGCATCGACGACCGGCTGCAAATCGGGATCACGATACAACTCGTCCGGCAAACCATCCTGCCGACAGGCATCCAGAAACTCTATCGCCAGCTCTCGGGCCGCCGGGGCACGAAAGCCGATGGAATACGTCATGCAGTCATCGTCTTCAGCAATGCCCCAATGCGCGACATTGGGCGGTAAGTAAAGCATATCGCCAGGCTCCAGCACCCACTCCTGCTCGGAGACAAAATGCGACAGAATACGCAAGGGTGCATCAGGAATCAGCCGTAAATCGGTTTGCTGGCTGATGCGCCAGCGACGTTTGCCTGCGCCTTGCAGCAAAAAAACATCATAACTATCGATATGGGGGCCGACACCGCTGCCGGTAGGCGCATAGCTAACCATGACGTCATCTAACCTGGCCGTGGGGATAAAGTCAAAGTGGGAGAGCAAGGCTTGCGCTTCCGGCATGACATGATTCATGCCCTGCACCAACAGGGTCCAGTGCTGTGCAGGCAAGGCGGTAAAGTCATCATCGTCAAACGGCCCTTGCGTCACTTGCCAGCCCTCGCCCAAATCTGCCCGTTGGGGATCAAACTGTATCAATCTGGCGGGCACCTCGGCATCACACGCCAGGCCAGCCAACTCTTCCGGATCAAGCAGACCTTGAAAACCTGGCATCGCCCCTCGAATCAACAACGGTTTTTTTTGCCAGTATTCCGCCATGAACTGGGCTGGCGTCAGGCCATTGAGTAAAGTCAGTGCTTGTTGCATGATTAAATTTATCTAAAAGGAAGAAAAGGAGCGGCGGTGATACTTTGTGTCAGCCGTGAAATAAAGCGTTGCGATTTTTCTGCCAGTGTCAGCGCCAGTAAATCAGTGCGGGCCATCAGCTTGCTAAACTCGCGCTCAAAACTGAGGTTTTGCACTTCACCAGGTAAGCTATTGGTGAGCAGCAACAACTCGCCTTGGGCATTTTTGGCATTGGTCAACTTCCATACCGCAATTTCAATATTTCTGGCCGCATTATACAAATTTTGCGGCTCTATGCTGTCAGTCAGAAAAAAGGCCGATTTATTGCCATGCGCTCTAAACAACATGGACTGGATGCCAACCACCAGTGCCAATACGCGGTCTCCGCTATATTGCGCATTGAGTGCCAACTTAATGGCCGCGGTATCTTGCGCGCCACCCAGCGCCTCAAACTGCCAGTGATGCACGCCCGTTTGCTCAAACACATAGCTGGCAATCTGCTCCGGTGAGCCCAGGCCTGACTTTTGCGCCTCTGCCGGGTTACGTTTGTACAGCTTGAGCATGAGCAAACGCAAGGTACTGACGTTCTCGCTATATTCGATATCTGCCAGACGATCGAGGTCCGTTTTGACCAATTGATGCAGCGCATTACGGTCTTGCCGCACCGGCACCGGCCGCCCGTTGGGTGAATCCACATAGCCGCCATCCGGCGTCGTGCTGCATCCGGCCAGCAGTAATATCATCACATGCCAGCCGCACACCCTCATGCAGGCAATACCCGCTGCGCCGGAAACACAATCTGAAAGCGGCTGCCTTGCCCTGGCTCACTTTCAACCTGCAGGCTGGCCTGATGGTGGTGCAAAATATGTTTGACGATAGACAGACCGAGCCCGGTGCCGCCAGTATCACGACTACGACCACTGTCAACACGGTAAAAACGCTCCGTCAGCCGTGGTAAATGCTGCGGTTCGATACCAATCCCGGTATCTTGCACAGCAAACACAACATCTTCACCACGCATCTGCCAGTAAATATCAATCTTGCCTTGCGCCGGGGTATAGCGCACAGCATTGCTGGTGAGGTTACTCAAGGCGCTTAACAGCTCATTGTAACTACCGCGCAAGTTGACAGTTGTCTCCATGTGCAAGCTCACCGTATGCTGGCCCTGGCTCAAGGCCTGTGCATCTTTTTGCAACTGCTTGAGCAAAGCAGGCATGTCAATATCGGCTTCGTCTTTGAGCGTGACGTTATTTTCCAGGCGCGACAAGGTCAGCAAGTCTTCAATAATACGGCGCATGCGCGTCGTTTGCGACTGCATCATGTCGAAATAAGGCTGGATATCTGGTGAAACTTCGCCTTGCATATCGCTGATGGTTTCAAGAAAGCCGCCGATGACCGTGAGCGGTGTGCGCAACTCATGCGACACGTTGGCAATGAAGTCGCGACGCATCACCTCGGTTTTTTCAATCGCAGACACATCGCGGCAGATCAGCAGGCGCTGCTTGCTGGCAAATGGAATAATCTGTAATTCGAGTGTCACATCCGGGCTACGCCAGGACTTGAGTTTGAGCGGTTCACTGTAGTTTTCTGCCTGCAGATACTCGACAAACTCAGCTTGCCGCAGCAAGTAATAAATGGGCTGATTTTCATCATGATGGCGCTTTAATCCCAGGCGTTGAATCGCTGGCTCGTTAAACCATTCAATTTCGTTGCGGTTATTAAGCACCACCACGCCGTCAGGCAAGGCGCTGGTGGCATGACGCAGCCGTTCCAGCGTGCTGCTCAGTTGGCTTTGGCTGCGAGAATGACGGCGCATTTCATGATAAAGGTTGGCAAAGATATCTTCCCAGATGCCTTTACCATTTGGCATAAAATTAAGGCTGGGTTTAAGCGCCCATTGATACAAGCGATGAATCCAGTATATGTGCGTCGCCAGGTACACCAGCGCTCCCGCGATAAACAATAACCAAGCCGTTTCTGCATGGGTAAACCAGCCGAACATCAGGCTAAAAAATGCCCAAAACAGCAAACTCCAGAACGCTTTCCAACGAATATCTTGCACAAGCTATTCTCAACACATCAATGTCGGCGATTATACGACACATCTGTGCGCAGGCAATGACAGCATGATGACAGCAGCATAGTGGCTTACTGCACAAGCGTACGGAGAGATTACTCGGTCATCACCGGCGCACTTTTTGCATAAGGTTTGGCCAGCGGCTCACCGATAAACACGCCTTGCATCGGCCATTTTACGCTCTTCCAGTAGGCCTCAATCAAGGTTTCACCCGACAAATAATGCGCCAGCACAATTTGCGGATTAGGAAATTTTTGCCAGTAGTTACAAGGTTCGGAAACCGTGCCATAACTACCGGTGACACCGGCATCCAACCAGCGCGACGCTGGCATCTGCCCGTTATAATTCGCCAGCACGCCACCACTTGAGGTCAGGTGATCGGCAATCGCGCCTGGCAAATAGGTATTCGTCAACATAAAATCGACCTGCTTTTGCCCGGTAAAATAAAACATCACCGCACCCTGGTTTTCAATCGACTCGTGGCTCAAAGTATGCAAAGTTAGCTTTTTGGATTTGATGGTCATGCCATCTTGCGGAAAAAATGGCTCACGCGGCTTGGAGCGCGCAACATCGCGCGTTTTGAGGAAGTAGCCATCGGCGTCATTTAAACTAAACTCACTCAGCACGCCGCGATCAATCAAGGCCTTAGCGGCCTCTACGCTGCTAATCGGCAGCAGCATGGACAAGCGGAGATGATGGTCTGCCCATGGCCGCAATGACATGCTGTTAAAGTAAGGGCTATCACGGCCAGGGTCACAGGTTTTGCGGCACTGGTTTAAATCCAGCCCCAAGGTCAGCGCACTAGTGATGCTGTTACATTGCACGGCAAATGGTGTACGCCACACCAGGAGCAAGACCTGCTGGCTGGTCAGTTTGGCATCGAGCTGCGCCTTTAAAGCCTCAAACTCAGGCACCGTCAGTGCATCCTTGGCATGCCTTGGTAACTCCACGCCGATCAGGTTTTCTACAGGCACTTGTCTCGCCTGCAAATAATAGCGGGCGACCTCTTCACTCTGCGCATCGTTGACGTTGTAAATAACCGCGACATCTTCGGGCTTTAATAAAGAAGGCCTCAGGGGGATTTTTTTACTCACATCCACCCCGCCTGCCATCGCCTGCGCGGCAAACAGCATCACACCCAATCCAACCCAGACAAGCACTTGTCTCAAACGATGTCCTACACCCATCAACTCAACACTCCGTTGCGATTGCAAAGATACTACGCCGGCAAACAAACCAGCGTAAAATTCAATCTTATCCTAGATTGAATGAATTCAAGAAAACGAGACAAATAATGACGACACAAACGATTTTAATCACAGGCGCCAACCGTGGTATCGGGCTGGAATACGTCAAACAATATGCCGAAAGTGGTCATCAGGTATATGCCACTGTACGTGAGCCAGCACAGTCCACAGCGCTGCAACAACAGACAGCCAAACACACCAACATCCAGGTTTTCGCACTGGATGTCAGCGATGTGAGCGCTATTCGCGCGCTGGCTAATCAATTATCAGCACTCACCATTGATATTTTAATCAGCAATGCCGGCACTTACCCTGACAGCGCCTTTGGCAACACCGACCCGCAAGCCTGGCTGCACGCGTTCCAGGTCAATACACTCACCACCTACTACCTGGCCGAAGCCTTTTTACCGCAACTGCGCCGCGCCAGCCAGGCAAAACTTATTGCCATGACTAGCAAAATGGGCAGTATAGAAGACAATGGCAGTGGCGGCGGATACATTTACCGCAGCAGCAAAACCGCTTTGAATATGGTAGTCAAAAGCCTGGCGCTGGACTTGCGTGAATTTAATATTGCCGTCGCGGCCCTGCATCCGGGCTGGGTGCGTACAGATATGGGCGGGCCGAATGGCTTGATTGATACTGCAACCAGTGTGCATGGGTTACGGCAGGTGATTGAGGGGTTAAACAGTGCGCAATCGGGGGAGTTTATTGCTTATGACGGGAAGAGGATCCCCTGGTAACTTGCTGTGCGTAGCATTGCCTTTCGCCTCTCGGCGAGTAACTTTTCTTTGCTTGCCCAAAGAATAAGTCACCAAAAGAAATCCACCCCAGCTTCCGCTTGTTTCCTGTGCTACTCGACTTGCAGGACGGTCAGATGGGGACCCCGAAGCAGCGCCAGCCGAAAGAGCGCTGAAGCAACCCTGTAAAACTCAAACGCTTGTTCACCCACTCGCCCTTATCAGCGTGCATCCGCGTTCATCGGCGGCCGATTAAGCTTTATAGGGACTACGTTCCTCCAGCTCATCCACATAGTCCTGCATGGTATTGGCTTCGCGCGCTAAAAAGCGTGCCACGCTCTGGTGAAAATCAGGATGACTGAGCCAGTGATAGGAGCAGGTTGCATAAGGCGTGAAGCCGCGCGCGAGCTTGTGTACGCCTTGCGCGCCACCTTCAAAATAGCGAATGCCATGGCTAATGCAAAACTGTTGCGGCTGGTAGTAACATAGCTCGAAGTGCAGACAGGAAATATCGCGTAAGCTGCCCCAGTAGCGGCCATACAAGGTGTCATCGCCCAGCACGCACAAACTGGCGGCGACGTCTTCGCCATCCTGGCTGGCGATAAACAGCCTGAACTGTGCAGGCATATCATGGCTAATCTGCTCAAAAAACGCTAAAGACAAATAAGGAGTGCTGCCATGTCGTTGATACGTATGGCAGTAGCATTGATAAAACAAGGCGAGCCCTTGCGAGCTAACGTCATGCCCGCTCACCACGCGGCAATGCACGCCTTGCTGGGCAACTTTATTGCGCTCCTGACGTATTTTTTTACGTTTATCGCGGCTAAGCGCAGCCAAAAAAGCTTCCCAATCCGCATAACCTGGATTCTCCCAGCGAAACTGCACACCCTGTCGGCGTAAGCCGTCGGCGGCGGCACAGGCGTTGGCTGAAGATGCATCAGGAAACAACACATGCAAGCCAGAGAGCGCATGCGCCTGGCATAGTTGACGCATCTGCGTCAGCATTGCATCTGCCAGAGCGGCTGCACTCTTACAGTCAGGATGTACGAGTATGCGCGGCCCGGTGACTGGCGAGAAAGGAATCGCTGAAATGAGTTTGGGATAATACTGACCACCCGCCTGCTCGTAGGCATCGGCCCACGACCAGTCAAACACATACTCGCCATAGGAGTGCGTTTTGATATAACAAGGCGCAGCAGCCACCAACTGCGCGCCCGCAAACACTGTTAAGTGATACGGAATCCAGCCGGTTTGGTGATCGACCGCAGCGGACAACTCAAATGCACGCAAAAACGTGTAATCGAGCATGGGATGACGTCCGGCCAGTCGTTGCCAGTCGGCAGCCGCAATTTCCTGCAAACCACGATGCCAGACAAACGATAATTGGCTGATATCCATACAGACTGAACGACTAATCGGGGATAAAACAGAAAGCAAACATGCCGCGGCTAAAGATTGGCATGTCTATTGGCATAGCTCAGCGGCTTAGCTGGGACGTTTGCGTAATGCCGAAACGTCTTTGCCGGTGGAGTTCACCGTGCTATTGGCAGGAATCACCGCCGTCGAGGGTTTAGATTTATTTTTTGATTTATCGCTATCTGAATCAGACACGATGGCTTGCTGTGCCTGCGTTTTTGCCTCTGCTTCACGCTGGCGCTCGACCATTTGCGCATAGGCATTTTCGAGCTCATCCAGGGTAATGACACCATTACCATCGAGGTCAACATAAGAGAAATGACGGGCGACTTGTGGTAAACAGAGGGTGGCTTCTTCGCGATCCAGCGAATCATCGTTGTCGCGATTACACTCATTAAAACGCTGCGAAATGCTGTCGTGCATGATTTTGCGTTTTTGCAGCATGAGCTGATGGTCGGGATCGGTATTGCGCGCATAATCAGACAGCGCCTTGCGCAAGCGTGCACGATCTTCAGGACTGAAGTTGTGCTCAAGGGTTTTAGACAACCCCACATCATCGTTATCGACCATGCGGTTATCCGTCAGCCGAATCGGTAACTTCAGGTCGGCAGACACAGGTAATGCCAGCAACATGGTCGTTGTCAGCAAAAAAACCTCTTTCAAATGTTTGTTCGCTCTACCCATCCACATCCAAACGTAATACCTTCATTCTTGTTTTACCAAGTCTTGTTTCACTCAGAAAGGTCTTGATCCACTCAAAAAGTCTTGTTTCACTCAACGCTTTTTGAAAACAATCTTTTTAAAGTAAACCCAAGCACGATTAACATGACAGATATTGCCTGACTCTAAAATCAGGCTGACTAACATAACGCAACTATGGTCGCAGTATCAACTGATTTAACAAAAAATAGCCAATGTTTCATCACTGTCAGGCCATTTTCAGGTGGTCATCTTGCCTCACGATTGTAAATGCAATATTTCATCCCCACCGCTATTTGTAACCAAGTTGTAACTAGCCCACTTCATGCAACATACGGCTTGGAGTATAATAATGGAGATAAGTTTTACGGCTGAGCCGTTTTAGCTCCTTAGGTCAGGTCATCCTGATGGCGGCCAACTGCGTTAACAAAAACGCCCGCTTCTGTGTTAAAAGGTACGTATGGCAGAACAGTTAAAAAAAATATTGATGGTTGATGATGATTTGCGTATGCGCGAACTTTTACAGCGCTACCTCACCGAGCAAGGATTCAATATCAAATCCGTTTCCGATGGTAAAGAGCTGGACAAGGCGATGTCTGCCGAGAGCTTTGACCTGCTGATTCTCGACTTGATGCTACCGGGCGAAGATGGCCTGGCTATCTGCCGCCGCCTGCGCGGTGCCAACCACATGACGCCAATCATCATGTTGACCGCGCGTGGTGATGAGGTAGACCGCATTGTTGGCCTGGAAATGGGCGCAGATGACTACCTGCCAAAACCATTTAATCCACGTGAATTGCTGGCCAGGATCAACGCGGTATTGCGTCGCCATGAAATCAGCCCCAAGCAAGTCGTAGAGGAAAAAAGCGCTGCGTTTCAGTTTGGTGAGTTTGTGTTTGACACTAACACGCGCAGCCTGACCAAAAACGGCGTGCCAATCACCATCACCAGCGGCGAATTCACTTTATTAAAAGTGTTTACCGAACATCCGCGCCAGCCATTGTCGCGCGATCGCCTGATGCAGTTAGCCCGTGGCCGCGAACTCGATGTATTCGACCGCAGCATAGACGTGCAAGTGTCACGTTTGCGCCGTATTATCGAGCCGGATCCCGCGCATCCACGCTACCTGCAAACCATGTGGGGCTTTGGCTATGTGTTTATTCCAGATGGCGAAGCGCCGCAATAAGCGATTTACCTAAGCCTAATTCACGTGCGCTTACTGCCTCGCCGACTGCTGTCCCGCATCATGTTACTGATTGCCATTTTGCTGGCCGTCAGTATCTATGCGTCGCTCAAAATCTTTGACTATTTTGACCGCGAACCACGCGCGACCGCAGCCGCTTTGCAAGCCGTCACCATTGTAAACTACACGCGGGCCTCACTCATTGCTTCACACGAAAACCGCCGCCTGGCCTTACTGTCAGAGCTGTCTGGCCGCGAAGGCGTGCGCGTCTATGCGGCAGACTTTCTCGAAGACATTGAACCACTGCCGCTAGACCCGTTTATCAATCTGGTGGCGCAGAAAATCCGCGAGCGCATGGGCGAAGAAACCATCATCACGGTCAATCATTACGACATCCCCGGCCTCTGGATCAGCTTTAATGTCGGTCAGGACGACTTTTGGGTGGTCATTCCCAAAATCCAGGTTGACCGGCCTTTTCCGTGGCATTGGCTGGGCTGGGCCGCCGTGGTGGGTTTACTGTCGCTGGTCGGCGGCTATCTGCTGACTGCGCGCATCAACCGTCCACTGACCATGCTGGTGCATGCAGCCGAGCGCTTACGCAATGGCGAACCAGCGCCCAAACTGCCGGAAGACAGCGTGGAAGAGTTGCGCGAAGTGACGCACACCTTTAATGAAATGGCAGAATCACTGGCGCGGCTGGATGCCGAGCGCACCTTGTTATTGGCAGGCGTGTCACATGATATCCGCACCCCGTTGGCACGTTTAAGGCTGGCAGTCGAAATGTTGCCGACAGAAGCCGACTACATGAAGCACGGCATGATTGAAGATATTTCTGACATGGACAATATCATTCACCAGTTTTTGGACTTTGTGCGCGGTGTCGAAGGCGAGCCGACACGCATGATGGATATCAACGACTTGCTGCATGCCCTGGCAGAACGCCAACGCCGCGCCGGGCGCGAGTTAAAGGTCTCGCTGGGGCCTAAATACTTTATTCCCATCCGGCCCCTGGCCATGCAACGACTGCTGGATAACCTTGTCGGCAACGCTTATAACTACGGCAAAGGTAAGGTAGAGGTGCGCAGCCAGGTCATGGCTGACAAAATCGTCATTAGCGTGCTCGACAACGGCCCCGGCATTCCGCCTGAACATGCAGAGCGCTTGTTACGCCCATTTGAACGCATGGACAGCGCGCGTAACAAATATGAAGGTGGCAGCGGCTTAGGGTTGGCCATCTGCAACCGCATTGCCACCTTGCATAGCGGCCAACTGGCACTGCTTAACCGCAGCGAAGGCGGGCTGGAAGCCAGACTTTCACTGCCGATTCTGCCTAATACCTAATTCAGTCGTTGCTGGGCGTAAACCAGTTTAAGCGTGCACGTAATCTCACCACCTCACCAATAATGGTCAGGCTAGGCGGCTTAAGCCCGGCAGCAGCCACATCCGCGGCCAGATGTTGCAAGGTCGATTCCACCACTCGCTGCTTCTGCGTAGTGCCTTGCTGAATCACCGCCGCAGGCATCTCAGGTGATACGCCTTGTGCGATCAGTTTGCGACAAATCTGCTCCAGCCCAACTAACCCCATGTAAATCACCACGGTTTGCTTAGGGCGTGCCATGGCCTGCCAATCGAGATCAATCGTGCCATCTTTTAAATGCCCGGTAATAAACAAACAGGCTTGTGCGTAATCGCGGTGCGTCAGCGGGATACCGGCATAGCTAGAGACGCCATTAGCGGCCGTGATGCCAGGCACCACTTGAAACGGCACGCCGTGCTGCATCAGGGTTTCAATCTCTTCACCGCCGCGGCCAAAAATAAACGGATCACCGCCCTTCAGGCGTAATACACGCTTGCCTTCGAGCGCCAGCCTGGCCAGCAAGGCATTAATCTCCTCTTGCGGCAGTGTATGCTGATCGCGCGATTTGCCGACATAAATCAACTCAGCATCACGGCGCACCAACTCCATGACTTCTTTACTGACCAACTTGTCATACACGCAAACATCGCATTGCTGCATGAGGCGTAAGGCTCTAAACGTTAGCAAGTCAGGATCGCCAGGACCACCACCCACCAAATAGACCTCGCCGCGCGCGGGCGCATCTTCGCTTTGGCTTAACAACTCCCCCAACAACTCACGCGCCGCCTGCTCCTGGCCAGACAATACCCGCTCAACCAAGGGGCCATTGAGCACATCCTCCCAAAAGCGGCGGCGTGCAGGCATATTGGTAAATTTAGCTTTGACCTGCTCACGAAACTCGCCCGCAATCGTTGCAATGCGGCCATAAGCAGCTGGCAACATGGTTTCAATCTTACTGCGGACATAGCGTGCCAACACCGGGGCATTACCTTCACTGGACACCGCAATTACCACTGGGCTACGGTCTATGATAGAGCCCATAGTAAAGGTGCATAACGCAGGCGCATCCACCACATTGACCGGGATATTCAAACGCTTGGCCGCAATAGACACGGCTTCATTCACAGTTTCATCATCGGTCGCCGCAATCACCAAACAGGCGCTGGTCAATTGCTCAGGCTCAAACTGTGCCTGCACATACTCAATCTGATTATCATCGCGCAGTGCCTGCAACTCCGCGCATAACTCGGGCGAAATCACCACTACCCGCCCCTGCGCCTTGCGCAGCATCAACACCTTGCGCGTCGCCACATCGCCGCCGCCAATCACAAGACACAGGCGTTGCGCAATATTAAAAAAAATCGGTAAAGCTTGCATGAAACAATGCTCAAATGAAAGAAGCCTATTTTACCGCAGTCGCCAAGCGTGCTGGGGTTTCATCTGCAAATACGCTAAAATACTGTTTTTGTGAGAAATTTAGCCTTCAATGAAGCAGGACAGCGGTAAAAAAATATTCATCAAGTCGTTTGGTTGCCAGATGAACGAATACGATGCCTCGCGCATGGTGGACCTCATGCGCGAGCACGACGGCATGAGCCAGACCGACAACATGGAAGAAGCCGATGTCATCCTGCTCAACACCTGCTCGGTGCGCGAAAAAGCCGAAGAAAAAGTGTTTAGCCACCTTGGCCGCATGATCCCACTCAAAGAGAAAAATCCTAACCTGGTGATTGGCGTCGGTGGTTGCGTCGCCAGCCAGGAAGGCGACGCCATTATCAAACGTGCGCCTTATGTGGATGTGGTATTCGGCCCGCAAACCCTGCACCGCTTGCCTGAATTGATCAAAGCCAAACAGACTGAAAACAAGCCGCAAGTCGATATTACCTTCCCCGAAATTGAGAAATTTGACCACTTACCGCCGCCACGCATCGAAGGCGCGACTGCATTTTTGAGCATTATGGAAGGCTGTAGCAAGTATTGCAGCTTTTGCGTGGTACCTTACACCCGCGGTGAAGAGTTCTCGCGCCCGTTTGAAGACATTCTGACCGAAGCCATCCAATTAGCCGAACAAGGCGTCAAAGAAATCACGCTACTGGGGCAAAACGTCAACGCCTACCGCGTGCTGTATCAAGGCATCGAGGCTGACTTAGCCATGCTGATTGAAACCGTGGCCGAGATTCCACAAATCGAGCGCATCCGCTATACCACCAGCCATCCCAACGAGATGAACGAGCGCCTGATTGCCTGCCACGCCACTGTGCCCAAACTGGCAAATCAATTACATTTACCAGTACAAGCGGGCAGCGACCGCATTTTGATGGCGATGAAACGTAACTACACGGCGCTGCAATATAAAGGCCTGATTCGCAAACTCAAAGCCGCCAACCCGCAACTGACGATTACCAGCGACATCATCGTCGGCTTCCCGGGTGAAACAGAAAAAGACTTTCAGGCTACGCTCAAGCTGATGCGCGACGTGGGCTTTGATTACAGCTTTAGCTTTTTATATAGCCCGCGCCCAGGCACACCTGCCAGCTACCTGCCTGACGAAACGCCACAAGCCGACAAAGCCGCTTGGCTCAAGCAACTGCAAACCGAAAACGAAACCAATGGCGACGCTATTAGCCGCGCCATGTTAGGCACGGTGCAGCGCGTGCTGATTGATGGCCCGTCATGGAAAGACCCTAGCCTGCTGGCCGGTAAAACCGACAACGGCCGCGTCGTGGACATTGCCGCCGATGCCCGTTTTATCCACCAAATGGTGCAAGTCAAAATTACCGACGTCTACAACCCAAAACGCCTGGTTGGCGAAATTGTGAATTAAGCATGGAAATTACGTTAAGCCCCGAAGACAACCTGATGCTGGCCAATCTATGCGGCCCGCTGGATGAAAACATCCGCCAACTCGCCAACGGCCTCGATATCGACATCAACCGTCGCGGCAGCACCTTTTACCTGAGCGGCACGCAAACCAATATGCGTCTGGGTGCACAAATGCTGGAAAACTTTTACGCGCGCGCCAAAAAGCCAATCGAGCTAGAAGACATACAACTCGGCCTGGTCGAAATCGACAAACTCAAACCGGAAGAAGTCGCTAGCAGCACCATGCCGGTGCTCATGACTCGCCGCGGTGATCTACATGGACGCACACCGCGCCAAGTCAGTTATTTGCAACAGATTCAAGACCATGACATCACGTTTGGTATCGGCCCTGCCGGTACTGGTAAAACTTACCTGGCAGTCGCCAGCGCGGTGGATGCCATGACGCGCGACCGTGTGAAAAGAATCGTGTTAGTCCGCCCAGCGGTCGAAGCCGGTGAGCGCCTAGGCTTTTTGCCGGGCGACTTGAACCAAAAGGTCGACCCCTACCTGCGCCCGTTGTATGACGCGCTGTATGACTTGGCAGGCTACGACACCGTGAACAAAATGTTTGAACGCGGCGCCATTGAAGTCGCGCCGCTCGCCTATATGCGTGGCCGTACGCTCAACCAGAGTTTTATTATTCTAGACGAAGCGCAAAACACCACGCCAGAGCAGATGAAAATGTTTTTAACCCGCATTGGTTTTGGCACCAAAGCCGTGATTACCGGCGACGTGACGCAGATTGACCTGCAGCGTCATCAGAAAAGCGGCTTGGTAGAAGCGCAAAAGATTCTCAAGGATGTGAAGGGCATTGCTTTTACCCAGTTTATGTCGCAGGACGTGGTGAGGCATCCGTTGGTACAGAAGATTATTAATGCGTATGAGAAGTTTGAGCAAACGGCGCAGAAAAGTGACTAAGTAATTCTGAATTGGCGGTGTATTAGCAAACTAGAGCTTATTCAGGCAATCTAGAAAAACGTTATTCTATTGATTTATTCATAACTTTTTTGCGTTGATTTAGCGACTTCTTTCGCCTTGTTGGCGAGTTACTTTTTTTGCTTGCCCCAAAAAAGTAACCAAAAAGAGGGCACCCAGCCATCACGGC
>NZ_SSGF01000011.1 GCF_008015755.1 Methylophilus sp. | reverse complement strand
AATTGAACCCAAAGTTGAACCCAAAGTTGAACCCAAAGTTGAACCCAAAGTTGAACCCAAAGTTGAACCCAAAGTTGAACCCAAAGTTGAACCCAAAGTTGAACCCAAAGTTGAACCCAAAGTTGAACCCAAAGTTGCGGCAGCCAAGCCTGAGGCTAAAGAACAGCCTGCTGCATCCGATAAAAAAGCTGGTAAGTTCTTTGTGCAGTTTGGCGTGTTTTCCGACCCTAAAAACCTGGAAAACCTGCAAGGAAAGCTTAAACAGGCTGGATTTGATACTGCGACAGAAAAGGTAGATGCGGCCGGCCAAAAATTACGCTTGCGCACGCGCACCTATGCGACGCGCAATGAAGCTGCCGCGGCACTGAAAAAGCTGGAAACTGCAGGATTTAGTGGCATTGTGGCCAGTAAATCCTGAGGCAACGCATGACCATTTTTGATTATGTGGTGCTAGGCATGATTGGCTTCTCCATTTTGGTGGGGCTGATGCGCGGTGCCATACGCGAGCTGTTTTCGGTACTGGGGTGGGTGTTGGCTTTTTACCTGGCTAATCGCTTTAATGCCGAGGTGATAGCCTATATGCCAGAGCAAATTCCTGGTGAAGCGGTAAAGGCCATGGCGTCATTTTTGGTGGTATTTTTACTGGTGCTGTTTGTCTCTACCTTGTTGGCTTTATTGCTCACCAGTCTGATGAAGGCAGTTGGTCTGGGTGGCCTCAACCGGGTCTTGGGTGGTCTGGCGGGTGCGATTAAAGGTGTTTTGGTGGTTTGCATCTTGGTGATGCTGGCTGCCATGACGGATTTACCCAAGGACCCGCGCTGGATAAATGCTACATTCAGTGCGCCCGTTGAAGTGCTGGTCTTGAAATTGCTGCCGTGGATGCCATCTAGTATTGCTAGGCACGTGCATTTGGATCATCAGCCGGTAGATGAGTCTGCCATTTAATTTGTAATCAAGTGTTTGATAGGATGTCACTATGTGTGGAATTATCGGTATTGTAGGCAAAAACCCGGTGAATCAGTTGTTGTATGACGGATTGCTGGTATTACAGCACCGTGGTCAGGATGCCGCTGGTATCGTCACTTGTGATGGCAACACTTTTCACATGCATAAAAACAATGGCCTGGTGAAAGATGTCTTTCACACCCGTCATATGCGTAACCTGGTTGGCAATGTTGGTATCGCCCATGTGCGTTATCCGACCGCAGGCTCTTCAAGCGCGGCTGAAGCGCAACCGTTTTATGTGAATTCACCGTTTGGTATTGTGTTAGGCCACAACGGGAATCTGACCAATTCTGAACAACTCAAGTCCGAAATGTTCAGGCAAGATTTGCGTCACATCAACACCAACTCCGATTCTGAAGTGTTGTTAAATGTGCTGGCGCACGAAATCGAGAGCACGTCTAAAAACGCCTTGCTTAATAGTGATATGGTGTTTGACGCCGTGGCTGCAGTGCACAGACGTTGTAAAGGTGCTTATGCGGTGGTGGCAATGATTGCTAACTTTGGCCTGCTGGCTTTCCGTGATCCACATGGCATCCGGCCGTTGGTCATCGGTAAGCAAGAGACTGACAAAGGCACCGAGTATATTGTGGCCTCTGAGAGTGTAGCACTGGATGTGCTAGGGTTCACCATGTTGCGTGATGTCGAGCCAGGCGAGGCCGTGTTTATCGATATGGATGGCAATCTGTTCAGCCGTCAATGCGCCACCAATGCCAAACTGACTTCCTGTATTTTTGAATATGTTTACCTCGCACGCCCTGACTCAGTGATCGACGGCGTGTCTGTGTACCAAACCCGTCTGGACATGGGCACCTTGCTGGCTGAAAAAATCAAGCGCGAGTGGGCTGATAAACAGATTGATGTGGTCATCCCTATCCCGGATACCAGCCGTCCGAGCGCATTGCAGTTGGGTATTGCGTTAGGCCTAGATTACCGCGAAGGCTTTATCAAAAACCGTTATATTGGCCGCACATTTATTATGCCCGGTCAAGCCTTGCGTAAAAAATCTGTGCGCCAGAAACTCAACCCAATTGGGATTGAGTTTAAAGGTAAAAACGTGCTGCTGGTCGATGATTCGATTGTGCGGGGCACGACTTCGCAGCAAATTGTGCAAATGGCGCGTGATGCAGGCGCTAACAAGGTTTATTTTGCCTCTGCAGCGCCGCCAGTGCGTTACCCGAATGTGTATGGCATTGATATGCCTAGCCGCCATGAGTTATTGGCGACCAATCGTACCGATGAGGAAATTTGTGCCGAGATTGGCGCGGATGCGTTGATTTACCAAGATCTGGATGCCTTGCGTGAAAGTATCACCAAGTCTAATCCGCACATGACCGAGTTTGATTGCAGTTGTTTTGATGGCAAGTATGTCACCGGGGATATTGATGCGGCTTACTTAAACCGCATTGAGTCTGCGCGCAGTGATATGAATAAAAAACAATTACCGCCAAACTCTACCACACAGTTGGATTTAAACCTGTTGTCTACCGACTTGGTTGGTGCCGAGTAAAGGTTGACAGCCGCCTGTAAAAGGCGTTTAATGAAGTTGCGCTGATTTGAGTGGCGAACTTTAAACGAAGCCAAACTCAGCTTGCGAGCGCATTATAAATACCGCTAAAGCGAGAGCCCAAAGACCCGTTTTAGCGCAATGCTGAAACGGGTTTTTTATTGTCCCGGGTTTTTATTGTCCAAGGCGCAAGCCTAGGTGAGCGCAAGCCACGAAGCTTGTACTGGAATGTCCGCAGCGGACGGAAGTTTGAGGAATCATGAACGATCAATATCATTTAGAAACGCTGGCGGTGCGTGCCGGCACATTAACTACCGAATTCGGCGAGAACTCAGAAGCCTTATTTTTAAATTCCAGCTTTCGCTTTAACAGTGCCGCGCAGGCGGCGGCCCGTTTTGGCGGTACTGAGCCGGGGAATATTTACTCGCGTTTTACCAACCCAACTGTGACCATGTTCCAGGATAAGCTGGCAGCGCTGGAAGGCGCCGAGCAGTGTGTGGCTACGTCGAGCGGCATGTCCGCCATTCTAGCCTGCATCATGGGGCTTTGTAGTGCGGGTGACCATATCGTTGCTTCGCGCAGTATTTTTGGCACCACCGTGCAATTGTTTACCAATATTCTCAAGCGCTGGGGCCTGGAAGTGACCCTGGTGTCACTCACTGACGTGGAAGCATGGAAAGCTGCTGCCAAACCCAATACAAAATTGTTTTTTGCAGAAACCCCGTCTAACCCGCTGACTGAAGTCGGCGACATCGCCAAATTGGCTGAAGTGGCACATGCCGCAGGTGCCTACCTGGCGGTGGATAATTGCTTTTGTACGCCAGCATTGCAACAGCCACTCAAACTGGGTGCAGATATTGTGATTCACTCTGCGACAAAGTATATCGATGGCCAAGGCCGGGTCTTGGGCGGCGCGGTACTTGGTAACAAGGCCTTGATGGAGCCAGTCTATGGCTTCTTGCGTACGGCAGGCGTCACCATGAGTGCCTTTAATGCCTGGGTATTCGTCAAAGGGCTGGAAACCTTGCAAGTGCGTATGGAAGCCCATGCAGCACGTGCGCTGGCATTAGCGCAGTGGCTAGAACAACAGCCTGGCGTTGATCGCGTCTATTACCCGGGTTTACCATCACATCCGCAGTATGGGCTGGCACAAAAACAGCAGCGCTTGGGTGGTGGCATTGTGACTTTTGAGGTGAAACCAAAAGCGGGTCAGACAGCGCAAGAAGCCGCGTGGGCCTTAATTGATGCGACACGACTGATCTCGATCACGGCTAATCTGGGAGATGCCAAATCTACCATCACGCATCCGGCAACGACCACGCATAGCCGTGTGAGCGCTGAAGCTCGTGCAGAGGCGGGCATTAAAGATAACTTGGTCAGGATTGCCGTTGGTTTAGAGCATGTAGATGACCTGAAAGCTGATTTGAAGTTGTTGACACACGCTTAATGCCATATCGCTGACGCCAAGCATCACTTCATGGGGAGCAAATTTGCTCCCCATTGTTTTTTCTGCCGAGTTTGATGTCAGTGCCCTATGGTTAATTGGCTTGGCAGCCGTGATTAGGCGAGCCGGATCGCGCTAAATATGCTAAAATCGCGTGATAACTTTTAACTATAAATTGGGTCAAGAATGAGTCAGTCTCCAGATCAATTTGCTAAAGAAACCCTGCCTATCAGCTTAGAAGACGAGATGCGTCGCAGCTACCTTGATTACGCCATGAGCGTGATTGTTGGCCGTGCGCTTCCCGATGTTCGCGATGGTTTAAAGCCTGTGCACAGACGCGTGTTGTTCGCCATGCACGAGCTATCTAACGACTATAACAAGCCTTATAAAAAATCTGCCCGTATTGTTGGTGACGTCATCGGTAAATACCACCCTCACGGTGACACGGCGGTGTATGACACCATCGTGCGTATGGCGCAAGATTTTTCATTGCGCTATATGCTGGTCGATGGCCAAGGTAACTTTGGTTCTGTCGATGGTGACAATGCGGCCGCAATGCGGTACACCGAAATCCGCATGTCTAAGATTGCACACGAGTTGCTGGCAGACATAGACAAAGAAACTGTAGACTTTGGCCCCAACTACGATGGCAGCGAGCATGAGCCACTGATTATGCCAGCGCGCATCCCTAACTTGCTGATTAACGGCAGCTCGGGGATTGCGGTGGGCATGGCGACCAACATTCCGCCACATAACCTCAATGAAGTGCTCAACGCCTGTTTTGCGCTGTTAGAGAATCCTGAGATCACCATTGATGAGCTGATTGAGTTGATTCCAGCGCCTGACTTCCCAACGGCTGGCATTATTTATGGCACCGTAGGTGTCAAAGAAGGTTATCGCACTGGCCGCGGCCGGGTGGTGATGCGTGGCCGTACCCATTTTGAAGACTTGGACAAAGCCGGTGGTCGTCAATCCATTATCATTGATGAGCTGCCTTACCAAGTTAACAAGAAAACACTGATTGAAAAAATCGCCGAGCTGGTTAACGAGAAAAAGATCGAGGGTATCTCCGATCTGCGTGACGAGTCTGACAAGTCTGGTATGCGTGTGGTCATTGAACTCAAGCGTGGTGAAGTGCCAGAGGTGATTTTAAATAACCTCTACAAGCAAACACAACTGCAAGATACGTTTGGCATGAACATGGTGGCCTTGATGGATGGCCAGCCACGTTTGCTCAACCTCAAGCAAATGCTGGAAGCCTTCTTGCGCCATCGCCGCGAAGTAGTGACGCGTCGTACTGTATTCGAGTTGCGCAAAGCGCGTGATCGCGGACATGTGCTCGAAGGCCTTGCGGTTGCGCTGGCCAACGTAGATGACATGATTGCAATCATCAAAGCGGCACCAACGCCGCCAGAAGCCAAAAAAGAGTTGATGGCGCGTAGCTGGAACTCACCAGTGGTAGAGGAAATGCTTAAACGTGCGGCCATGGAAGCCTCACGTCCTGAAGGTTTGTCGGTTGATTTTGGCATGACGCCAAATGGCTATAAACTGTCTGATGTGCAGGCGCAGGAAATTCTGCAAATGCGCTTGCAACGCCTGACCGGCCTTGAGCAAGATAAGATCGTCAACGAGTACAAAGAAGTCATGGATGTGATTGCAGACTTGCTGGATATTTTGGCAAAACCCGAGCGTGTGACTGCGATTATTGTTGAAGAATTAAATGAAATTCAGAAGATGTTTGGCGACAAACGACGTTCTGAAATCGAGCAAAATACACAAGATTTGTCGCTCGAAGACCTAATTACGCCGCAAGATGTGGTGGTGACTTTATCACACACCGGTTATGTGAAATCTCAGCCTTTGGATGAGTACCGCGCCCAGCGCCGTGGTGGCCGTGGCAAACAAGCCGCAGCGACCAAAGAAGATGACTTCATCGACAAGATGTTTGTGGCGAATACGCATGATTACATTCTGTGCTTCAGCAGCCGTGGCCGTGTCTATTGGCTGAAGGTTTACGAGGTGCCGCAAGGTAGCCGTGTCAGCCGTGGCAAGCCGATTGTGAACCTTTTCCCGTTGGAAGAGGGCGAGAAAATCAACGCCATTTTGCCGGTGAAAGAGTTCGATGAAAGTCACTTTGTATTTATGGCAACAGCCAAAGGCACTGTGAAGAAGACTGCGCTGACCGAGTTTGCCAATCCACGTAAGTCAGGCATTATCGCCATTAACTTGGATGAAGGTGACTACCTGATTGGTGCCGAAGTGACTAATGGCAAGAACGACATTGTGCTGGTATCTAATGGCGGTAAAGCCGTGTGGTTTACTGAGGATGATGTTCGTCCTATGGGTCGTGCAACGCGTGGCGTACGCGGCATGAAACTAGCCTCTAAACAACAGGTTCTGTCCTTGCTGATTGCTGAGAATGACCAGCAGTCGGTGTTAGTTGCTACTGAGAATGGCTACGGTAAACGTACCGTGTTGTCTGAGTTCCGTCATTCTGGCCGTGGTACGCAAGGTGTGAAAGCAATTGCCATCAGTGAGCGTAACGGTTTGGCTGTGGCGGCAAGGTTGGTGACAGCAGACGATGAAATCATGCTGATTACGACCGGTGGCGTTTTGATCCGTACACGCGTAAAAGAAATCCGCGATATGGGTCGTGCAGCACAAGGCGTCACCCTGATTAACCTGGGTGAAGGTGAAAAATTGTCAGGTCTGGAGAAGATTGTTGAGACCGACGATGATGGTGACGAGTCTGAAGAATAAGTAGAGTAAAGAATACACACACGCATGAAACAGATTTTTAATTTTTCTGCCGGTCCTGCCGTGCTCCCTAAACCAGTACTTGAGCGTGCACAAGCTGAAATGCTTGACTGGCACGGCTCTGGCATGAGCGTGATGGAGATGTCACACCGTGGTAAAGAGTTCACTAGCATCCTGGAGAAAACAGAAGCTGATTTTCGCAAATTGTTGGCCATCCCGTCCAATTACAAAGTATTGTTTTTGCAAGGAGGCGCCATTGGCGAAAATGCTATCATCCCAATGAATTTGCTCAACGGGAAGTCTGCGGATTACGTGGTTACAGGCGCCTGGAGTAAGCGAAGTGTTGATGATGCCAAAGTCTATGGTGAGATTAATATTGCTGCGAATGCTGAGGCCAGTGGTTTTACCACGGTGCCAGCTTTTGCTGATTGGAAGCTCAATAAAGACGCGGCTTATGTGCATTACTGCACCAATGAAACCATTAACGGTGTCGAGTTCTTAGACGTACCTGAGACCCATGGTGTGCCGATTGTGGCTGATATGTCTTCACATATTCTCTCGCGGCCAATTGACGTTTCAAAATATGGTGTCATTTACGGTGGTGCGCAAAAAAATATCGGACCGGCTGGCTTGTGTCTGGTGATTGTGCGTGAAGATTTATTGACGCAGGCATCACCTTTAACGCCCGCTGTTTTTCATTGGAAAACGCAGGCGGATAATCAGAGCATGATTAATACGCCGCCCACCTACAGCATTTATATCGCGGGCTTGGTGTTCGAGTGGTTACTGGCACAAGGCGGCGTGGAGGCCATTGAGAAAATCAATATCGCCAAAGCCAATTTGTTGTATGACTTCTTGGATCAAACTGAGTTTTACGCCAATGACATTGCACCGGCTTATCGTTCACGGATGAATATTCCGTTCCGCTTGCGTGATGAAAGCCTCAACGATGCCTTTTTAAAAGCGGCAGAGACACACGGCTTGCTGCAACTGAAGGGCCATCGCTCAGTCGGTGGCATGCGTGCCAGCATTTACAACGCCATGCCGATTGAAGGTGTGAAAGCGCTGGTCGAATTTATGCAGGCATTTGAACAAGCTCACTCATAAAAAACTTAATTATATATTTTAAATGTCTGATTTATTAAAACAATTTAGAGACAAAATTGATGCGATAGATGCGCAGATGCTGTCGCTGGTCAATCAGCGGGCAGCGCTGGCTCGTGAGATCGGGCATTTGAAAGATGACGGTGTTATTTATCGTCCAGAGCGTGAAGCGCAAATTATTCGACGCTTGCAGGCTGAGAATCAAGGTCCGTTAGCACCTGAGGCTGTGAGTCACATTTTTCGCGCAGTTATGTCCAATTGTCGTGCACTAGAGAAAGAGTTGTCGATTGCTTTTCTGGGACCTTTGGGTACCTATAGTGAAGAGGCCGCGCTCAAGCAGTTTGGCGAGGGGCGCCAGGCCGTGGTGTGCGCAAGTATCGATGAAGTCTTCCGCACGGTGGAAGCAGGTCAGGCAGATTACGGAGTGGTGCCAGTAGAAAACTCGACCGAAGGCGCGGTTGGCATTACTCTAGACTTACTATTGTCGAGCCCGTTGCAGGTGATTGGTGAAGTGACGTTGCCAGTCCATCATTGCTTATTGTCTGCTCAGCAAGATATACGTCAGATCAGCCATGTTTTTTCTCATGCGCAATCGTTGTCGCAATGCCACGAGTGGTTAAACAAACACTTGCCAAATGCGGCACGTGAGGCGGTCACAAGTAATGCGCGTGCTGCACAAATGATCCACGAGCTCGTCGCAAGTGAAGGTACCTTTGCAGCGGCCATCGCCAGCAAGCGTGCTGCTGAGTTATTTGATTTGCATGTTTTGGCTGAAAATATAGAGGATGACCCGAAGAATACCACGCGTTTTCTGGTAATTGGCAATCATGGTGTTGCACCTTCTGGTCAAGATAAAACCTCGCTTGTCATGAGTGCGCACAATAAACCAGGCGCCGTTTTGCAACTACTAGAGCCGTTTTCACGCCATGACGTGAGCATGACCAAGCTGGAATCACGGCCTTCGCGTCAAAACTTATGGAATTACGTGTTTTTTGTGGATATTGAAGGTCATCAACAACAGCCAGCAGTCCAGGCGGCACTTAAAGATCTTGCCGAACGTGCAACTTTACTCAAAGTGTTGGGCTCTTACCCAACCGCTATTATTTAAATCATTCTATGTCGTCATCCGAGCCTTTATCAGCATTAGCCCCTGCCAATATTCGTGCCATTGCGCCATACCAGGGTGGCAAACCGATCAGTGAATTAGCCCGTGAAATGGGGCTCAATGAAGCCGATATCGTTAAACTAGCTTCTAATGAGAATCCACTTGGCATGAGTCCCAAGGCCCAAATGGCGCTTGAAGAAGCCATTTATGAAATTGCCCGTTATCCGGATGGCAATAGCTTTGCCTTGCGTGATGCCGTAAGCCACAAGTTTGGCGTACAACCGGCACAGATCGTATTTGGTAACGGTTCAAATGACATTCTGGAGTTGGCAGCACGTGCTTTCTTGACGGCGGGCGATGAGACCATTTACTCCCAGCATGCATTTGCCGTGTATCAATTGGTGACAAAGGCGGTCGGCGCTAAGGGCGTGGTCGTTCCAGCGGTTGAATTTGGCCATGATTTACCTGGTTTTCTAAAGGCGATCACGCCAAAAACCAAATTGATTTTTGTGGCAAACCCCAATAACCCAACAGGCACTCTTATTAGCAAAACTGATTTAAAAGCTTTTTTACAGCAAGTGCCCAGGCATATTCTGGTCGTGCTAGATGAAGCTTACGATGAATATTTGTCTTCGGTCGATAAGTCTGAGGCTATAGGCTGGCTGGCCGAGTTTGAAAACCTGATTATTTCACGCACTTTTTCCAAGGCTTATGGCCTGGCAGGGTTGCGTGTGGGCTTTGGTGTGATGCATGCCACACTAGCTGACTTGATGAACCGCGTGCGCCAGCCATTTAACGTCAATAGCCTAGCGCAAGTGGCCGCGACTGTCTCATTGCAAGATGAGGATTTTGTGGCACGCAGTTATGCTGCTAATCAAGCTGGTATGACGCAGATTACGCAGGGACTGGAGCAACTGGGTCTGAGCTATATTCCGTCTTATGGTAACTTTGTCAGCTTTAAAGTGACGAACGCCAGTGCCGTCAACCAGGCCTTGCTTAAGCAGGGCGTGATTGTGCGCCCGGTGGCAAATTATGAGATGCCAGATTATTTGCGCGTCAGCATTGGATTGTTTAGTGAAAATGCACGCTTTTTAGAAGTGCTGGAAAAGATTTTGAAGTGATGACTGTATACGAAAAATTTGCTACCGATGATGTACGCGTGCTGGAGATTAAACCGCTGGTAAAACCGGCCGAGTTGTTGTCGCGCCTGCAAGAAAGTACGGTCAGCACACAAAACATCCTTAAAACCCGCACGGCGATCCACCATATTTTGCATCAAGGCGATGACCGTTTATTAGTGATTGTGGGTCCATGTTCGATTCACGATACCGAAGCGGGGATGGAGTATGCCAAACGTTTGCTGGAGGTACGTACACGCTTGGCCGGTGAGTTGTTGATCGTGATGCGTGTGTATTTTGAAAAGCCACGCACCACGGTAGGCTGGAAAGGGCTGATCAATGATCCGCACCTCGATGGCACTTATGATATTAATGCTGGTCTCGAAAAAGCCCGCCGTTTTTTGCTAGACGTCAACGAAATTGGCATGCCTGCCGCGACTGAGTTCTTGGATGTGGTGTCACCACAATATACCGCTGATTTAGTCAGCTGGGGTGCGATTGGCGCACGCACCACCGAGTCGCAAATCCACCGCGAATTAGCGTCTGGATTATCATGCCCGGTAGGGTTTAAAAATGGTACCGATGGCGGCGCCAAGGTTGCGATCGATGCCATTAAAACAGCAGCCAGCCCACATCACTTTTTGTCGATGACAAAAGAAGGTGAGTCTGCCATTTTTGCCACCAAAGGCAATGAAGATTGCCATGTGATTTTACGTGGTGGAAAAGCCCCTAATTATGATGCACAAAGTGTATCAGCCGTGTGCGACCAGTTGGCCGAGGCTGGCTTAGCGCCAGTGCTAATGGTTGATTGCAGTCATGGAAATAGCCAAAAACAATATAAAAACCAGATGCTCGTGGTGGATGATGTCGCCAAGCAACTAACTGCAGGCGATGCGCGTATTATCGGCGTGATGCTGGAATCTCATCTGAACGAGGGACGTCAGGACCACTCGCCAGGCTGCAGCCTGAATTATGGCCAGTCGATTACCGATGCATGCCTGGGTTGGGATGACTCTGTGGCTGTGCTCGAAACGCTAGCTGCAGCAGTGAAAGCGCGTCGTGAGAAACATGCCGCAGAAGAGTAACGAACACTTTTAATCAAAGCCGCGCCAGTGAGCGCGGCTTTTTTATGGGTGTTAGCTACAAATAAGCATGCGCTCATGAAAATCATGAGCAGGGAATCATTGTCAGTAGCAGGCTGTTGATGCAACGCATGCGTATGATGCCAGTCTTACTTCCCAGACATTGCAAACCTGCGTTGTGCCAAGGCTTGCGATGGATGCAGTAGTCACAAACAATTGTTGTATGATGGGTCTTAAAACTCTCCTGCAACCACGAATTAACTGAATTGAATAACGAGCGATTATGCATATACACGTATTAGGGGCTGGGGCTGGCGGTGGCTTTCCACAGTGGAACTGTAATTGTCCAAATTGTGATGGCTTGCGTAAAGGCACCATCAAGGCCAAGCGCCGCACACAATCATCGATTTGTGTCTCCAGCAATGGCATAGACTGGGTGCTGTTTAATGCATCCCCTGATGTCTTGCAACAAATTCAGGAGTTCGCCCCTTTGCAACCAGGTCGCGCTGTACGTGACAGTGGCATCCAAGGCATTGTGCTCATAGATGCGCAAATTGACCATACCACTGGCCTATTCATGCTACGTGAAGGCCAAGTCAAACGTGAGATTTACTGTACAAAAATGGTCTATGAAGACCTGACCACCGGCAATCAAATTCTGAATATTCTCGGCCATTACTGCGGCGTCAATCACCATGAAATCGGGATTGATGCCAACGATGTCAGCAATGCGCACAGCTTTGAAATTCCCGGTGTGCCTAACCTGCGATTTACTGCAGTGGCATTGAAAAGTGCGGCGCCACCATACTCCCCACACCGCAATGACCCGCACCCAGGCGACACTATTGGCGTACTGATTGAAGAGATTTCTACCGGCAAAAAATGCTGGTATTCACCTGGTCTAGCAGAAATTGAACCACATTTGCCACCACTGATGCATCAAGCAGATTGCATTATGGTGGATGGCACGTTCTGGACCAATACTGAAATGTTGGATATGGGGTTGATGACCAAGACAGCTCGCAGTATTGGCCACAATCCACAATCTGGCCCGGGCGGCATGATAGAAGAGTTGGACAAGTTTGGTAAGGAGAAACCAGTACGCAAAGTGCTGATTCATATCAACAACACCAACCCGATTTTAAGGGAAGATTCCGCCGAGCGTGCTACCCTCAACGATCATAAGATCGAGGTAGCGTACGACGGCATGGACATCATTCTATAGGAGAAAAAAATGAACGCAGTGACTCAGGCAGCATTGCCATGGACCCGTGAAGAATTTGAAGCGAAACTTCGCGAAAAAGGGCAGGGTTACCATATTTATCATCCATTTCATGTGATGATGTATGAAGGTAAATTGACTAAAGAACAGCTGCAATGCTGGGTTGCCAATCGTTTTTATTATCAAATCGCGATTCCAATGAAAGATGCAGCGATTTTATCTAATTGCCCGGATAAAGAGGTGCGTAAGCAATGGATCGTTCGCATTACCGACCATGATGGCGTAGATGATCAAATTGGCGGCATTGAGGCTTGGATTAAACTGGGTGAAGCCGTAGGCCTGACCCGTGAACAAGTGACTAGCTTGGAACTGGTTTCACCGGGCGTGCGTTTTGCGGTGGATGCCTATATCAATTTCGCCAAACAACGTCCTTGGCAAGAAAGCGTATGTTCAAGCCTGACAGAGTTATTTGCCCCACATATCCATCAGCAACGCATCAGCTCCTGGCCCAGCATGTATCCCTGGGTAAAAGAAGAAGGCCTGATGTACTTCAAAAAACGTCTGACCGAAGCCCGTCGCGATGTTGAGCAGGGTCTCGGTGTAACCTTGGAATACTTCAGTACTTCACGCGAAATGCAGATGAAAGCTTTAGACATTCTGCAATTTAAATTGAATGTGCTGTGGGTGATTGCAGATTCGATCATGCTCGCAAGCACAGAGATCAAAACAGAAGGCCGTGATTATTTACGTCAGCCGGTTATTCGTATAGAAAACTAGCCTCAGAATTATTTGAAAGTAAGCGCATGGAAAACAATATTCAACACTCAGATATTTTCGCGATTGCTCTACACCATCGCTTTCAATGGGAAGAGGCACAGCAAAGTTACGTCATTTTGTTTCCAGAAGGCATGGTGAAGTTACATGGCGGTGCTGGCGAAATTTTGAAGCGCGTTGATGGCAAAGCAAGTGTGGGGGATATTGTGGCTGAGCTTCAAGCCGCTTTTCCCGATGTTGAAGATATTGAGAGCGATATTGTAGGTATGTTTGACCTTGCTGTTGGTAAAGCCTGGTTACGCAAGGTCAATTAACCCATCAGGAGAGCAATATGGCACAGTTGAATAATGGAGTGGCAGCAAGCGTGACACAAAAGCAGCCCTTATGGTTGCTAGCAGAGGTTACTTATCGTTGCCCGCTGCATTGCGCGTTTTGTTATAACCCAACCGATTATGATAAGCACACTAAAAATGAATTAACAACCGCGCAGTGGATTAGTGCTTTGCGTGATGCTCGTAAGTTGGGTGCTATTCAACTAGGCATTTCTGGTGGCGAGCCGTTATTGCGCGACGACATTGAAGAAATTGTGTCTGAGGCACACAAATTGGGTTATTACAGCAACCTAATTACCTCAGGTGTAGGCCTGACAGAAAAACGTATTCAGGCATTCAAAGAAGGTGGTCTTGATCATATCCAGCTCTCCATGCACGATGTTACCGAGGATATAAGTAACTTTATTACTGACACGCGAACTTTTGAGCTTAAGAAAAAAGTCGCAGCCATGATCAAATCTCATGGTTATCCCATGGTGCTGAATGTGGTGATTCACCGTTACAACATCGACCAAGTCGGCAAAATCCTCGAAATGGCTGAAGCATTGGGCGCAGATTATGTGGAACTGGCTAATACACAATACTACGGCTGGAGTCTGGTCAACCGTGATCAACTGATGCCTACCCGCGAGCAATTAGATCGAGCGGAAGCGGCAACCAATGCCTTTAGAGAGCGTGTTGGCAATAAAATGAAGGTGTTTTTTGTGGTCCCAGATTACTTTGCTGATCGGCCTAAAAAGTGTATGAATGGCTGGGGCGAGGTGTTTATGATCGTCACAGCAAACGGCGATGTCTTGCCGTGCCATTCTGCCCGCGTATTGCCTGGGATGACCTTCCCAAATGTGCGTGAAAATGGGCTGGAATGGGCCTGGAAGGAATCACCCGCGTTTACTAAATATCGTGGCATGGATTGGATGAAAGAACCGTGCCGCAGCTGCGATGAAAAAGAAAACGATCTGGGTGGTTGTAGATGCCAATCCTATTTGTTGAGTGGCGACGCTGAAATGGCGGATCCTGTGTGTACCAAGTCCCCCAATCGTCATTTAATTGATGAAGCATTGGTGAATTCACAAAATCCGTTAGTTCGTGAACAACCGATTATTTTTAGAACAGACAAAAACTCTAAAAAGTATGTTGAAGGCGATAAAGAAAGAATCGCGCAGTTTCACGCCTTACCTTAAATCTGCCGATGGCCGCGTTGTGGCTTATAATCTTAAAGGTGCCCGAGGGCACCTTTGCGTTTTTTAAAGGTTGTGCATGTTGATATCTCGGTCTTCTATTCTGGTACTCGTATTGGCAGGGCTGGCGGCATTAGCGCCATTTGCAATTGACACCTATCTGCCTGCATTTCATGTGATGGCCGCTGAGTTTGGTACCGATGAACTGGCTATCCAGCAGAGCCTGACTTTTTATTTGCTGCCCTATGCCGTGATGACTTTGTGTCATGGCGCCATTTCAGATGCCATCGGTCGCATCACCACCATTAAATGGGGCTTGGCTATCTTTGCGCTGGCGAGCATAGGCTGTGTATTTGCACCCAATGTGCAGACCTTATGGCTATTTCGCGCTTTGCAGGGCATGAGTGGCGGCGCAGGCAATACGGTGGCACGTGCCATGGTGCGTGACCTGTTTTCTGGTGCGCAGGCGCAGCGTGTGATGGCCACCGTACAGTTATTATTCGGTATTGCACCCGCCGTGGCACCGATTCTAGGCGGTGTATTGTTGGGCATACACTGGCAAGCCATTTTTATCTTTTTATCTGTTTATGCGGCGATTGCGTTGTGGATGGCTGTGCGCTATCTGCCAGAAACGATGACACCGGAAAACCGTATTGTTTTTTCTGTGAAAGGGATCGCCTTCACCTACGGTAAGATGCTTAAGCACAAAGTGTTTCTGGGCCTGATTGCCTGTTTGGGCCTAAACTTTTCTGCGTTTTTCATTTACGTGCTGGCCAGCCCGGTGTTTCTGGTCAAACATTTGCATTTAAACAGCCAGCAGTTCGGCTACCTGTTTATTCCTACGGTGACTGGCATGATGCTGGGCTCCTGGATCTCGCGCCATACCGCGGGTAAAGTGGCGCCGGCGCGTATTCTGCATTGGGCATTTGCCTGGATGCTACTAATCGCAAGCTGTAATGTTGGCTTGCAATGGTGGGCTGGCAGCACCATGCATAACGCCTGGTGGCTAGCGATCTTGCCGATTGCCTTATTTAACATCGGTATGGCAGCAGCGATGCCGGTGTTGTCGATTGCTGCGCTGGATTGCTATCCTAGCCTGCGTGGCACAGCGGCCTCTGCCCAGGCCTTTATGCAAATGCTTTGTTCCACCATTAGCTCGGCCTTGATTGTGCCATTGGTTTGGCATTCTACGATCACACTCGCGGGTGCCATGCTGATCATGACCTTATTTAGCAGCCTGTTACTGCTGTTAGCACGCCAGCCAAAACCAGCTGTTGTGGTCGCTAACGATTAAACACAAGCCCCGAAATATGGGGCATTTACCAGCTTCATTAGATGTTTGAACATCACACACCTATTTTAAGATGAATCTGTGAATGTTCGCCAAGAGGCAGGACATTATTCAGAATCGACCAAGGGAGTTCATCATGGAAATGACCAGAGAAGAAGAAGCACGCAAAGCTTACGTGAAGTTGCTGACCGGGCAGGGCGTAAGTGAGCGTATGCTGGTACAGCGAGAATTCATTATTATACGCGTCAGTGCATTCCTGAAAGATATCCCCTGTGATGGCAGTCATTACCGACATGCCGTTGACCGATTTATTGCCAGTATTGATCCGGCAGAAATCCCCAGCATTTTGCCTGTGATTCGCGAGTTCTTTTCGTTTTGGGTGCGAGATATCAAAGCGATTGCTGCCATGAGTCAGGCCAAGGTCTTTAGTGGGACTACGCCTGTCACCATGGTCACGCAAGATGAGTTATTCAAGCATTGGTATGATTTGGATAAAACAGCGATGACCAGCCATGAAACACAAGTGATGGATGCTTTTCAACAAGTCACGCTGGTGCGCGGTTTTGAGCCTGCCGTATTTAAAGAGCGGATGCGCATGGCTAAGTGCTTGCTGCTGACCTTGCGACCTATCTCATACAAACAATCGCACAGTTACCGCCAAATGGTCGATAGAAACCTACCATTGTTTAATGCGCTTGGTTCGCAGCACACCTTCCTCAGTGTCTCTCGTGAGTTTTATTATTTTTGGCGTGGTGACATGCTGAAACCACAAGCACAAAAAACACAGATTGCACCTGTGCGTGAAATGGCGATGGCCGCTTAAGGCGTTTAGCTAGGCGGCAGCCCGCCGCAGCAGACAAAAAACGCCAGCCTTAGCGCTGGCGAATTTTTTGCAGGATCAAGGCAGACAATTCCTCAATTGAGCGACTAGTGGAGTCTGCCCAAGGGATACCTGCGCTGCGCATCATGCCTTCAGCAATTTCAATTTCCTTGCGGCAGTTATCCAGTGAGGCATAAAAACTATCCGGGCGGCGTTCATTGCGCACGGAGTGCAAACGTTCAGGCTTGATGGTCAAGCCAAAAATCTTATCGATGTTTTTTTGCAGGGCAGCAGGTAAAGCGCCGCGCTCAAAGTCTTCTGGGATCAGTGGGTAGTTGGCGGCTTTAATGCCAAATTGCATAGCCAGGTAAATGCTGGTCGGTGTCTTGCCACAACGGGAGACGCCAATCAGAATCACTTCAGCTTCATCTAGGCCGGTATTGGTCATGCCATCATCATGATTCAGCGTGAAATTAATGGCTTCCATACGCTCGGAGTAACTGTTGCCCATGGCGCTATAAGCAATGCTGGCGCCAGTAAGAGGTTCCTGATTAAGCTCTGAGCCCAGCGGATAAATAAAGCGGTGGAACAAATCAATAAAGTAGGCATTGGCCTGCTTAAGGTGATTACGATGCTCGCCGTTGCCGACAGACATAATGACAATCGGGCGAATCCCATCCTGATCAGCCACTTTCTGGATGTGCTCAAAGGCGGCTTGTACCTTCTCGTCATTGTCCGTAAACGGCAGGCGAGTGGTGGTAAATTTGGTGTTTGGGAAATGTTCCAGCAGTTTGCTCAAGGCGCCAGCTGTAATCCCCGTGCCATCAGAAATAATAAAAACAGAACGGTGATTCATGCTAACGCCTTGAGTGAGTTGCTAAAAGTGATTTTTTGCGCTTACTTTTTGGTCAGACGCTGCCAGGTAGCAACCACTGTGTCCGGGTTGAGTGACACAGACTGAATACCCTCGGCCACCAGCCACTCCGCAAAGTCTTCATGGTCAGAAGGACCCTGACCACAAATACCCACGTATTTGCCCAGGCGATTACAAGTGTTGATGGCCATTTTCAGCAATACTTTCACGGCGTCATTACGCTCGTCAAAACCGTCGGCCAAAATGCCGGAGTCACGGTCCATGCCCAATGTCAGCTGTGTCAGGTCGTTAGAACCGATAGAGAAACCATCGAAATATTCCAGAAACTGTTCAGCCAGCAGGGCATTGGCCGGGATTTCGCACATCATGATCAAACGCAGACCATTTTCACCACGTTTAAGACCGTTGGCTGCCATGATTTCTGTAACGGCACGTGCTTCTTCCAGCGTACGTACGAATGGAATCATCAACTCAACGTTGGTCAGGCCAAGCTCATCACGCACTTTTTTCATGGCCTGGCATTCCATCGCAAAACACTCTTTAAAGTCTTCTGCCATATAGCGTGCCGCACCGCGGAAACCGATCATCGGGTTTTCTTCGTCTGGCTCGTAAATATCACCGCCAACCAGTTTTTTGTATTCGTTAGACTTGAAGTCTGAAGTACGTACGATCACTGGTTTTGGATAGAATGCTGCCGCAATTGTCGCGACGCCTTCGGCTACTTTATCAATGTAGAACTGTTTTGGGCTGGCATAGCCGCGTGCACGGTTTTTAATCGTAGCCTGAATCGCCGCTGGCATAGCATCCACGTTCAGGATCGCTTTCGGGTGAATACCGACCATGTTATTAATCACAAACTCCAGACGTGCCAGACCAACACCGTCATTCGGTGTTTGTGCAAAGGTAAACGCCATGTCAGGATTGCCCACGTTCATCATGATCTTGCAAGGTGGTTTTGCCAGGGCGCTGTTTGATTGCGTAGAGACTTCGAAGTCTAATGCACCATGGTAAACAAAGCCTGTTTCACCCTCTGCGCAAGAAACCGTCACCATTTCGCCGTCACGCAACAAGTCCGTCGCATTCACAGAACCCACAATCGCCGGAATACCCAATTCACGCGCAATAATCGCCGCGTGACAAGTACGGCCGCCACGGTTAGTCACCAAAGCACTGGCGCGTTTCATCACTGGTTCCCAGTTCGGGTCAGTCATGTCTGCAACCAATACGTCACCAGGTTGTACTTCGTGCATCTCAGCCGGATCCAGCACGATACGCACCGGGCCCACGCCAACTTTTTGTGTCACAGCACGGCCAGCGACCACAGGCACTGAAGAGTGTTTCTGCAGTTTGAACGTTTCCGTGACGTTTTTAGCCGCTTCTTGAGATTTCACAGTCTCAGGGCGCGCTTGTAATATGTACAGCTTGTTATCCAGACCGTTTTTACCCCACTCGATATCCATTGGACAACCGTAATGTTGCTCAATCGTCATGGCGTAGCCAGCCAACTCAAGAATGTCTGCGTCTGTCAGTGAGTAACGGTTGCTTTCTGCGGCATCCACTTCCACGGTGTGCGTAGATTTACCCGCTTGTGTGGCATCAGAAAATACCATTTTAATCAGCTTGGAGCCCATGGTGCGGCGAACGATCGCCGGTTTACCTTGAGCAAGCAAAGGCTTGTGCACATAGAACTCATCTGGGTTCACCGCACCTTGCACTACGGTTTCACCCAAGCCGTAAGACGATGTGATAAAGGCAACATCACGATGGCCAGATTCGGTATCAATCGTAAACATCACACCTGCACAGCCAATGTCTGAACGCACCATTTGTTGTACACCGGCAGACAAGGCCACGTCCGCGTGCACAAAGCCTTTGTGTACGCGGTAAGAAATCGCACGATCGTTATACAGAGAAGCAAACACTTCTTTAATGGCGTGGTTAATGTTTTCGAGGCCATGAATATTGAGAAAAGACTCTTGCTGTCCCGCAAAAGAGGCATCCGGCAAGTCTTCTGCCGTAGCCGAGGAGCGCACGGCAAAAGTCGTGCCATGGGCTGATCTTTCAATCAGTTTGGCATAGTTTTCAGCAATCGCTGTTTGCAGTGCAGGTGGAAACTCTGCTTCCATGATCCACTGGCGAATCTGTGAACCCACGCGCGCCAGTTCCTGCGTATCATCAGCATTCAATTTATCTAGCAAGTCATTGATTTTATTGTTCAATCCGCCTTGCGCCAAAAACTCACGATATGCATCAGCGGTGGTCGCAAAACCGGTAGGTACGCGCACACCTTTTGCGGTCAGTTGAGAAATCATTTCGCCCAGGGAAGCGTTTTTACCCCCTACGGACGGCACATCAGTGTTTCGTAGATTCTCAAATGGAATAACATGACTTACCATATAAAACCCTTAATTATTTTAAAACTGGTGATAATCTATCGCGGAATGCAACGGATTGAATTCGATAAATAGAGGCTGCTTGCCCAACATCGTTTGATTATAGAATGACTTTTATATCAGTCATTATGCCAAAATCATGTTTTAATGTCACGTCGCCGTGAGGGTGGCAATTCATTTTTTTTAGCATCCATATAATAATACGCCATGAATGCAGCAATTCCCGCAGCACGTACAGTCAGTGTAACGACTTATGGTCGTCTACATCTCGGTTTTTTTAATTTAAGTCAACAAACTCAACGCCAATTTGGAAGTATCGGTGTCGCTATCGATGCATTTCAAACTTCACTGAGTATTTCTGCAGGGACGCAACAGTCGGCATTTGATCCTTGGGCAGCAGCCATTCTGCAGCGCCACTTGCTTGCCAGCCAGGCGCCAATGGCGCTCAATGTCTCTATACAGCAAGCCATTCCACGCCACGGCGGCTTGGGTTCTGGCACGCAAATGGCCCTGGCTTTGGGCACAGCCGTAAATTACCTGCTGGATCAGCCAACTAGCGCCAGCGACATCGCTGCCATTCACCAACGTGGCGCTCGCTCAGGCATCGGTATCGCTACTTTTGAACATGGCGGCTTGGTGGTAGATGGCGGTCGTGGTGTACGCACAGTCGTGCCGCCGATGTTGGCGCGTCATGCTTTTCCATCTGATTGGTATTTTTTGCTTATCATTGATAATAGTCGCGCTGGCTTGCATGGTCAGGGTGAAAAGAATGCATTTAAGCAACTGGCGCCACAATCGTTAGCGGCGACCCAGTCTATACAGCAAAAATTGCTCAGCCACGGCCTGCCAGCCCTCATTGAGCAAGACTTCACCGCATTCAGCCTGTTTATGGGTGATTTGCAAACCTATAACGCAGATTATTTTGCGCCAGCGCAGGGCGGCCCTTACGCCAGCAAGGCGGTGGCTGGGATTTTGCAGGCGTTAAAGCAGCAGGGGTATACCGGTGTTGGACAAACCTCGTGGGGGCCGACCGGGTTCGTGTTGTGCCCATCACGGGCGGAGGCCGTCGCTATACAAACGCAATTACTTAAAACCCATGCTTCGCAGCCGACGCTGGGTTTTGTGGTTACGGCTGCGGTCAACCAGCCTGCGCAGATTAGTATAGAGGGATAAGATAGATGCTGTGGCAAATTAAAACTTTTTAAGTTAATTTTGAAAAGTTATGATTTTCACGGTCTACTCTTTATTTTGAACTGCGTTGGAAGTGTGTATATTGATGAAAGGTTTGATTAACGAACGGTTCCGGGGGGAATAATGAAAAAAACCAGTATTATGCATTTGTTTACAGCCGCAAAGAATGCCAGTCCATTTGATGTGAATATGGCCTTTGATGCAGGCTACGAAAAAATTATTTCTTATACCGATGTGACCTTAAACGAAATCGTAGCGCTGACACAAGATGCGATCTTCTCCCGCAGCCCTAGCGGCCTGAAACAACAAGCCTTGTTTTTTGGCGGTCGCGATATTCAAGTGGCACTGGAAATGCAAAAACAGGCGCGTAGCGCCATGTTTAAGCCTTTTGAATGCCATACGTTTTCTGACCCTTCAGGCGCATTTACTACTGCTGCAGCTATGCTGGCCAAGGTGGATTTTTATCTGCAAAAATCTGGCAGCGGCCTGGGTAAGGAAAAAGTCGCTATTTTTGGCGCCAGTGGCACGGTAGGCTCCACAGCAGCTTTAATTGCGGCTCGTCAGGGCTCTACGGTGCTTATGGTCGCGCATGCCGGGGTAGAGAGCATGCAGGCTTATGTTGATAAATTATCTTCTAGCTATGATGTCAATTTGCAGGTAGTGGATGGCAGCACTGAAGCGGCCAAAATTGCCGTCTTAAATGAGGCAACGGTTGCCTTGTGTGCTACACCGGCCGGCATTCGTGTGCTCGAAGTCGCTCAATTTGCCCACTCCAAAACACTCAAAGTTGTGGCAGATGTGAACGCTGTGCCGCCGTCAGGCATTGAAGGCGTAGATACGTTTTCTAATGGCGGCTTGATTGAAGGTACGCAAGTGGCTGGGTTTGGTGCATTGGCGATTGGTCAATTGAAATATGTGACACAGAACAAATTGCTGGAGCAAATGCTGCAAAGCGAAAGCCCGATGCATATTGATTACCACCAGGCGTATGAATATGCCTGTGCGCATGTCGAATAAGGTGATTCTTGCGGCTGGCGATGTTGTCACAGAGTGCGCGCATCTACAGCCAGATCGCGCAACAAGAGGGATTTAGTGTATTAGCGGTAGATGCGTTTGCTGATGCCGATACACGGCGAGCGGCACAACAGGTTTATCGATGGTCAGGCCTCTGCGAACAGGATGCTGACGACCACCTGGACGCGCTGTTTGAAGTATTGGATGCGTTTGCGCCAGATGCCGTATTAGTTGGTTCTGGCTTTGAGGCGAATCAAGCTGGCTATGCCGCCTTGTTTGCGCGTTATACGCTGCTTGGCAATACGCCTGAAACGGTTAGTCGCGTTAAACACCCGCCCTGGTTAAAAGCCTGTTGCGATGCACATCAAGTGCCATCGCCGCCGATTGCTGAAACCAGGCCATCGACAGGGCCGTGGCTGTATAAGCAGGCAGGGCAGTGCGGTGGCCATCATGTGCAACACTGGGAATTGGTAACCGACACCGTGGCAGATGGTTATTGGCAAGCATTCCAGCCTGGGCAAGCGGTGGGCCTGCTGTTTTTGGCACATGGCCAGACCGTCACCCTGATTGGCGTGCATGCGCTCAGGCAACATGCAGATGGCTATGCTTATGCCGGCGCCACGCGATTGCATGATGATGCGCTTTATCGCGCCGCAAGCAACCTGCTACAGACGCTAGTGCCTGCATTAGGGCTGGTTGGGATAAACAGCATCGATGCCATTTGGCATGCGCATGTCTTACATGTGATTGAGGTGAACCCCAGACTCAGTGCCAGCATGCGTTTGTATGCGGATTTGCCGTTGATACAAGCGCATATTGCCTACTGTCAGCATGAGAGGATGCCTTTGTTGTCGCCGCCAAGCGGTTATGCCAGCCATTGCATTGTGTATGCAAGGCAAGAAATAGAGGTCAGTCAGTTAACTTTTCCAGACTGGCTGGAAGATCGGCCTAGTGGCGGCACGATTGCCGCCGGGCAACCCATCTGCAGTTTGTATGCAGAAGGGGATTCAGACCAAGAAGTGCTGTTAGCTTTGCGGGATAAAAAAACACGATTAGAAACATTATGGGGGACTTATGTCTGTAACAGCATCGAATTCAACATCTATTAGCGTACAACAATATAGCGCACCACTGGTGGCTGAGCTGATTGCCAATGCACCAGCGTTGGGCTGTGCCGTGTCTACGCACGAAAGTGGCGCGACCATTGTTGATGCCGGGATTCAAGTGCCAGGCGGCCTGGAAGCTGGCCGGATTATCTCTGAGATTTGTATGGGTGGACTCGGTAGCGTGGCCTTGCGCCATGTGCCACAATTTGCCAACTGGCCTCTGAGCGTAGTGGTGACCGCTAAACAGCCGGTGATCGCCTGTTTGGGCAGCCAATATGCAGGTTGGGCCTTGTCACACGAAAAGTTCTTTTCACTCGGTAGTGGCCCGGCGCGCGCCATTGCCCAGCGTGAAGAGGTGTTTAAAGACATCAACTACAGCGACAAAGGTGAGCAAACCGTATTAGTGCTGGAAACTGATAAAGTGCCGCCAGTGCAAGTGATTGAGAAAGTCGCCAGAGACACCGGTTTGCCCGCAAATAAGCTGACCTTTATTTTAACGCCGACGCGTAGCGTGGCAGGTTCACTGCAGGTGACTGCGCGCGTGCTGGAAGTTGCTTTGCACAAGTGCCATACCTTGCACTTTGATTTAAATGCGATTGTGGATGGCTATGGTGTTGCGCCAGTGCCTGCACCTTCGCCAGATTTTATTGTGGGCATGGGCCGCACCAATGATGCAATTTTATTTGGCGGTTTTGTGCAGTTGTTTGTCAATGCGGACGACGCGGCTGCGGAACAATTAGCAACACAATTACCTTCTTCTGCCTCTAAAGACTATGGCCGCCCATTTGCCGAAGTGTTTAAAGCAGTGAATATGGACTTTTACCAGATTGATCCTATGTTGTTCTCGCCTGCTAAAGTCAGCGTGACCAATCTTAAATCCGGTAAAACATTCTTTGCCGGAAAATTTAATGAAGAGCTTTTAAATCAATCCTTTGGTGGATAAATTTAAAGCTTCACTGTAATAATTAAAACGCGGGATTACATGCATACAATGCCATGTTCCCGCGTTATTTTTTAGAAATTGTCTTATGCAAGTGATTCCCATTTTTACTGATGAAGTTGCTCAGGCCGGTGGCTGGCACGGCCAAAGTCTGGCGCAAGCTTTTGCGCGACGTGGCTGGCAAGCTTTAATGGTGTCACTCGATAGTTGCTACGTCAGCATCGTCCAGCAATCAGTACAAGTCCATATTCCCGGATTATCGCAAGCCGCTCCCATGGCTTTTGTGCGCGGTGTGGCGGCGGGGACGACACAGCAAATCATCACTCGTATGAATCTGTTGCATACCTTGCAACGCCAGGGCATGACCATTTATAACCATGCGCGAGCAATTGAAACCACGGTAGATAAAGGCCTCACCAGCCAGTTGCTGGCCGAGCAGGGCGTGGCGACGCCGGATACCTGGGTGTGCGAGCATCGTGGCGTGGCGCACGAACTGATGCAGCAGGCGCTGGATGCTGGAACAATACTGGTGATCAAGCCACTGTTTGGATCGCAAGGCAAAGGCGTGCGTTTAATTGAGCAGCGCGAACAATTTGCACTACCGCATGATCCGTTTGTGGATGGCGTCTATTATCTGCAAGAAAAAATAGACTGCGGCCCTTATCAGCATGATTACCGCGTGTTTGTTGTGCGCGGTGAGCCGATTGCCGTCATGAAGCGCCAAGGCGATAGCTGGTTGCATAACGTGGCGCGTGGTGCACGCTGCAGCGCCTGTGATGAAGTGGATGTAGCAGAGATTGGCGTTAAAGCCGCACAAGCCATTGGTATTGATTATGCCGGCGTAGATGTGATGCGCGATAAACATGGCCAATTATGGGTGATTGAGGTGAACAGTATTCCGGCCTGGCGCGGCCTGCAAAGCATCACCCAGTTTGAAGTTGCTGATGTGTTGGTGGATGACTTGCTGCAATTAGCGAATCACGCGAAAGGAAACGCATGAGTGCGCTGCAAACAGCGTATTTACAAGCCTGCCTGGCAGAGCTGGAAGCACTTAAGCCAGGCAATGTGCATGTGTTCGCGGATGGCCATGGCATGGTTGTGCAAGACTTTATCCATAGTGCAGAAGTTTCGGCGCCTGCATTGTGTGACGATCAGCTATTCGGCAGCCGCACACTAGGCCAACGCATTTTGCAGGCCTTGCAAGCCACGCATGCCAAGGTGGGTTGCAATACCAATTTAGGCATGATTCTGCTGGCTGCGCCCGTCGTGCAAGCCTGCCTGCAATATCCTGAGCAGTCACTTAAAGCGGGTTTGCAGCAAGTGTTGCAACACACCACAGTGGACGATGCTGCGCAAGTATATGCGGGCATCCGCCTGGTCAGCCCGGCAGGCATGGGGCAGCGTGACGAGCATGATGTGACACAGGTGCCACAAATTACCTTGCTAGCTGCGATGCAAATAGCAAGCACGCATGATATGGTCGCGCGCCAGTATGTAGATGGTTATGCCAATATTTTTTCGGTCGCCATGCCGCTCTACCAAGCTTGTGATCAGCGCTGGCAACGGCCCGCCTGGGCACTAACGGCTGTGTATTTGCACTGGCTATCGACTGTACCTGACAGTCACATTGCCAGAAAATACGGCGAGGCCAAGGCGGCAGAGATACAGCAGGCCGCCAGCGTACATTTTCAGGCGTTTATCGCCCAAGAAAATCCCAAGCACTACCTGCCCGAGTTGCTCAAATGGGATCAGTCACTCAAGCAGGCAGGGATTAACCCAGGCACCAGTGCCGACCTCACGGTGATGACCGCCATGCTGACATCGTTGAGCAACAGCCTTCCTGCAGCATTTGCTTAAGCACACTGTTTAGCTGAGGTATACTGTCACGCTTTAGCAGCCTATATCGTCAGGAGGGCATCATGACCGACCAGGTACTTACCGAACAGCAAATTCAACAGCACTTTTCCGAGTCTTTACCGCATTGGGTGTATGAGGACGGCTGGATCCGCCGTAAATATAAAACCAATAGCTGGAAAGGCACGCTGATGGTCGTCAACACCGTTGGTCATCTGGCCGAGGCAGCTTGGCATCATCCTGACCTCACCGTCTCTTATGCCTTTGTGATCGTCAAATTGTGCACGCATAGCGCCAAAGGCATCACCATGAAAGACATCGAGCTTGCACGCAAAATTGAAGAAGTCGTGCAATGGCAGCCACAGTTACAAGCTGGCTCGGCATTAGAGGGTACACCGCAGGATGATTTGCGCTTTAGCTACGTCAAGTACGACGCAACAAAGCCTGCCTGATAAATGATTCTGAGTTAGTTTAGCTGCAATAGTATGAGTATCAGTAGTGGTGCTGGCTTGCCGCCAGCGATCTTTTTAATGGGTCCCACGGCCAGCGGCAAAACGGCGGCTACCATTGCCTTAGCCCAGCGCTTTCCGGTCGACATTATCAGCGTCGACTCAGCGCTGGTCTATCGTGGCATGGACATCGGCACCGCCAAGCCTGATGCCGACACCTTACGTCAGGCACCCCATCACTTAATAGACCTGATTTCACCGCTAGAGCAATATTCCGCGGCACAATTTGCCAAAGATGCCCTGGCATTAATGCATACAGCAACCGCCAATGGCCGCATCCCGGTGCTGGTCGGTGGCACCATGCTGTACTTCAATGCTTTGCAGCATGGCCTGAGTGATCTACCAGAAGCCGATACCGCCATCCGCGCCCAAATTGAAGCCGAGGCGAATACATTCGGCTGGCCTGCCATACATGCGCAATTAGCCAGCATAGACCCCACCGTGGCCGCCAAGATACACACCACCGACTCCCAGCGCATTGAGCGCGCATTAGAGGTCTACCGCATCAGCGGCAAACCCATGAGCGAGTTACGCGCACAATCGCAAAAAGTCTCACTACCGTTCAGTATTCTTAAACTCGCCCTCATGCCAAGCGACCGCAGCGTCTTGCATCAACGCATAGCCGAGCGCTTTAAACTCATGCTCCAACACGGTTTTATTGATGAGGTGAAAAGGTTATTGATTGAGTATCCGCAGTTGACCGCCGATAGCCCCAGCATGCGCTGCGTTGGTTACCGCCAGGCCCTGCAACATCTGCATGGCGAGATCGATTTGCCCACCCTGGGCGAACATGGTGTCTACGCGACGCGTCAGCTCGCCAAACGCCAGCTCACCTGGCTGCGCGGCATGGACGATGTGCATGCGTTGGATTGCTTACGCACGGATTGGGTGGGTGAGGCAGTCCACCTCATTCAACACCACGCGCAGTTATAAAAAAACCGGACATGGTCCGGTTTTTTTATAACTGCATGCTCATGTGCGCTGCTATTAATAAGCGCCATCCTGACCAACAATTGTTAACCAGGCCGTTTTGGCCACAATCAACATATCCAAGCGTGGGCTCCAGTTGCGCAAATACTCCAGGTCGTAATGCACGCGTTGTTCCATTTTTTCCAGCGTGTCAGTTTCACCACGGAAGCCATTGACCTGCGCCCAGCCGGTAATACCAGGCTTCACCTTGTGACGTACCATATAGCCTTTAATCAACTTGCGGTATTCCTCGTTGTGGGCCACAGCGTGCGGACGTGGGCCAACCACGCTCATGCGGCCTTGCAGCACATTAATAAACTGCGGCAGTTCATCCAATGACGATTTGCGTAAGAAAGCACCCAAAGGCGTAATGCGCTGATCATTTCTGGTCGCTTGCGTCACCGTGCCGCCATCTTCAGTCACCGTCATCGAGCGGAATTTATAAACCAGAATCTGCTGACCATCCAGGCCGTAGCGACGCTGTTTGAAAATAATGGGGCCAGGGGAGGTGAGTTTCACCGCAGCAGCGATACCCAGTAAAATTGGCGAAATCAAAATTAGCACAAACAATGAGAACAAAACATCGGCAGTGCGCTTAATCAGACCATCAACGCCAGTAAAAGGCGTTTCACACACTGACACTACTGGAATACCGTTCACATCAGAGACGCGGCCTTGAATCAAGTCAGTGACAAAGATATCCGGCACAAAGTAGATAGAGGCTGTCGTGTCTTTCAAGTCATCCAGTAATTTTAAAATGCGGGGATGGCTGGACATTGGCAACGCAATATAAATAGTATGAATTTGATGGTCTTTGCAGTAAGCCGGAATATCTGTTAATGCGCCTAAAATTTCAAAACCGTGATCTTGTGGTGCGCGCTCCGGTGCACGATCTTCAAAGAAACCCAATACTGAAACTCGGCTGTACTCATCGGCGAGCAAGTTATTTGCCACAGCAAGGCCTTGTTCATTCAGGCCGATAATCACTGCGTTTTTAATCGGCCCTTGCAAGTTGATAAAAACAGGTGACAGTTCTTTGAGCGCGGTTAACGCTAAAATTTGCGCAATCGGCGTACCAATGAGCCAGGCATAAATGATTTCTGGTGTATACAGCGTAATGTAGCCAGTAATGCGGGCAAAAATCAGCACCATACCAGCCAGTAATATCCACTGAAAAATAACATCACGCGCCATTTTCCAAAAACCTAAACGAATCTTGGCACCACTAGGAAACGTGACTGAAAATAAAAGGATAGAGGTAAAAAAGATGGAGATAGGAATTCTATCTTCGAAATAAATGAAAATGCCCCACATAAAAAACACTAAAACGAGGGGCTCAACAATGGACTCTATGAAATAAAGCGGGCTTCTCGGCCCGGAAGATAATCCGGAGATGGTTCTGATGGGCGGTTTGATAGTTTTTTTCATAGATGACTTATTTCTACATACGTGTCGAGTTTAACCAAATTAATGCTCAACAGCAATCAGCGCGTGGCAGTCTGCAGAGAGTCGATCTGTCACAAAAGCATCTTTAAGTTAGCGTAAACTGCGGCGCTGGTTAAATAATTATGATTACATCCAGTAAAAAGTTAAATTTTGGTAGTAATAAATCCATGTTTACAGGTTAGAATGTAAATCAAACATCATATTTTTATTGCTTAAAATACATGTCATCTCGCAAGCAATCCCCAAAAATAAACATTCACCGACCTATCCGCTGTTGGCTTGCGATCACCCTCAGTGCTTTACCGTTTGGTGTGATTGCAGATGAGTACGATACTGTTCAATTTAGCGCTTCAATCAATCGCGCCTATGATGACAACTTATTTAGAGTCAAAAATAATCAAACGTCTGACCAGATTACAACTTCAACTGCAGGCGTAAAGCTTGATAAAACATACTCACTTCAACGGTTTATTGTGGATGTTTCATACGTAGACTATAAATATCAGACTAATGATTTTTTAAATTTTGAGGCGCTTAATTATGACGCTAAGTGGTTATGGTCGCTGACACCGTCACTAACGGGCACATTGTCTTCCAGTCAAAATAAAACGTTAAATGGGTTTAGCGACTTTCGGCTAGCGACACAAAACATCAGAACCATAGATGTTAATCAATTTAGAGCAGAGTATTCACCCTATAAAGTATGGGCACTTATTGCAGGCTTGACCGAAACAGCTGTAAAAAACAGTCAAACCTTTAATGCGGTTGCCGAATACAATTCTACCGCCTTCGATTATGGTGCTCGTTATAATTTCTCTTCAGGCAGTAATCTGACTTTTTTAGGGCATAAACGTAATGGTCAGTTTCAACGTGCGCTAAACCCCGGTGCTGTTTTCGATAATGGGTTTAGTGAAGATGAGTACGAGTTTGATTTTGTTTTAAAACCGACCGGTAAAAGTAAACTGAGTACCAAGATGGCATACTTGTCTCGTGAGTACGATAATTTCACTATTAGAAATTATGATGCCTGGATTGGTTACATTAAGTACGAGCTGCTTTTGACTGGTAAAATCAGAGCGAACCTAGATTTAGCTCGGACTGCAAGCCCGTTTGAGACAAATTACAGTACATATAGCCTCACTGACTCTGCCAGTTTGGGATTAAGTTATTTGTATTCGGATAAGCTCACCTTTCTATTAAACGGGAGAGTAGCTCAACGAGACTTCAAGCTAGCCGTCAAGGCCGGTGAACCAGCCAGAAGCGATGATGAACAAAGTATTTCTGCTTCTGCTTCCTGGCGGCCTATGCCAAGCATTGGCTTTACTTTGAGCTCCATCAAGTCAAAAAGAAATGCAAGCGGTGCTACCTACAACCCTTTTGATTACGATGATGTCACCACCAGTCTCATGGTTGATTTGAAAATTTGATGATACTGACTTTTATTTGAGTAATTGAATGTTGCGGATTTCTAAGTTGGTTTTCGTTCTGTTAATGCTCAATGCCTGCCATATGGGTAATGACAATTTAGAATCTAAAGTGTTAGCCGAAGTGAATGGTGATGAGATCACCGTTGATCAGTTGCAAATTGAGATGTTAAAAGTTTCACCGAATTTAGAGGGTGCTGAAGCCGCTAAGAAGATGTTGGCAAGTCTTGTTGATAGGCAGCTTTTGGTACAAGAGGCGTTAAAATTTAATTTGGAACGAGCCCCTGAGGTAATTCGGGCGATAGAGTCCTCCAAAGCTCAGATTTATGCAGAGGCGTATCTGGCAAAAAAACTGGCGAAATTAGAAGCGGTTTCTGACGATGAGGTTGAGGAGTTTGTTGCTAACCATCCAGGTATGTTTAAACAACGCAAGTTATTTAAAACCGTTGATATTGCGTTTGTGAATGATGATTTGCGACTTGATGTAAAATTAATGGAGCGTAATATCAGAACGCTTGAGTCTCTTGAAACAGAGCTTCGTATAAAAAATATTGTGTATGATAAAAGTAATAGCCAGTTTTTAACCGACAGACTGCCACTAGACATCCTGCCTAAAGTGAGTCAATTAAAACAAGGTGATTTATTGTTTGTGCATAACGATCATAATGTTGTTGTTAAATCAATCGACACTATATTAGATATGCCATCATCAAATACGATGTCAATTTCTGTTGCTAGAAAATTGTTAAGTCAGCAAAAAAAACAAGCGTTTATTAACAAAGAAATCAATCGCTTGCAGAAGTTGTCCACGATTAAAGTATTTAATGACAAAGTAGATATGCAGTTTCATTAAACTAAATTTTTAACGCTCAATTAACCTTGCGTAAAAATTGCCGTAATAAATAAATTGTTAAATTCAAATCACGAAAAGAGTTCATCGTTTATGACACAGTTTTTAAAGTATTTAGTCGTCGGACTTATGTTTACATTAAGTTCACTAGCGCATGCTGACTACACCCTGGGTGCCGGTGATTATGTCAGAGTGATTGTCTATGGTGATGCTGATTTAACACGAGAAACGCGTGTGTCAGAAGATGGTGTGCTGACAATGCCGCTGATTGGGGAGGTTAAAGTAGGCGGCCTGACAACAATAGAGAGTGAAAAGCGGATTGCGGAGCAACTCAAGCGGGGCGGCTTTATTGCAAATCCTCAAGTGTCTTTGTTAGTCCTTGAGTTTATGAGTAAAACAGTTTCAGTGCTAGGCGGAGTACTAAAACCTGGTCGTTATCCAATTACGAGACCAAGCGATATCAAGGACATGTTGGCTGAAGCAGGGGGCTTAACCTCTGAGGCTTCAGAAATTATTACCGTTGTGAGAGGTGATAAGCGCAGTGAATATGACTTAAATGAAGTGATTGAGCGTCGTAACTTAAATGATCAGGATATTCGTCTTTTGGGTGGTGAAACGATTTATGTCAGCACACGTGATGTTGCTGTCACTGGTCAAGTGTTACGCCCGGGCAAATATGGTATTCAAGGTGGTTTGCGTAAAATCAGCGATTTTGTTGCTTTGGCTGGCGGCTCTACAGAGTTAGCTGCCGAAACACTTTTTTTTACAACCCAACGTTCAGGCACAGCCGTGACTCAAGAAGTGAATATTGACGAATTGTTTAGATCACCTGCAAGCGCCCTCAATAAAGACTTGTTACCAGGTGATGTTATCTATGTGCCAAAAGCACCACAGGTTTATGTGTACGGTGAGGTTCAGCGCCCCAGCATGTATAAAATCGATAAAAATATGACAGTGATGCAGGCCATTGCTAAAGCGGGTGGCTTGACTATCCGCGGCACACAGCGCTCAGTCAAGTTGCATAGAAAGAATGCTGAAGGCATGGTTGTGAAGCAAACGCCAGATCTGACCGCTATTCTGCAAGACGAAGATGTGCTGTTTATTGAAGAAAGTTTGCTGTAATTTAAAGGGTTGACCATGAATTTTACTCAGTTAGTGCTGATCTTAAAGGCACGTTATAAAATGATTTTGCTGGTATCGGTCATCACATTGCTGACTGCAAGTGTTGTCAGTTTGTTATTTCCCAAAAGCTACAAAGCAGCAACTAGAGTTATCTTGAATTACAAAGGTGTTGATCCTGTGACGGGCATGGCCATGCCAGCGCAGTTAATGCCTGGCTACATGGCAACTCAGGTCGATATTATTCAGAGTAAAAATGTGACTTTGGATGTCATTAAAAGATTACATTTGGCTGAAGTGAAGTCGCTGCAGGAGCAGTTTGAACATGCTACAGCAGGTAAGCAGGCGGATATTAATGAATGGCTGGCGGATTTGTTGCAACAAAAGCTATCAATCTTGCCATCCAAAGAAAGTAGTGTAATCACTATTGGTTACAAAGGTGTTGATCCTGTATTTGCTGCGACGATGGCCAATGCCTTTGCCGAGTCTTACATTAATTTGAGTCTGAAACTCAAAATTGACCCTGCTATCAAGGCATCGCAATACCTTGCAGAGCAAACTAAAGTATTACGTGAAAACGTCCAAAAAGCACAAGACAGACTTGCTGAATATCAGCAAAAGCACGGGTTAACCAGTATTCAAGATTCATTTGATGTTGAAAGCTCGAAGTTAAGAGATTTGTCAACGCAGTACAGCATGGCACAGTCTCAATCTATTGATGCGAATTCTCGTCGTAATGATGCTTCAAAAAACATGAGTGACTCACCCGACGTGGCGCAAAATCCGGTGATTCAAAACATGCGTATGAGCCTGATTACTGCCGAATCCAAACTGGCCGAAATGGGGCAGAGATATAGTAAGAATCACCCTATGTACATTGCAGCCGAAGCCGAAGTCAATAAAATCAAAAGTCAGCTGAATACAGAAATTGATCGTACCGTAGTGAGTTTGGGTAATAGCGCCAATATTAACTCACAACGATTGAGCGACCTTAAGTTTCAACTTGAAAAGCAAAAGCAAAAGGTACTTGATCTTAATAGATTCAGATCAGATTTTTCTATTTTAGAAAAAGAAGTGCAGATTGCCCAAAATGCACTTGAATCAGTCAACAATCGTTTTAGCCAGACTGCATTGGAAGGTCAATCTACTCAAGGTGATATTTCAATCCTTGAAACGGCTGTACCGCCATTGGAGCCAAGCAATCCAAGTTTATTGCTCATTGCTCCATTTTCGCTGTTTATTGGTGCTTTGCTTGGTTGTTTGTTCGCCTTGCTTGCAGAGATGCTTGACCGTCGAATTCGTAGCAAAGACGACATTCTTGCATTGGCTGAAATTCCAGTATTTGAATATAGCCTCAAATCTGTCTAGTGTTGCAGCGGCCCTCTTTAGAAAACAATTTATCAGGCAAAAAGTGATTGCGTATGAATATTATTGAAACAGATAACAAAACGCCCTTGAAAACGGTTTCTTCCAGCATCGGTCACCTGTTGCTTGATATGGGCAAAATTACAGATAAAGATGCTGAGCGAATTCTTAAGTTTCAAAAAGAAAAGTCTATGCGGTTCGGTGAGGCGGCATTAGCACTTGGCTTTGTTACCATGGAGGATATTAATCAGGCCTTGTCTTATCAGTTTGATTATCCTTACATCACACCAGATAAAGCATCGTTTAATACTGGACTCATTGCCGCATTTGATCCATTTTCAAAACAGGTTGAATCGCTACGTTCATTACGGACACAGTTGATTTTGCGTTGGTTTGAGCGCGGATTTAAAACGATCGCTGTGTCATCGGCAAGAGAAGCTGATGGCGCTAGTTTGTTAGCATCCAATTTGGCAGTGGTATTCTCTCAATTAGGCGAGCGTACGTTGTTAATCGATGCAAATTTGCGCGATCCATCGCAACATAAGCTTTTTAAGCTCAATAACCACCATGGCCTCTCGGATATTCTGGTTGGTAGAGCCTCGACAGACGTTGTAGTTAGAATTCCTTCATTATTAAACTTGAGCATTTTGACTGCAGGCGCCACGCCACCAAACCCGCAAGAGTTACTCAATAAAGAGGCTTTAAACGAACTGCTGAACACTTTTGCCGAACACTACGATGCCATCATTGTTGATACATCTCCGCTCCTACAGTCATCCGATGCGCAGATTGTCGCCAAAAAAGTTGGTGGCGTTCTGATTTCAACACTACAAAACAAAACGACTCTAAAAGATACCCAAGAAGCTTACGAAGCTTGTCGTAGCTTAGGCATTGATGTTCAAATTGCGTTGAATGCTGGCTAGCATGGTTGCGTCACCAGTCATAAAGATGCCAGGGTCGACTCAAAAGCTTTATGGCTACATCGCTATATTGCTATCGATTCTGATCCTGTTTACCCCGGTGTTCCATGACTTGTTTGTGACTGTCTGGAATACCGACACTCAATCGCATGGCCCAATCGTACTGGGTATTGGTATCTGGTTTTTTTATTTTAAAACCAAGCAAATTCTAGAAAAACCACAAATATTCAAGCCTGTTCCGGCGCTTGGTTGGCCACTCATTTTAATTGGCGCCACTTTATACCTGGTTGGTTATTCGCAAAGCGTATACATCATCTCTATTCTGTCGCTGGTGTTTATACTATGCGGCCTGATATGTATCTTGTTCGGCGCTAAAATAGCGCTTAAATATTGGTTTGCCTTGTTCTTTTTCATCTTTTTGATTCCTTGGCCAGCGTCTGTCATTGATACGCTGACACAGCCAATGAAAATTGCCGTCTCCTTTGCAGCCGACCACTTGTTATACGCATTGGATTACCCAATCGCTCGGTCAGGCGTAATCCTGCAAATTGGACAATATAAATTACTGGTGGCTGATGCCTGTGCTGGGTTGAACTCTCTATTTACACTAGAAGCCATTGGCTTGTTATATATCAATGTCATTAATCACCAGGCCTTCTGGCGTAATGTGTTACTAGCAGTGCTGATTGTGCCAGTTTCTTTTATTTCTAATGTGCTGAGAGTGTGCACGCTGGCATTGATTACTTACCATATGGGTGATGAAGCAGGGCAGGGTTTCTTACATAATTTCTCGGGGATGGTGCTTTTTCTGACAGCACTCATTTTGATTATCGTCATTGACTCAGTGATTCAAAAAGTTGCCGAAAAATTTAATATTAAAAGCTTACTCAGCCAAGATTAGTGTCCATGATGAAAGACTTATACCTCAAACTGCCTCACGTGAAACTCTCTACCGGCTTACAGCTGTTACTCGTGAGCATTATGTTTTTGGGGTTGGCGACAGCACTTAAGCCACGGGCACACTATGCTAAAAATGAGAGTAACTTCGAGCAAACCATCCCGCGTGTGATCAATGGGTGGGTAGAAGTGCAGCAATCAACTCCACAAGTCAGCATGGTGAGTGATGAAAAAAGTCTGGTTAATCAGTTATACGACGATACTTTAATGCGTACATACGCTGACGCTGAGGGCCATCAAGTCATGGTTGCGCTGGCTTACGCGAGAGAGCAGCGGCAAGATGTGAAAATGCACCAGCCTGATATTTGCTATCCAGCCCAAGGCTATCAGCTACAAAAAACGCAAACTGTCACTTTTGAGACACTAAACAGCACAGCACCTGTGATAGGTAAACGTCAGTTGTATTATGGCCAGAATCATCTTGAAGCGGTCAGCTACTGGATTCGTGTCGGTGACCGCACCATGACCTCAGGCGTGCAAATGCGTTTAAAAATTATTGAAGATGGCCTGCTCAAAGGACGCTTAGACGACGGTATATTAGTGCGCGTATCAACCGTGATTCCAGACGAGTCCAAAGCCAAAGACGCTTATGAGTTACATGAAAAGTTTCTTTCAGAGTTTGCCAGCGTGGTAGAAGTCAATGCGCCAGGTCTACTCTTACCAAATTAGATACAAGACTGGTACTCAATGTCTGCTGTTTCAAACGCTAAATGGGTTGCAGTTTCCCAGATAGCTAGAATTACTTCGCAACTTGCTAATATATTTGTATTAGCAAGAATACTGCCACCCAGTGACTATGGCCTGATGGCAATGGCCACCGTTGTGACTAACCTGGCACTCTTAATAAGGGATCAGGGAACATCTGCGGCTATCATTCAAAAAGAAGAACTAACACATCACACAGTCAACACTGTGTTTTGGTTTAACTTGATCGTCGGAATAACGATCGCCTTAGGGATTGCAGTCGGTTCGCCACTCATCGCAGATTACTTCAAGCATGATGAGCTGATAACTATTCTAGTGATCCTCGCACTAATATTTCCGATTTCAAGTTCATCAATATCGCACCAGGCGTTGCTTGAAAGAGAGTCCAAGTTTAAAAAACTTGCTTTTATTGAGGTAATCTCTTCCTTAATAGCCATGATTGTTGCAGTCATTGCAGCACTCTACGGCGCAGGTGTTTACAGCTTGGTGCTACAGGCCATATTGATGGCATTACTCTCCTCAATACAGCTATGGCTAGTATCTAATTGGAGGCCCAAAGGGAAGCCAAGTTGGGACGAGCTGAAATCACTGTTACCGTTTACAGGGCATATGACAGCATTTCAACTGATTACTTATTTTTTTAGAAATGCTGACAGCATGGTCATCGGGCGTGTACTTGGCGCAGCATCGCTGGGTATCTACTCAATGGCCTATAAAGTCATGCTGCTACCAGTACAAAATATCACTTGGGCCTCATCGCGTGCGCTGTTTCCCGTGATGAGTCGCCAACAAAATGCGCTCGACGAAATGGGCAAGCTTTACCTCAAAACCATAGGATTTATAGCGTTTTTAACTGCGCCTCTTATGGCTGGTATTTTTGCATTACGAGAGCCATTTGTAGAAATCGCTTTCGGTCATCAATGGATACAAGTAGCAAGTGTATTGGCATGGCTTACGCCCGTCGGGTTCATGCAATCCATCTCTAGCACCACAGGTACCGTCTTTATGGCCCAAGGAAAAACCCGTCAACTCATGTGGCTTTCACTTGCAAGTGCCTTGGTGCATGTTGTGGCTTACTACATAGGCGCGGCAAAAGGCGTAAATAGCGTGGCAGAGTGGTATTTTTATGCCAGCGTGTTAACCGGTATCCCTTTACTCGTTTGTGCTGGACAACTGGTGAGATGCACCCCACTTGATTTATTAAAGTCCGTTTGGAAACCAGCACTAGTGGCATTGATTATGTGCGTGTCAACGCGTTATAGCTTTATAAAGATGAATAGCACTCTAGATTTATTGACAAGCTTTATGCTGGCGACTTTGTTTGGCGTAATCGTCTATTTGCTAGTTTCTTACTTATTGTTTCCGGCATTGATTAAGACTTATTTGGGTAAAGTTTTTAGTAGAAAGAATTGAATCGACCATGAGAATTTCTGTTTACATTCCAACCAAAAATAGAAGACAGGCATTAGAAAAAGCGGTTGATTCAGTACTCAACCAAACACATCAGGATGTTGAGGTGATTGTCGTTAGCGATGGCTCAACCGATGATACCGAAGAATATCTAAAGCAAAAATCAACGGTTGATCCGCGCTTGAAATTTTTCATCAAACCCCAGTCTGAAGGTGCGCCTGCCGCGCGAAATTTGGCTATTAAGAGTGCCACCGGTGAATTCATCACTGGGTTGGACGACGACGACGAGTTTTTGCCGAATCGACTTGCATTAATGCTGGACTATTGGCAACTTTTAGAGACACATTCTATTCACCCATCATGTATTTACACGCCTGATTTAATTTATAGAGATGGCAAACAAGTTGCGCAATCGAAGAAATTGGGCAACGTAAGTTATGATCAACTATTTGAGTTTAATCATTTAGGAAATCAGATTTTTGCGCCTAAGAGCACTTTTATTGAGGCTGGGTTGTTCGATGAAGCTATGCCGGCTTGGCAAGATATGGAATTCTTTTTTCGAGTTTTAAAAAAATTCGGCAGAGCATCTCTGCTCGATATTCCAACACAGATTATGGATGATACACCGAGAGGCGACCGAATCTCTATTAAATCTAGAGTACGTCTACAGCAAGCATATAGTCGTTTTGTGAGTAAGCATTGTCAGGATTCAAAGCGAAATGCTCAACAATTATTTTTGCAAATGTTCTCTCGTTATTATAATAACAGGCCAAGTTTTTCAGATTGGCTAAAGTTTATTAAGTTTGGTTTTTGGCCCAAAGGAATTATTCAACTTCTAATCTCTACATTTCGAAGATAAGATTTTAATTTTCTGTTTAAATCATGTAATTTTGAAAAAACTTTAGACAATCAAATATATTTATGGCAATACCTGACAATAATAATAATGTATTTAAAAATGGATTTTACAGACCCGAAATTGACGGGTTAAGAGCTATTGCAATATTGTTTGTTGTAGTTTTTCACGCGTTCCCTCAGAAATTTACTGGAGGCTTTATTGGAGTAGATGTTTTTTTCGTTATTTCTGGTTATCTTATTTCAAGCATTATTTTCAAAGAAATAGCCGCTGGAAAATTTTCAATACTAGCTTTCTACAAAAAACGTATTAATCGAATTTATCCGGCATTAATTTTTGTCTTATTGGTTAGTATTTTAATTTCTAAAGCAGTTTTGTTTAAGGCAGAAATTGCAGACTTCAATTTGTCAGTATTTTTTTCAACTATCTTTTTGGCTAATATATATTTTTTAAATACCCTTAATTATTTCGACAACAGCGCAGAAAATCATCCTTTATTACATTTATGGTCGTTAGGTGTAGAGGAGCAGTTTTACATTTTCTGGCCATTATTATTAATTCTAATTGCTCCCAAAAGCTTTTATTTCTCTCTAAAGACGATCTCATTTTTTTTAGTCACGTCTTTTTTATTAAATCTATTTTTTGTATCTACATACCAATCAAATGTTTTCTATATGCCATTCACTAGGCTTTGGGAGTTAGGTTTCGGATCTTTGTGTGCATTATTTTTAAATAATCTTGGGGGGCAAATAACAGGACGAACTAGCACTCCTTTTTACAGCAATCTCATGACACTCTTAGGTGTTACTGTTATTTTTTGTAGTGGTATGTTTATCAAGTCAACTGATTCTTTTCCTGGCTGGCTGGCTATTTTTCCAGTTTTAGGATCCGGACTTATTATTTTATATAGTGGTAGCAATAACATCGGTAAGTGGCTACTAGGAAATAAATTTTTAGTTTTCATAGGGCTAATCAGTTACCCACTTTATTTATGGCATTGGCCTATACTCGCATTTGGTCATATTCATTATGGCTATCTTATGGACAAAAATATAAAATTAGGTCTGATTTTTGTAAGTATCATTTTAGCGATCACCACCTATTATTGTGTTGAAAATCCTTTGCGATACAAAGTTGTAAATACTAAGAAATCCTTAATTCTCTTTTTTGCATTGTTTCTTCTAGGCGTTTATTCAGCTTTCTCATACTTTCAATTACAAAAGAGTAGTAAAACAATTAGTGATATATTCGTATCAAATCATAAGAACTATGTCACATTGAACGAATGGACAGTCAAAAATAGGACACATTGCGGCTTTATTGACTACAAAGGTGTTCTCGTTGATGAAATTAAAGAAGAATGTGTTGAAAAGAATAAAAAGGTAGGGATATTGCTTTGGGGTGACTCTCACGCATTTCAACTTTATTATGGACTGCATAAAAGTTTTGGAGATAAATACCAGCTGAATCAGTTAACTTCATCTGGTTGCCGGCCATTCTTAGAAAATGGTGGGAACCTTGAAACTCTAAATTGCAAACTGTCAAATTTGAAAGCTTTGAATCATATTAAAATCCTTAAACCAGAAATGGTAATTATTGCTCAAAAGGATTTACATGATCAGACAGATTGGAATTTAATTGCAAATTGGCTTCAAAATATCGGTGTGCGAAAAGTTGTCCTTATTGGCCCTGCTCCTCAGTGGCATCAATACCTTTATCGATACCTAGCGAAGCAATACCCGGATATAAAATCTATTCCAAAGTATCTTAATAAACAAGTTTTGAATAGTGACTTGATAAAAGTTGATGAAGATTTAAAACATAAATATTCGAAACAAACAAATATTCATTACATTTCATTAATTGATATTTTATGTGATGAATTATTGGGGTGTATGACTTTTATTGATGACGGAGCTGGTGAAGAGCTAACAACTTTTGATTATGGGCATTTAGGTTTAAAAGCCTCTGTTTTTGTTAGTGATGCTATTTTCAATAGTCTCTGAACTTACGATTTTGTTTGAAGACACGTTTATTCTGGCTTTCAATCTCAGCACATTGAAGCATTTTTTGAGGTATCGTTTTTTATAAACTCCTTGCGACTAGGTAGTTTAATAAAAGAAGCATTATCTTTAACATACTTAATTTTATTCAGGTCAAAACGTGCCCAACATTAATGTTATTAAACCTAAAATCATTTTTTTATTGCTGGCTTCATTTTCTGCAATTTTTTTTGGTTTAGTGTCTCTGTTCATCACTCAGCTAGTTGGAGATCAATATCTATACCTACTGAGCTTGCCGTTGGCTATTCTAATTGGTTTGATTTTTACATTTGATAGATACTTCTTTTTTTTACTTGTAATCATTACTAGATCATCATTAGATGTAGTGTTTAACTCCATTAAGCTTGGCAATTTTGGTATTGGTGGCGTTCTGAATGCGCTGGTTATATTTATTGCAATTTTAACCATCTTTGAGAAATCAAACGGTAACTTACCTGATGTTAAGGGTATTATGAAAGCATGGATAATATTTCTCACATTATCCTTAATATCTTTAATATATTCACCAGCCCTTACTCAAAGCATAAAAGTTTTCCTAATATATGTCTCTTATGCCTCTATGTTTTTACTCGGCTTGAGACTTGTCAAAACTCAGCATGATTTTGATAGATGGATTACAGCAGTTGCTTTATCGTCAGTTATTCCAGTCACATACGGTCTTCTGTGTATGATTTTTGGGGGACGTGGGTACGGAATGTATCTGGGAGAGGGCTTTCGCATGCGTAGTACTTTCCCCCATCCCAACCCTTTTGCACCATACTTAGTATTAATTATTACAGTGTGCTTTTATATCTACAAATCAAAAATAACTTACATCGGTAAAGGGCTAAGTCGATTAATACCTATATATATACTCTTGCTTTTGGGTATGCTTATTTTGACAAAAACGCGATCGGGTTGGGTCACTTGTTATTTATTCTTCTTTCTTTATGCTTTCTTGCATGACAGAAAGTATCTTCTGCTAATAATTGTAGCTCCTTTCCTTGCATTACTAATACCAGATGTTCAAGACCGCATCCTCGATCTAACGAAAGATAATAGTCTAGCCGCAAGTGGCTATGGACATTTGAATTCTTATGCATGGAGGCTGAAAATTTGGTCTGACAGTATTGGTTGGATGTCATCCTCCCACTACCTCACAGGATATGGGTTGTACAGCTTTACCCATTTTTCTACTAGCTTCGGAATGGCGAATGCATTCCAGATGCAAGACTTTGAAATCAACGCACATAACATTTATGTCCAGTTATTTTTCGAACTTGGTATTTTAGGCTTTCTTTCTTTCTTGTATTTGATATTCCAAGTTTTTAAAAAACTTTCGAGTCTCTATAAACTTAATAAATTCTTGATATTTACTGTAACAATTATCTTGCTTCAATTTGTTTTCATGGGATATGCAGATAACTTACTCGACTATTTGGTGTTTGACTGGTATCTCTGGTTTACGTTAGGTTTAGCGATATCTGCTGTCGGACTGAATGCTGAAAGAAAACAGTTCGATAATATACAAAAAATTAAATCTTAAGTCCCCGAATATGCAAATTTCTTACTTTACTAGCAGTTACCCTCGCGCCACAGATACCTTTATCCAACGAGAGGTGATTGGGTTAAGAGCATCTGGTGTTGATGTACTTACTAGTGCTCTCAGACTACCTGAAGGAAATAACAATGTCAGTCCGTTGATTCTAAACGAGCGTAAACAAACCACTTACTTTCTGCCTGCCAGCCCACTAAAGCTTATTAAGCTTAATTTGAGTTACTTGGCACGCTCAGCATCAAAATATTTAAAAACACTTAAATTAGCATTTAAAACACGTCGGCCAGGCATCAAAGGGACTATTTATCAGCTGTTTTATTTTCAAGAGGCTTTACTGCTTGCCAATTATCTTGAAACAAACAAAGTAGAGCACCTACATAATCACTTTGGTGATAGCAGTGGTATGGTTACTATGCTTGCGAGTCAACTGAGTGGTGTAGGTTACAGCATCACATTTCATGGGCCGCATATCTTTTTTGAGCCTACATTGCTGGCGCTACGCGAAAAAGTAAAGTATGCAAAATTCATCGTCTGCATCAGTAATTATTGCCGCAGCCAAATGATGCTTTTTTCGGATGCTGAGGACTGGCATAAACTAAAGATTGTTCATTGCGGGGTGGATGTGAATCAGTACCCTTATAGTCCATTTAAATCGCATTCAACCTCTGAGATTCCAGTAAAGCTTCTATATGTAGGTAGGCTTGCTGCCGAAAAAGGGGTACCGGTGTTATTGCGTAGTTTGATTACATTAAAAAACGAGGGGCATCGTTTTCACCTGACCCTTTTGGGCGATGGTCCCGAACGTGCTGCTCTAGAAACTGAGGTAAAGCAACATGGGTTGACACAAATGGTCCACTTTGGTGGTTTTGCTAGCCAAGAAACGGTGCGCGATACGTTGCTAGAAAGCGATGTATTTATTCTGCCAAGTTTTGCTGAAGGCGTTCCAGTATCGTTAATGGAGGCAATGGCTTGTGGTGTGCCTGTCATCGGCACTAACGTAGGTGGAGTTACTGAGTTAATCGAGCACGGCATTTCTGGCATGGTTGTTGCACCGTCAGACGAGGTGGCCTTAAAAAGTGCCATTTTATGTTACATACAACATCCTGAATTACGTGAAAATGTTCGTTCAGCTGCCAGAAACACCGTTGAGAAAAACTTTAACTTTAAAGTTGAAGTCGGCAAGCTTGAACATCTGATCAGGGAACAAGTGCAAAACTAACATGATCGGTTATCTTCATCAAACTAAACTATCTGAGCTAGAGTCTTTCCCTATTTGTGTGATTGGCGCCGGTGCGGCCGGTATTAGTCTTGCGGTAAAACTCTCACGCAGTGGTCATCGAATATTATTGATTGAAGGTGGTGATTGGCAAGAAACGCCAGAGGTTGTTGATGCCTATGTTGGTGAGGCCACCGCGCCTCACCCCAAAACCACAGAATTCAGGTATCAACGCTTTGGTGGTACAACCCATTTATGGGGCGGCCGTTGTGTACCACTCGACCGTCACGACTTTGAAAAAAGGCCACATGTGCCCGAAAGTGGGTGGCCAGAGGGCGCCAATACAATTGCAAACTATTATTCTCAAGCCTTAGATTATTGTGATGCAGGTGAGAACGATTTTGCGATTTCATCATTTGGCCCGAATACGAAACCTATTTTCAGTGAGGCGCCACTATTGTCGCCTGACCTTAATGAGTATATTGAACGCTACAGCCTGCCAACAGATTTTGGTCAAAAGTTTCGTCGTGAGCTGACTGATTCAAGTAATGTTTATGTGTTGTTGCGTACGCGATGTATCGGGCTTAACACTAACACAGAGGGAGATACTGTTACTTCTGTGACCCTACATGACGGCAACCAGGCACAACAGGTGAAAGTGCAGCAAGTCGTGTTAGCTGGTGGCGGAATTGAAACCACGCGACTGATGTTAGCAAGTAGAGAGATCACCCCCGCCTGGAGTTATCTAGATAATAGTCTGGGTAAATACTACGCTTGTCACTATGACTTGATTTTTGGTGCATTGCGGTTTAGCGGTGAGCTACCTGTTTTTGACTTTCAGAAAACAGTTGAGGGCATCTACGCCAGGCGTAAACTTCAATTTTCTGCAGCTTTCCAGGCGCAGCATGGTTTACTTAACTCTGCATTTCGCTTGCACTTTCCGGCTTATGCGGACCCTTCGCACGGCAGTGGCGTGATGTCAACTATCTATCTTGCCAAGTCGATTCTCAAGGCTGAATATCAGGCGATTCTGAATCATGGCGTGAACCAAACGCCTGTTAGAGGTCAATCATTTAAACACCTACTTAATGTAGTGTTGGATGTTGGTTCGGTCATTGGCTTTGCCTTTAACTGGCTGTTTAAAATTAAACTTGCCAAGCGTCGTATTCCATACACGCTAGTTGCTAACCGCAACGGTACCTATCCGATAGAGTTCAACAGCGAGCAGGTCTCAGACGTTAATAACCGAATTGAACTATTGGATACGCGCGACCGTTTTGGCATGCGCAGAGTGCGAGTGCATTGGAAGTTGACTGCACAGGATATTGCTTCCGGTATTAAATCTTTTAACTTACTAAAAATACAATTTGAGAAAACAAAAGCTTGCAGGCTTGAATTTAAGCCTGAAGAGTTACAAAAGGCAATGGAGAACGCTTTACCAGTTGGCGGCCATCATATGGGAACAACCCGTATGGGAACCGCTCCAAATGACAGTGTGGTTGATGTGAATTGCAAAGTGCATGGCGTTAAAAACCTGTATGTAGCCAGCGCATCAGTATTTACCACCAATAGCCATGCCAACCCGACATTAACGATTGTCGCTTTGGCCTTGCGGCTTGCTGATCATTTAAATCAAAGTGTTACTACAAAGGAATAAATGATGAAAGCCTTTAATAAAATTAGTTTTATTGCGTTGCCTTGGCTTGCTTTAATTGCTTTTAATTCAAATGTAAATGCAGGAGATGCTGAACGTTATATCAAGCCATTTGCTGTAAATTCGTTATGGAAAAGTAGGCCAGTTTCCCCAAGTTTTTCAGACTTCGTAATTCCAACGTCAAAATATAACCCTAATATTCACGAGGGGATACTTTCCTCTGGATGTTTTTTTGCTGACGAAACAAGCGGACCAGTTGTAGTTAAACCAAATCCTGGTCAAAAAGGTGTTTATGATGCTGATGCTGAGACAAATCAGCCCAAAATTGAGATTGCGCATTGGCCTGCTGATTTGGTTCCAGCATCGGGTGGAGATGGGCATGCGGACATCTACGATGTTGCAAGCGGAGTGATTCATTCGTTTTGGAAATTAAAAAACACAAATGGTGAATGGACTGCAAACCTTTATGCATGGTCACCGATTGACGGAACTGGCTGGGCAGATCCAGCACATTATTACCAGGGTGCTAGAGCGGTTGGTATTGGAGCTTGTGCAGGTATCATACGCAAAAATGAGTTTGCAAGTAATGATCCCATTTATCCGCATGCACTTGCAATGTCTCTCGCTTTGAACGGTGCAGGAGCTGATCCTGCGTATGTTTTTCCAGCCACATCCGCCGATCAATACAGCGCCAAAAATACAGGTCAAATTCCAGAGGGCGCATTAGTAATGTTGCCAGAAAGCTTTGATGTTTCAAAAATTAAGACTCCAGAACTTATTAAAATTGTGAATACACTGAAGGTTTATGGCGCTTATATCGTTGATACTAATGACGGTACTCCTTTCATTATCTATGTTGAAAATGGCTCAGGTCTTAATCTACACAAGAATGGTTATAACTATAAAGCAGCGAATGAATTGCATCTAATTCGACAATCGTTGCGTATGGTCACCTCAACAAAAGCATGGGTAGATGCATCCGGCAATCCTTTTACCCCAGAAAAGAATTTAAATATTCTGTCCTTAAGAGGGCCTTGGTGTGTTTATCAAAGAGCAGCGTGTGTACCAAATGATCCATCTGCCGGTAAATTTGATACTTGGAAACAGGCTGTTGTTTTCGGTCCAACCACGACGAATATTGTTCAATCAAATCCTTCAGGTCGTTCGCTTAGCAAGGTTACATGGGCTAAGCCCAAGGCTGGTGATAAATACAAACTGACTGCAATCACGACTGGCGGTGGTAAACTCAGATTGATTATCAAAAATAAACAGTATAGTACGAGGGTAGACACTTACGACCTTTCTGATGGCCAATCTAAGACGTTTGTGTGGCCTGCAGACGATGTTATTTCTAATGTCGTCGTTACCAGTGGGGTTGGGGTGAGTTCTAAGGTGAGCGGAACATTGGTACGTGTGAATTAATATTTCTCGCCCTTGGGCCTAATTAATCTTATTGAAATTGACTGTATGCTGATTGTTGCTGAAATACTTTTTTTGGTTTTGCTTGCTATATTGGCAATACCCGTACTCACCTTTTGTTTGCAGATTTTGGTGGCTGTTCTTCCGGGTTATCGCAATCAAAAGGTCGAGGCACAATCAGCATCAGTCGCATTGCTGATTCCCGCGCACAACGAATCTGCTGGTATAAGCGATACTCTAGCCTCAATCAAAAAAGCAGCTACTCCAAACACCAGAATTGTTGTTATTGCGGACAATTGCAGTGATAACACAGCAGAGATCGCTCGCGACCTTGGGGCTGAAGTTATTGAAAGAGCGCATGATACCTTGCGTGGTAAAGGCTATGCATTAGATTTCGGCATTCAGTATTTACGCAATAATCCACCAGAAGTCATGATTGTGTTTGATGCGGATTGTTTAGTCTATCCTGATACTATTAATGCTCTGGTGCAGGCGGTTGTTAACGGCAAGCGCTCAGTGCAAGCACTATATCTGATTCAAGCTAAACCCAATTCACCAGTCAAAACCAAGTTGGCCGAATTTGCCTATGTCGTTAAGAGCTGGACTCGACCATTGGGTTTTCATCGTTTGGGCATGCCCATGCAATTAATGGGTTCTGGTATGGCTTTTCCATGGGAACATGTCAAAAGTGCAAATCTGGCTAAAGGTTACATCGTTGAGGATATGAAGTTAGGGATAGACTTAACGGTGCAGCATGTAGCACCTAAGTTTTGTCCAGAAGCCTACGTTACGAGCGAGTTCCCTATGAATGATGAAGGGGCTGCATCGCAACGAAAAAGATGGGAGCATGGTCACATCGGCATGATCGTTCAAGAAGGCTTGCCATTGCTATTTAAAGGTTTGCGCACAGGTAATGTTGAGATGATCTCCATGGCTCTAGATCTGTGCGTACCGCCAGTGGCTTTGTTATTCCTTTTGAGTGGTTTTTTTGCGATTGTTTCAGCAGGGCTTATTTTTGCTTCAGGGACATATTTACCTTGGGGCTATGGCGTGATTCAGTTTTTACTTTTAGCTTTGTTTGTCATGATTTCCTGGTTCAAGCATGGCAGAAAAATCTTGCCTTTCTTTGAGCTGTTAACATACGCCCCCGTATATGCACTGAGTAAAATTCAGCTTTACGCCAAATTTTTCGTTAACCGTCAAATAGAGTGGGTTAAATCAAAAAGGGACTAGTTCAGTCTCGATTTTTGTTTAATTCAAAAAGTTATCAATGAATAAATCTATAAAAAAAATTGATCAGTTAGAAAGCTTGCGCGGGATTGCTGCTTTACTGGTCGTTCTTTACCATGTGCCAGCATGGAACCCGATGATCCATAACATATCAATTATTCGTAGTGGGTTTATGATGGTTGATTTGTTTTTTGTATTGTCAGGTTTTGTCATTTACACCGCTTATGCCAATAGAATCAACTCGTTTTATGAGCTGGCAAAGTTTCAGTTTTTAAGATTTGGGCGGCTGTATCCAGTTCACCTTTTATTCTTGATATTGTTTCTTGGTATTGAGATATTGAAATATGTGCTGCAGCATCATTTTGGAATTGCCAGCCTGAGTAAGCAACCCTTCGAGCAAAATAACCTCGCTGCATTTATGCGCGATGTCTTTATGATTAAAGCCTTTTGGCCTAATGAACAGGCAATAACCTTTAATAGCCCGGCCTGGTCTATAAGCGCTGAGTTTTATACCTACCTAATTTTTGGGTTGATTGTGCTCAACTTTGCAAAATTCAAAAATTATATTTTTGCTGCATTAGGCCTATCTGCGGCATTGATACTATTCATCTATCAGCCGGAGCATCATGATTTTATGCTTAGATGTATCGCTGGTTTTTTCATAGGCTGTATGTTGGCACTGGGTATCAGTAAAGCTAAGGATTCAATGATATTAAGTCCGTATTGGATACCCGCCTGCTTCTTATTGATCGGAGCGTTCATGGTGTTTGGGCATGATGCGAAGGCACTAAAAGTAATGATTTACCCTTTAACCTGCCTGCTGATCAGCGCAATATTGCTTTCACGAGATCATTTTTGGAAGCATTTTTTATCACATCCGGCCTTGGTGTGGTTGGGAACAATCTCATTCTCTTTGTATATGTCGCATGGCCTGGTATTGTGGTTTTACCAGCAAGTGATTCGGGTATTGTTTCACCGCCCTGAAATGATTGTTGAAGGATTATCTATCCCACAATTCGAATTTCCATTAGCTCTTCTTCTCACAATTGGTTTTTTGGCTGCTTGTTTACTCATTGGTTTCATCACTTATAAGCTGATAGAGAGCCCGTTCAGAGAAAAATCACGCAAACTTGTCAAAGTGTAAGTTACTTAGTCTATGCTGCTTAAAATTTAACTTACCAAGAAATTAGAAATCACTTTATGAAATACACACCAGAACTAGATGGTATCCGGGCTCTATCCATATTACTTGTCATGATTTCACATGCTGGATTTGGGCATATTGTTCCGGGTGGTTTTGGAGTGACGATTTTCTTTTTTATTAGTGGTTACTTAATTACATCACTGTTAATTGCTGAAGCTGAAAAGTACAAGCACATCGACTTAAAAAAATTCTACATACGACGTTTTTGGCGACTATTACCACCAGCAATATATTTTATAGTCATTTCAAGCCTTTTAATTTTTTATATTAATCACTCAATAAAAATTTCAGAAATTTTTGCTGCCTTATTTTATGGTGCTAACTACTATAAAATTTTTATACATTTCACTAATGTAGATGGTTTGCTTTCACCATTTAATATTTTATGGAGCCTTGCTATCGAGGAACACTTTTATATTCTCTTTGCACCGCTTCTAGCCTTCACTTATCGTTCAAATCGTTATTATCAGATCATTGTTGCGTTTTTAGTGCTACCACTTGTAATTAGGTTGGGATACGCATTAATTTTCCCAGATATGCTTCATGAGGGAGGTTACACCTACTCAGCTACGGAGGCTAGAATTGACTCAATTGCATTCGGATGTTTCATGGCTTACCTAATTCATAAGCCAACAAATAAAGAGTGGGTTGAGAAGCATCTGATTAAATTAGGTTATTTTATAATTGGATTGGCCGTTATTTTGTTATCTCTATTATTTAGAGATCCTTTTTTTAGGGAGACATTCAGATATAGCCTGCAAAATGTTGGTCTTTTTTTAATATTATTGAATATTTTATTCAATCAGGCGACTCTCTTTGCAGCTATTAGACGCTTTTTAGGGCTGAGTACACTCACCTTTATTGGGAAACTCAGCTACTCTTTGTATTTACAGCATTGGTTCTCTATGACTGTTATTTCATACATAGCTGGTGTAAATAAGTTCTCTCTTGTATGGCAATTGGGGTTCTGGGGTTTAACACTCGTCACTACTTTAATTTCTTATTATGTAATTGAGCGCCCTACGATTGATTTAAGAAGAAAATACGGTTCTAACGTCTGATTCATTTATTAGTAGTCGAATTAGTACATGATTGGCTAAGTAATTAAAAACTTATTTTTTACCGTGATTAATCGAGTGTTGTTTAAAGAAGTATAAAAATGATCCCATTGAGATTAAAAAAAGTTATAAACATCATGATTATCCTAATTTTGATGGGATTGTTTTTATTGGTCATCCGATACATAAACTCTGACATAAGCCTGTACAAATCACCAATTGAGGAACAGTCTCAGGCAGATGAAAACACGACTAACTCGTATATGAATGCCAAGAGCGAATCAATTAATAGGCTCTCTATACTAAATTCATATTTTCGAGCAGGATTTGTCAAACACCAAACTAAATCATGCAGTTATGTTAACTACCCAGGATATGGAAGTATCTGGGGTTTTCGTGTTTCAGGTATGGAGGGTTTCTCTAGAACAGGTGTTCTTATTGCGTCCGAAGTATTCTCAAAATTAAGAGATAACACATTAAATGATAACGACTTAAAAATTATTAACTGTCTAAAAAATGGGATACTCAATGGCACAGAAGCAGACTCAAAGGATTATTGGGGTAGCATTGAAGATTATGATCAGCGTGTTGTTGAATCAGCAGACATTGCAAGAATATTATGGCTCACAAAGCCATTGATCTGGGACACTTTTTCTAGTCAGGAAAAAGATCAAGTTTCCCAGTATCTACTGCAAGTAAATCACGTAAAACTTCCTCAGAATAATTGGCTACTGTTTCCAGTTGTAGTAAACACTATCCTCAGTAAGATGAATGTTGTGATTACTGTAGATCCTATGAAAAACTACTTCATATTTAAGAAGTTTTATCTTTCAGATGGTTGGTTTTTCGATGCGCCTCACGGTGTAGATTTTTACAACACATGGGGGATTACCTATGATTTGTTTTGGATTCATTACGTGAACGATAGTTTTGATAAGGTATTTATCACAAAAGCTATCAACGACTCAGCTAATTTAACAGAGCATTTGATTAGTCCGGTAGGTATTCCAATGATGGGGCGCTCTGTATGTTACAGAATGGCAGTGCCAGCACCATTGTTAGCAAACTCATTAATTACGAATAATCCAGAGGTACAAGCGAAGGCAAAACATGGCTTCTTTTTAGTTCTTGATCACTTTGTTTCACACAAGGTATTGATAGACGGAACAATTACCCAAGGCTTTTATAATAACGACAAACGGTTCCTGGATATTTACAGTGGGCCAGGTAGTTGTCATTGGAGCTTGAGATCTCTTGTTCTCGCGAACTTACATTCATCTTCATCGAGTTTTTGGGTGAATGCAGGCCAAAAACTGCCGATAGAAATTACTGACTTTCGCATCGACAAGCCATCACTGGGATGGCAAATTAGTGGTGATGAGGCTACAAAAAAAATAACTATTACACTTACTAAAAATGATCCAGACTCAGTTATAGAGATTAAAGATTACTCTTTTAAAGATCGCCTAAAAGATTTCATTGGGTTGCGTATACACCGCCCAGACAACGATGAGATTAGATATCATCAGTATATCTACACCACAGATAACAATTACCTGAGAAAGTGCAGTCAAAAATCAGTCGATTGTTTGTGATGAGTTTAAACAACTACATTTGAATAGTGTCTATCAGTTTTAATTCGAATATTCTCTCGTTTGTTGCTCAATCTAGCAATTGCTCATGCTAACAATCAAAACTGCTACTATTCTTAATAGTAGCTTTTGAATGTACCAGGAAAGTCATTTTTTAAAATGGCTATCGCCATATTTGCAAACAAAAAGAGATCGAACTTGCCCTAGACTGCAGTGGCTTTTAGCTGATTAAAAATAATCCACATGATAATAATAAAAAAGAATGAAGTTTGCCAAACTCAAGATATGCAAAGCATATAATTAGTGTTGCTCATTTTTCAACCATTCAATAGAGCTTAACAGGCTTTGTTCATATGTCATGAATGAAAGATTGGCAGAGGCTTTTTGTGCATCCAGAAAAATGTGTTGCTTAAATAGCCTGACTAGAGAGGGTGGTAGTGGTTCTGGTAGGCGGTTGGCTAAACCGGCTTGCTTTGCTTTAGCAAGTAGCTTTTGAGAGATTTTAATCGCCGGGCTAAAAGCTTTTGAATCCAGCTTGAGTTGTAAAGGATGAATACGCTTGACTGGGGTTGCATCAATCGCCTGTGCCAGGTCAATAAAATACTGGTTCCATCTCGGGCTGTCTGGAGCGGCTAAATTGAAATGCTGAATTTCACCAGCAGCTAATGGTATCTCAAGTCCAAAGTGAATGGCTTTGACTACATCATCGACATGCACCAAATTACTCCAGCCGTCACCGGCACTGCCTAAGTCGCCTAATCTGAAAGTTTTAAGCAAGTTGGCGATGCGCTCTACCCACTGCACACTGCCTGGGCCATGGATGCAGCCTGGCCGTAAAACAACTACTTTACCGCCTGCTCGTGCATAGGCCTGCATATGGCCTTCAGCCTCACATTTGGCGGCGGCATACCAGTTGTAATCAGGGTCAAAAGGGGATGTTTCTGTGATCACGCCCTCGCTAGCCCCGTAAACAGACATGGTACTTAAATGGACAATGGTTGGCTTACCTACCGCCAAGGCGGCTTGCGTGAGAATTTGAGCGCCCGCCCCGATGGCGTCTTTGCTACCAGCGACGCAATTGACCACTGCGTCAACGTTTTGCAATTGCTTGGTCAGCTCTGCCAGGTTCATACTGTCGAGAATGATATGATTGGCAACATTGCTACGCATTCTGCCTCTGGATGCAGCAATCGATGAAATATTAGCATGTTGTAAATGTGTATGCAGGCGACTGCCTACGTGACCAGTGGCACCAAGGATTAAAACTTTCATGCGTGCTTCCTAACTAGATGATTGAATGCGATGCTTTGCCAGCGTGTACGGTGTCTGCAATATGGTCTGCCAGGCGCAAGCTCATGGCGACAATGGTCAGGGTAGGGTTGGCCTGACTGCTGGTTGGAAACACAGATGCACTGGCGATATATAAGTTATCAATATTGTGGAGTTTGCAGTCTGCATCCACAACGGAGTTTTCAGGGCTTGTGCCCATTCTGGTGGTGCCAATATGGTGTCCACCATAGGCACCAAAGCGGGTTAAATCTTCTTCGAGCTGGTCATCATTGAATTCAAAGGTGGCCAAGCCGCTCTGGTTAATTTCTTGCACAAACACCTTGAGCGAGCGCCTTACTGATTCAATGTCTTCGGACAGGTATTGCCAGTCAACCTTCACTTTAGGCATGCCGAAGATGTCTGTGTCGCTGATGAGTGTAATCCTGCTGTTAGGATTAGGATATTGTTCACTATGAATTTCAAAGGTGAACTGATTGCTTTTATTGCTTAAAATCACTGAAGGAAACTTACGTTTCGCCAAGGTCCGCTTGGTAATCCAGTGATACAAAAACTTAACTGTATCAATGGGATCAAGGATAATATTAGCAAAGTGCTTTAAATAAATAACGAAGCTGGATCGGCCGTCTTTCAGACGTTTACCGTACTCATAACTGATAAAGTTTTTAGCCAGAAACAACCCCGACAACACACCAATCTTGTGTGAGGGATCCACAATTTTAGGGAAATGCAGTCTGGCGACCATGTTGCCAGCACCAATTTTTTTCTGTGTGTCAGCAGTCAATGCAAAGCGGCGACGACAATAGATGCCCTCAAGGGAAACTTCATAACCGTGGCGTACATTACTGGTTGCGCCCAACACGGTCAACTTGCCTAGGTTCCCTGCAATGTGACACTGGTAATAGCGGCCGACTAAATCATGTTCGTTACCGATGCCATTTTTACATATATCATTAGAGGCTAATAGCAGCCGCGTTGTTTCAATGCCGCCAGTTGCCAAGATCACTTTTTTAGCGACTACGGAGGCTTTAATACCTTCAAGACTGGCAATATCCAATTGATTGACATGATTGCCAGCCTGGTTGAGGCGAATACCTGTGCAATTGGCGCCCAGCAACACCTCAACATCTTTTGCTAATACCAACCGTTGCTTGTAACGGTCCCCCACATTGGTGGGACACGAAAAGCGCTCTAAATTGTTGGTTTTGAGGATGTCACTTTTAAAGCCTTTAATGGCTGCCTGCTGCTCTTCATCAAATACTTTGTCCGCGTCGTACTCATAAACCCCAGCCTCTAGCAGCTTATTGGCTTGTTGGTAGTAGGGCGCAAGATCTTGATAGCTAATCGGCCAACCACTCTGCGGGATATACTCACGCGGCTCGAAATCAATCGGGTCAAAAGGCATACAGCGGCCACCCCAGATGGTGGTTGACCCACCAAACCGTCGTTGGCGATATTTGTCTGGCGGACTATGTAATTTTTCGTCGGCCACTTCGCCTGCATACAAATCTTGGGTTTTATCATCTGCAAATTCAAACCCGGATTCAAGCAACAAGATTTTTAAACCGCGTCCTGAGAGAGATAATGCGAGCGATACTCCAGCTGCACCTGCCCCAACAATACAGACATCAGCTTCAATCGTTGAACCGGAAGGCAGGTTATTTAAATTGCTAATCATATTTTTGTTAAATCACTTAAAAAAATTCACAAATAAGCGTTATTATTGAAACTGTAGATGAGGTGTAAGCAGTGACGCTGCTTTCGGAATAGGTTAAATGTCTTATATCGCATAATCCTAATGGGTTATACCATATCACACAGGTTCTTTTTTTATTCACTTGCAACTGAAAAAATAATCATAAATTTTTACGTAATCCTACGTAATTGTTCACAAACATAATTAACCGTGTTGAGTCTCAGGCTGTTTATGTCAAATACCATAGAAATGTTTGGAATCACCATTCACAAGTTCTCAATGAATGGCGCAATTGATGTGTTACAGGAATGGCTGCAATATGGTGGCAATGACTGTAAATATGTCGTCACCCCTAATGTTGATCATGTCGTACAACTCGAAAAAAATGCTGTTTTTAAACAAGCCTATGATCATGCGTCTATGGTAGTGGCAGATGGGAAACCAGTTGTATTAGCCTCCCGGCTTTTAGGGAAAGCCTTGCCTGAAACCGTGCCTGGAAGTGATTTGGTTCCCAATATTTTCACGCGTTTTCAGCAAAAAAATCTGCCTTTAAGAGTGTACTTGCTAGGTGCCATGCCTGGCGTTGGCGAGGTCGCTGCAGCGAACATTAAAGCGCAGTGGCCGATGGTAGAGGTGGTGGGGATTTTAAGCCCAGATTTTGGGTTTGAAAAAGACAGTGCTTACTGTGATCGCATTTGCCAATCAGTTGCAGATGCAAAAGCGGATTTGCTGGTGATAGGCCTGGGTGCTCCCAAGCAGGAAATTTGGGTCGATAAATATGCAGATAAACTGCCCGTTAAAGTTGCATTGTGTGTGGGCGCAACCATTGATTTTTTAGCTGGCAACAAACCAAGGGCGCCGATGTGGATGCGCAAGTTTGGTCTGGAGTGGTTGCACAGAATGTGCTCAGAGCCCAAGCGGCTGGTAAAAAGATATTTAGTCGGTGCTGTAACTTTCCCCAAGCTGTTTATTCGCGAGTGGTTGAAAAAGTAATCGGCGTCACAACAGATTTTAGTTTAGAAATATGAAGGAGCCCCTGTGAAGATTGCAATTGCTGGTACTGGATATGTCGGATTGTCATTGGCCGTATTATTGGCTCAAAAAAATGAAGTGGTCGCGCTAGATATCGTGCCGGAAAAAGTGGCACTGCTCAATCAGAAAAAATCACCGATTGTTGACCACGAAATCGAAGATTTTTTAGCCAATAAACAGTTGAATTTTAAAGCGACCACTGACAAAAATGAGGCGTATCAAAATGCTGAGTTTGTCGTGATTGCAACACCGACTGACTACGACGCTGAAACCAATTACTTCAACACGAAATCTGTTGAAGCCGTGATTAAAGATGTGATGGCTATCAACCCTGATGCGGTGATGGTCATTAAATCAACTATTCCTGTTGGTTACACAGAAAAAATCCGCGCCGAACTCAATTGCAAAAATCTGATGTTCTCGCCTGAGTTTTTGCGTGAGGGCAAAGCCCTTTACGATAACCTGTATCCATCACGCATTGTGGTGGGCGAGGTGTCAGAGCGCGCGCAAAAATTTGCTAATCTGCTCAAAGAGAACTGCCTGAAGCCAGATGCTGCTATTTTATTGACTAATAGCTCTGAGGCTGAAGCAATCAAGCTGTTTGCAAACACGTATCTTGCCATGCGCGTGGCTTACTTTAACGAGCTGGACACTTACGCCGAGACGCATGGCCTCAATACGCGTCAGATCATTGAAGGCGTCTGTATGGATCCACGGATTGGCAATCATTACAACAATCCATCATTTGGTTACGGCGGTTACTGTTTGCCTAAAGATACCAAGCAGTTGCTGGCCAACTACTCACAAGTGCCGCAAAACCTGATTAATGCGATCGTTGATGCCAATACCACCCGTAAAGACTTTGTTGCAGATAGCATCATCAGAAAGAAACCCAAGGTCGTAGGTATTTATCGTTTGATCATGAAGGCAGGGTCAGATAACTTCAGAGCATCCTCTATCCAGGGAATTATGAAGCGGATCAAAGGGAAGGGCATCGAAGTGGTGGTGTATGAGCCAGTGCTGGAGGAAGCTGAGTTTTTTAACTCTAAAGTGGTTAAAGATCTCAATCAGTTCAAACAAATGTCAGATGTTATTATTGCCAACAGACAAGCCAAAGAGTTGGCTGATGTGGTAGACAAAGTCTATACACGGGACTTGTTCGGCAGCGATTAATCTTTTCTGGAAGACGCTATGCGAGTGTTGGTTGTAGGTGGGGCAGGGTATATTGGCTCACACATGGTAAAAATGTTGCTGGGTGCAGGCCATGAGGTGATTACGCTGGATAATTTATCTAGCGGTCACCGCGATGCGGTGCTGGGTGGCGCCTTTGTTAAAGGCGATTTGGCTGATCCCGAGTGTCTGAATCAGGTATTTGAACAGCATCAGCCTGAGGCAGTGATGCATTTTGCTTCTTATATTCAGGTGGGTGAGTCGGTACGCAAGCCGGATATCTACTACCGGAACAATGTCACCAATACGCTCAATCTGCTCGATGTGATGCTCAAGTATGATGTGAAAAAGTTTATATTTTCATCGACCGCGGCGGTGTTTGGCGAGCCTGACTATGTGCCGATTGATGAAGCGCACCCCAACCGGCCACTGAACCCTTATGGTCGATCCAAATGGATGATTGAGCAGGTGCTGGCTGATTATAGTAAAGCGTTCGATTTGCGCTCAGTCTGCTTGCGTTACTTTAATGCAGCTGGGGCTGACCCTGAAGGGCAATTGGGTGAGCGCCATGATCCAGAGACACATTTAATCCCCCTGATTTTGCAAGCTGCCTCAGGCAGACGCGAAAGTATCCAGGTATTTGGCCGTGATTACGATACGCCCGATGGGACTTGTATTCGCGACTATATTCATATTGTGGATTTATGTTCTGCACACTTGGCGGCTTTGGAGTATTTAACCAAAGGCGGGAGCAGCGACTGCTTTAATCTTGGCAATGGCTCCGGTTTTTCTGTGCAGGAAGTCATTGATGCCGTACAAAAAGTGTCAGGCAAGCAAGTCACCGTAATTAACGGCCCCAGACGGGAAGGCGACCCAGCGAGATTGGTGGCTGATGCCAAGCGTGCTAGAAGCACACTGGCTTGGCAACCGACATACACGGCTCTGGATACCATCGTCTCACATGCCTGGCAGTGGGAACTCAAACAGCTAAATTAACGAATTCAAAATATAAGCACAAGGTTGATAAAGATGAAAATTGTTCCAGTGATTCTATCTGGTGGTTCTGGTACACGCTTATGGCCACTGTCACGCGCAGTGTTGCCCAAACAGTTGTTGCCCCTGGTCACTGAAAACACCATGCTGCAGGAAACCTTGCTCAGACTTTCTAGCTGGGCAGATGTTGAAGCGCCTATTGTGGTATGTGGCAATGACCATCGCTTTCTCGTCGCAGAACAGTTGCGCCTGGTTGGCCTTAACCCTGAGGCGATTGTGCTGGAGCCAGTGGCACGTAACACGGCGCCAGCCATTGCTGCCGCAGCGATTGCTTTAAAAGACAAAAATGTATTAATGCTGGTGTTGCCGGCTGACCATGTGATTAGCGATGTCGCGGCCTTTGAGGCTGCGGTACGACGCGCCAGTGTCGCAGCAGAGCAGGGCAAACTGGTGACTTTTGGGATCAAGCCAACCCACCCAGAGACTGGTTATGGTTATATTCAATCTGGCAGCCCCCTTAGCGCTGCGGATGGTTGCTTTGAAGTCGCGCGTTTTGTAGAAAAGCCAGATGCAGTTACCGCTCAACAATACCTGGACGCCGGTAACTTCAACTGGAATAGCGGGATGTTTCTGTTTAAACCAGCGCTATTCCTGGCCGAGTTGCAACAATATGCGCCAGCCATGGTGAATGCTGTCACTAAAGCGGTTGAGCAAAGCTATAAAGATCTCGATTTTGTACGGCTGCATGAGGCTTCATTTGCCGAGTCGCCTTCGGACTCGATCGACTATGCAGTCATGGAAAAAACCAAGCTTGCCGCGGTTGTCCCGGCAAGTATGGGCTGGAATGATGTCGGCTCATGGACGGCATTAAAAGACGTGCAGCCAAATGATGAGGCAGGCAATGCTGCGCGTGGTGATGTGTTTTTGAAAAATGTTAAAAACACGCTGATCCGTGCCGAGCACCGATTTGTCGCCGCAGTGGGTGTGGAAGATTTACTGATTGTAGAAACCGGGGATGCGGTGCTGGTCGCGCATCGAGACTATGCGCAGGATGTAAAAAACATTGTGGACCACCTCAAAGCGAGCGGCCGTACCGAGCATCAAGTGCATCCGCGCGTCTATCGCCCATGGGGCTGGTATGAAGGTATCGATGTCGGCGAACGCTTTCAGGTCAAGCGCATTATGGTGAAACCTGGTGAAAAACTGTCACTACAAATGCATCATCACCGCGCTGAACATTGGGTGGTGGTCAGTGGGTCGGCCATGATTACCGTCGATGGTGAGACCAAACTATTTACTGAAAATGAATCGACTTATATCCCGATCGGTTCAACGCATCGCCTGGAAAATCCAGGTAAATTGCCTTTGCATTTAATTGAAGTGCAATCTGGCAGCTATCTGGGTGAGGATGATATTGTCCGTTACGAAGACACCTATGGCCGCAACTAAGATGCACAATGCCAATATGTTACAAGACGTGATGCAGCAAAGTGGCGTGGGTTTTGGCACCAGTGGTGCCAGGGGATTGGTCACCGCGATGACCGATGACGTGTGTGCCGCGTACACGCAAGCGTTTATCCAGACACTCAAGCAGTCTTTTAACTTTAAGCAGGTGGCCGTTGCGATTGACTTGCGTCCTAGTAGCCCCAAGATTGCTAACGCTTGTGCCAACATGCTTAAACAATTGGGCCTAGAGGTGATTTTTTGTGGGGCGATTCCAACCCCAGCGCTGGCGTTGTTTGCACAAACCAGCCAGATACCCGGCATCATGGTCACTGGCAGCCATATCCCGTTTGACCGCAACGGCCTCAAGTTCTACCGGCCTGATGGTGAGATCAGCAAGGCTGACGAAAGTGCGATGCTGGCCGCTGAGTTGCAGGCATTTGCCGGGGTATCGTCAGCGTTGCCTGCGGAAAATTCTGCGCCCAGAAATGCGTATATGCAGCGCTATAAAGACCTGCTGGGCGAGGGCGCACTCGCAGGCCAGAAGCTGGCAGTGTATCAACACTCCAGCGTTGGCCGTGATTTGTTGCCGCAATTATTCACCGAGCTAGGTGCAGAAGTCATTTGCCTGGCACGCTCGGATACGTTTGTTCCGATTGATACCGAGGCTGTGTCTGCAGAGGATATGCAAAAGGGCTTAGACTGGGCCAGCGAGTATCAAGTAGATGCGATCATCTCAACCGATGGTGATGGTGATCGGCCCTTGATGAGCGATGAAAAAGGCCAGTGGCTACGTGGGGATATTGTTGGCCTGCTGACTGCACAAGCACTTAACATCACGCATTTGGCGGTGCCTGTTAGTTGTAATACCGCGATCGAGGCCAGTGGTGCATTTAAGCACGTTATGCGTACACGCATTGGCTCGCCTTATGTGATTGCTGGCATGGAAACGTTGCAAAAAAACGGCGCCAGCAGCGTGGCTGGTTTTGAAGCTAACGGTGGCTTCTTGTTAGGATCAAGCGTTCCGGCCTACCCAACATTGGCACCACTGCCGACCCGCGATGCGGTATTGCCTGTGGTCTGCTTGTTAGCACAAGCCAAACGCCAAAATCAACCACTTTCAGCTTTGGTGGCCGTCTTACCACAACGGTATACCGCCAGTGATCGCTTGCAAAATTTTGCAACGAAAAAAAGTAAGGCGTTGATTGAAAGCTGGTCTAGTTCAGCGCAGACAATGCTACAGGCTCTGAATCTAGATGAGACGGTTAGGGATGTTGATACAACAGATGGTCTCAGAGTGACGTGCATTTCAGGTCACATTATTCATTTACGCCCATCCGGAAATGCGCCGGAGTTACGTTGTTATGTTGAAAGTGACTCAGCCACTCTATCTCAAGCATTGGTTAACAAGGTATTAAAGCAACTTGCGTATCTTTAAATGCGCTTGATTAATCAGCAATATCGACATTTTTGTCATATTTCTGACTAATTCCTTTGTTACCTTTTGCAAAGATGCTGTAAAATACGCGCATTAAAATGGTGCATTGCAAACATCTGGTTCTAAAAAGTGGTGCATAGTAAACAAATCACCACGCTGTCTTAATGTTTATCGCATAAAAAATCAAATGAAATCATAGTCTTATTTGCTTTTAAAATTTTGGTCTGCTTTTTGCTTACTAAGATTAAAAAGTGATTGGCCAATATGGGCTATATAACAAAGCCCAACGTCATAATAAGATGGCTGATACCTAACTGTACCGAGGAGAAATACCATGTTTATGCATTGGTTAAAAAAATTATCAATTGTCACGGCTGCTGCATTTGTTTTTAGCGGTTATGCACAAGCTACTAACGTCACTTTAAGTTATGGTGAAACTCCTGTATTGGCAGTGGTCAAGCGTGATGCTGGTGTTTCTGAGCCGTCTGAGCCTTTTAACTTTACTGATATTTATGATCTCTATATTGATCCAGATATCACCTTTACACTTCCATTCACATTTCAAGCGACTGCTTATAATGAGCCCGGCTACCACCTCGCTGAGGAAACGTTGACATTTGGGCTATACGACGCGTCCAACACTTTGTTAACCGGTCCTTATCTACTATCTGCTGGTAACTCTTATCAATTAAGAGTTACGGGCACCGCTGATGGCTTTTTTGGTGGGAAATATTTCTTGAGTACGAACCTGACGACTCCAGTACCGGAGCCTGACTTGAGTTCGATGTTGATGTTTGGCCTGACTATCATGGGTCTTATCTCATTGCGTAAACCTCGTTCTGTATGATTTAGTTTATGTTTTAGTGTTTTTTTGTTAATTATTTTTTAATCTAGGAGAAGGTATGAAAGTATCTAATGTATTAGGATCTATGGCATTAATTTCTGCCATCAGTTTTTCACATCAAGCGTTTGCGACCACTAACGTTACTGATTTGGGTGATTTGAACAATGGCCCGGTGGTTGATCAGTCTTTACTGCAAGTTGGCGCTTTCTTTTTACCAGACCTTTACAAATTCGATTTGAGTTCTGACTCTACAGTCACTGTTGATTTTAAAGCGCTGCTTGGTATCGGCGTTGGTTCAACATTCAGTCTGTATGATTCTTCAAATTCGTTTATTTCATCGTATAATATCCCGTTTTTGACAGTAGGTTCGACAACCACTTTTACGTTTATTGATCTGGCAGCAGGCAATGATTATGTTTTCAAATTTAACCCAGGTGCATTTAATGTTACGCTGGCAAATAAATTGACTTTTACTGCGTACGAGACCACCGTACCAGTACCAGAGCCAGAAAGTAATGCTTTAATGCTGGTTGGCTTAGGTATTATTGGTTTGATCGCTCGCAGAAAATTTGCTTAATTTTTGCTTGTCATAAAAAAGCCGGTTTGCATTTGCAACCGGCTTTTTTGTTATTAACGCACGATTTACTTTAGGTGCTCTTTGATTCTTTGCGCAGCGGCTATGGTTTCTTCTGTCGCAGCTACCAGCGCCATGCGAATAAAGCCTTTACCTGGGTTGACGCCATGCGCCTCACGCGCCAGGAATGAGCCAGGCAACACTGTAATGTTTAGCTCCTGATATAGCTGACTTGCAACAACGGTATCGTCTTGTTGCGTATTAATCCATAAATAAAAAGCCGCATCTGGCAATTGCGTGTGTGGCCAGACTTGCTGCAATAGCGGTGTGACTGCGCTGAATTTTTCACTATATAAGGCACGATTTTGTCTTACATGTGCTTCGTCATTCCAGGCCACGACGCTGGCGGCCTGTACTGCCGGGTTCATGGCGCACCCATGGTAGGTACGGTATAAGGCGAATTTTTCGACGATATCGGCATCTCCTGCGACAAAGCCAGAGCGCATACCAGGGACATTGGAGCGTTTGGAAAGCGAGCTGAACATCACAATGCGCGTAAAATCACGTCCGAGTTGATGCGCGGCCTGCAATGCGCCAACCGGTGCGTTATTTTCATTAAAATAGATTTCTGAGTAACATTCGTCAGATGCGATCACAAATCCATATTGATCTGATAATTCAAACAATGTTTTCCAAGCCTGAATATCCATGACTTTGCCAGAAGGGTTGCCCGGGCTGCACACAAACACCAATTGCGTGCGCTTGAGAATATCTACCGGTACCTGCGTCAGATCCATACTAAAGTCATTGTCTGTCGTGGTGTTGATAAAGTAGGGCTGAGCACCAGCCAAAAAAGCAGCGCCTTCGTAAATCTGGTAAAACGGGTTGGGCGAAATCACCACCGGTTGTCGCGCCACACTGGTATCTATCACCGCTTGCGCAAAGGCAAACAGGGCTTCACGGCTACCATTGACCGGTAAAATCGCTTTATCAATATTGAGTGCGGGTATTTGGTAACGGCGTTGCAGCCACGCATTGATCGCTTCACGCAGGGCAGGGATGCCGATTGTGGTAGGATAGCTGGCCAATCCAGCTAGATTGCTTGCCAGTGCATCGCGAATGATGTCAGGCGTCGCATGTTTTGGTTCACCAATCGACAAGTTGACATGGTTAAACGCCGGGTTAGGCGTCAGGCCCTGAAACAAGTCACGCAAGCGTTGAAACGGATAAGGCTGGAGTAGATTTAAATTTGGATTCATAGGTGTGTATTATAAGTGAGCCTGTCACATAAACAAAAAGCTTCTGGGCAAAAATATACGGCCTCAGTGGCATTGATTTACGGTGCATTATGCTGGGGCGTGATCTGGTATCCCTACCGTTTGCTCAATGACATCGGCCTGTCTGGCGTGCAATCGAGCTTATTAAGCTATATCCTCGCGCTGTTGATAGGCAGCGTGCTGTTCTGGCGGCGATTTAAGTATGTACTGCAAGTGCCAGCGTCCGCCTATTGGCTGAGCCTAGTGGCTGGCTGGACCAACCTGGCCTACGTGCTGGCGGTGATTGATGGCGAAGTCATGCGCGTCATGCTGCTATTTTACCTATCACCACTATGGACCTTGTTGCTGGCAAGAGTCTGGTTGCATGAGCCCTGGCACAAACCACAGTTGCTGGCGATTGCATTATCGTTGCTGGGTGCAGTTTTAATGCTGACTGACGGTCAACTGATCTGGCCTTGGCCGCAATCGACCTCGGACTGGCTGGCCTTATCTGCTGGTATCGGATTCTCTTTAACCAATGTCATCACCCGCTTTTCAACGCATTTAACAGTGGCAGCCAAAGGCATGCTGGTATGGCTAGGCGTCTTTGGCTTATCTATTGTGGTCTTATTCTGGCAGTCAGGCCTGGCTGGCTTTGCATTTATCTCAGCGGCCACCCTGACCTCACAAGTAAACATCACTTTATTGATCATTGCCTTGTTGTTGATTTCAGCCACTTTGCTCGTGCAATATGGCGTGACTAAAATCCCGGCAATTCAGGCCTCAGTCCTGTTCATGACTGAGCTGATTGTCGCCGCTGTGGCAGCCTATTTTCTGGTGCACGAAACCATGTCGATGATGGAGTTAATAGGCGGCTGTTGCATTATTGCCGCGGGCGTATTATCCGTCAGTGTTGGCGAGTCTGACTAAGCTAAAGATAACTGCTGCTGGTAAGCCTGTTCCAGCAGGCGGCAAAACACCTCTGGTTTAAACAGCGCGTTGGCCTGCGCTTTAACGGCAGCCTTCAGTGATGCGAGCGCTTGTTTATCTTTTGCCAGGTGAATGGCGCGTTGTTCTAGCGTCGTCCAATCGGCACAAATGCAGTCATCCAACCCAATATGCTTGAGCAAACTGGCGCTGACACGGGCCGGGAAAGTGTCACCAGCCACCGTGAGCAAGGGCACCCCTTGCCATAAAGCGTCACTGGCAGTGGTGTGCGCATTATAAGGTGAGGTATCCAGCATCAGGTCAGCGTGCTGCTGCCGGGTGATATGCTCGGCAATAGTGGTGCGTGGGGCAAATACTAATCGATCAATCGCAATGCCTGCCGCTAGCGCTTGTTGTTGCAGGTTTTGGGTGGCCCATTGATTGCACTGTAATAGCCACAACACGCTGCCTGGCACTTGTTGCAGAATGCGCATCCAACTGCCAAATATCTCAGGCGTAATTTTAAAACTCTGGTTTAGGCAGCAAAACACAAAATCCTGCTCAGGCAGGCCGTGCTGCGTGCGTGTGCCGGCCAGAGCAGCAGGGCGTTGTGCATTGTTAGGTTGGTAGCAAGGCAAGACAATCGTCTGCTCGTTCACCGCCACCTGGCTTAACGTCGCATCGACAATGATGGCATCGAATAAAGGGCGACCATTGACCTTGCCCATACTGCCAGGATAGCCCAACCAGTTGATGTGGCTGCGGGCAGGGCGATAGGCGGTGATTCCGCTGCGACTGTGTTGTGTATAGCCGGTTAAATCCACCAGAATATCGATCCCCGCTGCGCGCATCTGCATGGCGACCTCGGCGTCTGTCATGCTGAAAATATCTACCCAGTGGTCAGCCGCTGCCACAAATGCTTGCCGCTCGGCAGACAGGTCATCTCTTGCGTTGCTGTATAAAAACACCTCAAATTCTTGCCTGTCGTGTGCCGCGATCACATCAGTGACCAGATAAGCCAATGGATGCCGCCGGAAATCTGAAGAGACGTAAGCCAGTTTGATGCGCTCATTGCCTGGCTTGGGCGCACGCGCAGGCAATCCTGGAATATGCCCGTAACGCTGTTGCGCCCAGGCACTGGCGCAAGCTAGTTGCTCGTGAGCATCAGTGCCCGGCATCGCTAAAAAAGCAAACGGCGGAATCAGCGCCTGTGGATGCTGTTTAAGCGCCTGGCGCACCTCAGTAATCGCTGCATCCAGCCCCTGCCAGTCAGCCATGTGCTGCTTTTGATGAATCCAGTGCACTTTGGCATGTAACAGTTGCGGATCAAGCTTGATCGCCCGTGCATACGCACCGACTGCCAAGTCTAATTGGCCTTGCTCACGGTAGGCATTCCCTAAATTGTTATGGCACTCGGCATCTTGCGGCGCAAGTTGTAGCGACTGCTGATAATGTTTGATGGCAGTCGCATTGTCACCCAACTGACGCAGGCTATTAGCCAGGTTGAAATGTACATCGGCCTGATTGGGGTCTTGTGCCAACGACAATCTGAAATACTGCGCAGCACCTGACTCATCAGCCCGCAAACTGGCCACATTGCCTAGCTGCATCAATATTTGCGGATGATCTGGTGCTAAGTTCAGCGATTGCATAAACGCCTGTTCAGCAGGGTCAGCTTGCTTAAGCCGCAGGTACTGCCGCCCCAACTCGTAATACAACTCAGGGTCTTGTGGCGAGCGCGCCAATTGCTGCTTTAATTGTTGAATAAGGTCACTCATGCTGAGGCCTGATCGGTAAAAGGATTCAGCAATGACTTCCAGCCCAGTTGCTTAAACAACAGCCGTTGCGGGTGCAATCCGGCCCAGAAACGGTCTTCTGTCAGTTGCGGCAAGTGGGTGCCAAAGTCGCTTAACAAGCGCCTGGCCAAGATCGCCGCGCAATAAGGCGCGGTCATCAGGCCTTTGCTGCCATGCGCCACATGCACATATAAGCCTTGTGGCGGAGGTAAATCGCTGAAATCGTGGATAGGGGTGTTCTGAGCATTTAACATAGATGTCGACAACACAGGCCCGACATACGGCAAATAGTCTGGCGAACCACACCTGGACGAGGCGCGTGCATCAGTCACGACTGCCGTATGGAGCTGATCAAACTGTGGACTTAACTTGTTCACCATCTCTAAATTACTGACGTTATCCTGTTCGCGCACGTCTGTACTGCTATCGCCTGGCGCAAACGTCGCCCCCATGGCATGCTGGCCCTCAAACAAGGGGGTTAAATAGCCGTCGCCGCATAGGATCACTTTAAGTGACTGCATAGAGGGCTGACTGGCGATCATGCCCATCTGGCCACGCACCGGATTGAGCCACATGCCGCTCTCAGGTAGTAGCTTGGCGGCCTCTGCCGCATTGCAGACAATCACCGCATCAAACTCATCATCCAGTTCACCCGTATGGCTGACCAACCGCCAGCCACGCTGGTAGGGTGATAGTTGCTGGATGTCTTGCTGTGTATGCAGCTTAATTTTGGGATGGTTTAGCATGTGTGCACAGGCCACGGCCGGGTTTACCCAGGCACCATGCTGAAAATAAAGAGACTCATATGCTAGGGTCACGCCCGCAATGTTACTGGCCTGGTTTGCATCCAAAGGTTGTAACAAGCCTAGGTGTGAATATCGTCTGGCAACTTTGTTTACCCGCTTATGTTCACGCGGACTGCTGCCCAGTTGGAGCAATCCACAGATTTGAAAAGCATGCTCGCCCAAATTTAGGCTGGCATAGTGGCGTACAGTAAAACTATAGCTGCGCCACGCCAATTGATCATTTTGTGGTTTTTCGGCATTTAACCTAGGGTAGAGCATGCCTCTTGGATTGCCCGAGGCGCCATTGGCAATCTGTGCCGCACGTTCAAACACATGTACCTCGCAGCCTAATTCGGCTAACTGCCAGGCGGTACTACAGCCTGCAATGCCTGCCCCAACAATCGCGACTTTAGGCAATGCTGGCGAAGGCGACAACTGTTCGGATACAGGCCACGTGCCGCATAACATGTCACGTTTTTTGCCAAAGCCAGGTGTTTTTTTAACCTCAAAGCCTACTGCTTGCAGCCCGCGTTTCACCAGGCCTGCGCTGGTAAAGGTGGCAAATGTAGTGCCTGCATGCGTACTTCTGGCCATGCATTCGAATAGATCAGCTTGCCACATTTGTGGATTTTTTGACGGCGCAAATCCATCTAAAAACCAGGCATCGGCTTGAAGGGTTAGGTGCGGAAAAATCTGTTGGCTATCCCCGATATGCAGCGTCAAGCTGGCTGAAAATGATGGAAAATGTAGCTGATTAATCCCAGGTTGCAACAAATGGTATTGCGCACAGAGGGCTTGGCTAATAGTGGCGAGCTCAGGAAAGTGCGCATGCGCCATTTGCAGGTCTTGCAGCGTAAACGGCGCAATTTCTATACTCACAAAGTGCAAATGCGCAGTTGGCGGTGCGGTTTGCTGCCACAATTGCAAGGCGGCGAGAAAATTCAGGCCGCTGCCAAAACCGGTTTCAACAATCACAAAGTGGCTGGGTTTGTCGGCAGGTAATTGCTGCCACCTTGTCTGCAAATGATTATGCTGCAAAAAAACATGACGTGTTTCAGCCAGCCCATGCTGCGGATAATCCGGGTTGACTGAAAAATAAACATCATCGAACTGGGTGGAGTAGGGCAGGCCATTGCGCCACTCTAAAACTGCGTGCGTACTCATGCCGCTCAGTTTACCATGCTTGCTCGCGCACCGTATTTACAGGCGCCGCGTTTACAGGCGACGCAAGGCACGGTATCCGGGTTTAGCCAGCAGCAGATGCACATCGCCTAACGCACACTCGGCAAAACCACCTTCACAATAGCTCAAGTAAAAGTCCCACATGCGGATAAAGGCTTCGCTGTAGCCTAGTTTTTTGACTGCCTCGATCTGGTCAAAAAAGTTCGTCCGCCAGTCACGCAAGGTGGTGGCATAGTGCAAACCAATATCCTGTAAATCCACCAGGCGCAGATCAGAGGCGCGGGTCATGCTGGTGAGCATCGCGGTATTTGAAGGAATATTAGAACCTGGAAAAATATAGCGCTGAATAAAATCAACCGAGCGAATAGCGCTGTCGTAGCGCTGGTCTGCAATCGTAATGGCCTGAATCAAGGCAACGCCATCAGGTTTGAGCAGTTGGCTCACTTTATTAAAGTAAACGTCGTAATACTGGTAACCCACCGCCTCAATCATCTCAATCGAGACCAGCTTATCGTATTGGCCATCCAAATGACGGTAATCCTGTTTGAGCAGCGTAATTTGTTCTTGCAGCCCTGCGGCTGCGATCCGCTCTTTGGCTAAACGGTATTGTTGCTCTGAGATCGTGGTGGTGGTCACGCGACAGCCGTAGTGCTTGGCAGCATACATCGCAAAGCCGCCCCAGCCGGTGCCAATTTCAATCACATGGTCCGCTGGTGTCAGTTGCAACTTGTCGCAGATGACCTGTAATTTGCGCTCAGAGGCGGCTTGCAGGCTGGTGGTATCCTCATCAAATATGGCAGAGGAGTACATCATGGTCGGATCCAAAAACAACTGGAACAAATCATTGCCCAGATCATAATGCGCAGCAATATTTTTCTGGCTGCCAGCTTCACTGTTACTGTTTAGCCAATGCAGCATTTTGAGTAACGGCTTGCTCAACCAGGCATAGCCCCCCTCCAGCGTGTCCATCACAGACTGATTCAGCACCATTAAACGAACCACATCGGTGAGCGTGTCTGCCTGCCAGTATCCCAGCATATATGCCTCACCCGCGCCGATGCTGCCACCAAAGGCAATTTCGCCATAAAAACGTGGATCAGTCACTGTTATGGTTGCAGTTGGTGCTTGCGACACTAACTTCCCAAACACATATTTGTCAGGTCCATCGACTATGGTTAATTGCCCTACCGCTAGCTTAGATAGCCGTTTTAACACCTGCGATTTAGCGAGTGTCGCGACCCATTTTGCGCGGCTCTTGGCTTTGAGTGGTTTTGTGAGTGTATCGACCACCAGAGGTGACGATGAAGGGCTGGACGACATGTTCAATCTCCGAAACGCGAATGCTGGTCAGGATGAGAATAAAAAGGAATTTTTTTGAGCCACAAACGCAGGGCTTGCCAATAAATGGCCACCACGACCTTGGTGGTCATCCATGGATAACTTAGTAACAGGTGGTTGAGTGTATTGGCTTGCCAGGGTTGGCGTTCTAGCTTGAGCGTGGCGTAAAACATGGCTTGCGACTGTTGCCAGTTTTGCATGTGCACGCTTAATGTGTCCGCTGGCAACGAAAATTGCCATTGGTATTCGATATCCATGGGCATAAAGGGCGACACATGAAAGTCTTTTTGTAATTTGAACAGCAGCGCAGTGTCATCTTTCACGGCATGCACATAGGCAAACTTTTCTTTCCATGGCGTATTAGTAATGTGGCTAACAATCGCCTGTAACTTGCCGGATTGGTCATGGCAGTAGTAAAAACTCACCGGATTGAAACACATGCCCCAGTAGCGGCAATGCGTCAGCAGGCCTATCCGGCCCAACGGGCGTGAACCGGTCTGTTGCTCGACCAAATCGCGCACACAGACTTCTAGCGGCTGATCGGCAGGCCCCAGATAGTCCTCGCGTCGGAAATAGGCAAGATTTGGTTTAAGATAAGACCATAAGCGATTGTTTTTAAATAAACTTGGCAACTCTTCGAGATCGAGATAAAGCATGAACAAGCGGTATTTAAAGCCATGCAGTTTAGGCTGCAAGCGCTGATGACTGACCCAGCCGGTATAAATGGCACTTTGCAATCGAGGTTGCGATATGGTCATAGCATCGCCGCATTGAAATGTGAGATGGCAGCCAGCGCACTGACAACGCCATCCTCATGAAAGCCGTTTCGCCAGTAAGCACCGGCATAACCGGTGCGGTGATGGCCGCTGATGTCCGCGTGCCTAGTCTGCGCGTTAGCGCCCGCAGACGTGTAGAGCGGATGCCGGTAAGACAGTTTTTTGATGATCTTGGCTGGGTCAATCGCATCGGTATAATTCAAGGTCACCAACAGCGGCTCTGCAGAGCGGATGCCTTGCAGGATATTCATATTGTAGGTGACCTGTACTTTATCGCTGGGCTGTGCGGTGACATGGTAGTTCCAGGCCGCCCAGGCCAATTGACGTTTGGGCATCAGCGTGCGATCGGTGTGCAAATACACCGTATTATCCTGATAGGGGATTGCACCTAATATTTCAGTTTCCGCCGCAGTCGCCTCGGCGCCCAGAATCTTAAGCGCTTCGTCGCTATGGCAAGCAAAAAACACATAATCAAAGGTGCTGCTTGCGCCGTCTTGCGTGGTTAAGGTCACACCTTGAGCATGGCGCTTGACTGCGATGACCGAGGCGTTTAATCGAATATTGTCACGGTAGCCTGCGGTCACTTTTTGCAGGTAAGCGGCAGACCCGCCAACGATAGTCCGCCATTGGGGGCGCTGATCGATGGTGAGCATGCCATGATGGTGAAAAAACCGCACAAAAAAGCGTGCAGGAAACTGCAGCATTTGATCGGCATCGGTAGACCAGATCGCCGCGCCCATGGGGATAATGTAATCGCGAATAAACTGTTTTGAATAGCTCTGTTGCTGCAGGTAATCACCGAGAGGAATCTCAGCGCCTGGTGCCAGCAGTGACAGACATTCTTTATTAAAACGCAAAATATCACGCACCATGCGGTAAAACGCAGGCGACAGCAAATTGCGCCGCTGCGCGAATAAACTGTTGAGCGAAGTGCCATTGTATTCGAGGCCGGTGTCTTCGTTGCGCACACTAAAGCTCATTTCGCTATCGCGCCAGGCCACGCCTGTTTCGCGCAATATGCGTTCAAACTCAGGATAGGTTTTATCGTTAAACACAATAAAACCGGTGTCTACGGCATGGGTTTGGCTGCCGATTGTCACCTGATGGGTATGCGTATGACCACCGATATAATCGTTAGCTTCAAACAGGGTGATCTGGTGTTGGCGGTGTAGTGAGTACGCAAGCGTATTGCCAGCGATCCCGCCGCCGATAATGGCGATATTTAACCCCATGATGCCTTACAGCCTTTCTTGCACGTGCTGATTGCGCACGGCCAATGGCACTTGTTTTAAGTTCCAGATCAAGCCAGTCGCCTCCAGCAGTTTCAAGCCGTAGTAGGTAAAGTCCAGCTCCCACCAATAAAACCCTTGTTTAGCCGAGCCGGGAAAATGATGATGATTATTGTGCCAGCCTTCACCTAGAGTCAGGATCGCAATCAATAAGTTATTGCGGCTGTGGTCACGTGTGGCATAGCGGCGGCTTCCCCAGACATGCGCCAGCGAGTTGACGCAGAAGGTGGCGTGATACAAAGCAATGGTTGACACCACGAAGCCCCAAACCAGCAGTTGCCAGCCATTGGTATGCCATTCAGGCATGTAAACGCGCAATATCTCACCCAAGCCAAACAAACCACAAGCGAAGGCGAATGGGACTAGACTATCAAAACGGTCCAGCCAGCAAAGTTCTTTGTAGCGCGTCAGCTCTCGCACGCGATCGAGCTGCGTTTTAAAATTGGCGTGACTCAAAAACCAGCCAAGATGACTCCATAAAAAACCGTGCTGATGCGGTGAGTGAATGTCCTGAGGCTGATCTGCATGCACATGGTGGGTGCGATGATGTGCAGCCCACCACAATGGGCCGCGTTGTACCGCCGCGGCGCCTATTAAGGCAAATACAAACTGTGCAGGGCGTGAGGTTTGAAACGTTTTGTGGGCAAAATAACGATGATAAAAACCAGTGATGGCAAACATGCGTAATACGTACATCACTATTGCACAGATGACCGCAACTGGGCTCCAGCCCACCCAAAACAAGGCGATAAGCGCTATGTGTAGCGCAACGAAAGGTAACACCCGCCACCAGTCTATGCTCTCGGCACTGGCATGTTGTGGCGGCTGATAGCGCTGGTTATCTAGCCAGCCAATAAGCCGCCAAAGCAGGCGCTGTGTTTTTTGCTGCATACTACACCCTCTCTCCAAAGTGTCTTGCTATTAATGCGTGTTGTGACAGTGGTAATCACTTTATTTTTTATTCGCGTGATCATGCGGAAAAACACGCAGTTTACTGATGTCATAGCCCATCGCCTTAATCTTTGCGACCAAGTCGTTATAGGTCTGCGTATCCATGTTCGGCGAGCGTGACATTAGCCAGACGTAATCACGCTTGTTTCTAGCAATAATCGTATGCTGGTAATCGTCACTGAGGTAAACAATCAGGTACTCTGATTTAAATGGCCAGACAAACTGCATTTTCCATTCCGCATTGCCAGAGTCTGGCACGACAAAGCCAGTCGGCTGATAAATCTTGAATGGTCCATTAAAACCGCCCTGATGAAAGCTGAAAGTCGTGGCAATGCTGCCATCGGTATTTGCTTTGTATTCCTCAATCGGATTATAAGGGGCTTTTTCGATGAACGTCGGAATCGCAGCAATCACATACCATTGCCCCATAAAACGCGGCAGGTCGACTTGTGGCACCGTTTGAATCGGGGGCAGGCTTTGGCAGCCAGTTAGCACGGAAAGTATTGTCATACAAATCACTTTAATAAAATTTTTCATCATATTGATTAAATAAGTTTATATACTATTTTGTAGCCTTCAGGCGTGATCGATTCGAGTGCAACCCATTGTTGTTGCTGGTCGTACCACAACGTAATTTTTAACTTTTCTTTGTTCTCAAATTTGCCTAGCAAATAATATTGATGTGCGCTCACGGTTTGCCCCTTGACCACAATATCCTTGAGGCCTTGATCGGTCACGGTCACATCCAGATATTCCGCATTTTGTGGATTGAGCAATCGCGTTTGCTTGAGGATTTCCGGGTTCCAATAAGCAAATGTCATCACACACGCAGGTAAGGTTTGCTTGCGCCCGTTGCTTTCAACCACGAACTGCCCACCTTGCAGCTGACCTTTGACTTCTGTAAGCACTTTGTTTTCTGTCGTACGTGCGCTGAGCTGACTCAAACATTGCCCCTGCCAGGTTTCATCGGCTTGATGCTGGTAGCGATAGGCATTAATAAACAACACTTTCACTTTAAAATCAGCACGACTGAGCAGCTTGTTCTGCTCCAGGCTGAAGCCGTGTGTGCCGATATTCTGCTTATCTAGCCAGACCTCGAACGACCAGTCTTTGGCCTGCAGATTGTGGCTATTCAATAGACAACAGAGCAGGGCAGTGCTTATTTTGATAGTCTTAACCATGATCAGGCTGCTTTCCTTTTGGCAGGCCTGGAATAAAAGCGTTGGTGGTCGCGACATACTCGCTGTAACCTGGCCTGCGATGATGAATGGTCTGTTCCATTAAAGACACACCACTAAATTTGAGCAGCAAAAAGGTCATGACAACCGGCGAAAACCAGATAAACACATCGCCATCCGCCGCAGCCATTAAGGCAAATCCCCACCAGATCAGCGCTTCGCCAAAGTAGTTAGGATGTCGGCTATATCGCCACAAGCCGGTATTTAACACCGCATTTTGATGATCGGGCTGTGCACGAAACCGCATCAATTGCCAGTCTGCCACCACTTCCCAGTAAAGCCCGACCAGAAAAATGGCCAGACCGGCATAGTCCAGCCATTGCAGCGTTGCCTGACTACTCACAGCGCTATAAATGGGATACGAAATGAGCCAGGCCAAGATCGCCTGAAAAGCGAAAATAATGTAAAGGCTTTTGAACCAGAAATGCGGCTCGTTATTTTGGCGTATGGTTTCATAGCGGTGATCTTCTTTGCCCCAGTTGCGCCAGGTGAGAAATAGACTCAGCCGCAATGCCCATAAAGTCACAGCGGCCAGCACCAGCAGGGCGCGCAATGACAAGTCTGTGACAAACATCGCAGTCACACAACCGGTGATCGCCATAAACAGGCTCCACATACTGTCGACATGGCTGTAATGCCGTGTCGCAAAGCTTAATATCCATCCGCTTACTGCAAATACAAGAATGGCGATCAGCGCATAACTGTAGATCATCACCGACGACTCCCCATCTGTTGATTAAACCTGCGACGAATATAGAGCAACAGCGGCAGGGCGATTGCCCATTCAACAGCGACCAATACCAAGCTCGTGGGCAATTGCGTCAACACCACAGCCCCCATTTTTTCCGCCCCCAAATAAGCAATTGGGCCAAAAATGGCGCCTAACAAGGTTGCCAGCAAAAGCCTGTGTTGCAGCCAATGCATACTCAAGTTTAAAGTGGTCGCAAATCCCAGCCACAAGGCCATCATCCATAGCGGGATATATGCCAGCATGTCCTGTTGGTGAGGAAACTTGACCCAATCCATCCTGAACAAATATTGATCCAACAGGCAACCAACGACAGCAGTTAGTAACAATGGCCAGAGCTGTTGACTCGATTCGACCCAACGCAAATGGGCCCAGGTATACAGCAGGGTAACGAATAACACCAATACTTCCCATCCATGCGCTGGCGATAGTACACAGAGCCACCACAACAGCTGGAATGCGATCACGTTTAGTAGCATTAAACGGCTAGTGCTCATGTTAAGTATTTCTTTTGGCAAACAAATAATGGCTGACCCACCAGGTTTGACCTTGATTTTCACCAAACAACTCGGCGCACGCCATAAAAAACAGACGCCAACGCTGTCGCCACATTTCTGCATCGGCCTGGCCATAGATCGATTGCAATACAGGCGTCAGCGCTGCATGATTTTTGTCCATATTGGCGAGCCAGGCATTGGCTGTTTTTTCGTAGTGACGACCATCCCAACGCCATTTATCAATCAGTTTTAAATCGTCCTGAAAATAAAGCGGTAAATCATCACTTGGCATCATGCCGCCACTAAAAAAATACTGGCTCATCCAGTCATCTTCTGCTTTCACATCAAACGGATACGCTGCATTACGATGTACAAAAATATGCTTGAAAAATAACCCATCAGGCTTGAGCCAGCTTGCGACTTTCGCATACAACACTTGATAGTTACGCATGTGTTCGAACATTTCTACCGAGACAATGCGGTCAAATTGTTGCGTGGTATCAAACACATTCATATCTGCTGTAATAACATTGACATTGGTCAGGCCTCGCGAGCGGAGCTGTTCCATAATGTAGGTCCGTTGTGAGGCGGAATTTGACACGGCCGTGATGCGCGAACGCGGATAATGGCTCGCCATCCACAAAGTCAAAGACCCCCAGCCACAGCCCAATTCAAGCACATGCTGACCATCTTGCAATCGCGCGTGCGCACTGGTTTGGGCCAGCGCTAGTTGCTCGGCATCGTCTAGTGTATGAGTATCAGCTGTCCAGTAGCAGCTACTGTATTTACGATGTATCCCCAAACAATACTGGTAAAAAGCGGCAGGCACTTCATAGTGTTGAGCATTAGCTTTCTCAGGCAAAGGCGCAATATCGGACTGCGCCATCGACTGCACAAACTGCATCAGCGAAAATTGTGCAGTCTCAGCATCCTCTGCTGCAATTTCACGTAAGCGATCTGCACATAATTTGCGTATCCCGTGTCGGATCAGCGCGTCTGGTAGCCATCCTTTTTCTGCAAGTTCAAGGGCAAAGGTCGTTAAAGTTGTCATGATGATGTTTTATGCGGCAATTAATTATTTCAGTATATGTCTATTTGTCGGCCGCTTTAGTTTCATATCAATATTTATTTTTATGCCAACACTTTGTCAATCACAGGAGGCATGCCTCAAGTACAAGTTTAAATTTGGGTGTATACTAACCTGTATAGTCCCTTTTAAAAAACTTTGAGATCATCGCATGCTCACATTCTTTAAACAGTTTTTTGGGTGCGTGTTAACCAGCACCTTGATCGCAGGCTGCACACAGATCAGCCATCCTGATCATCCACAAAGCGCCAAGGCTGACTGGCCAAGCTATGGCTTGAACATGGCTGCGCAGCGCTTTTCAGATTTATCTCAGATCAACCTCAAAAATATAGCCCAACTGCAATCCGCTTGGACCGCTGAAACGGGTGTCAAAGCCACCTTTCAAGCGACGCCGATTGTCGTCAACGGCGTCATGTATGTCAGCCTACCGTTTAATCATGTGTTAGCCCTGGATGCCGCGACTGGCAAACAACTTTGGAAATATACGCATGTTCGCAAAGCGGATTGGCCGATGTGTTGCGGCCCGGCTAACCGCGGGGTTGCTGTCGCCGAGGGCAAAGTGTTTATGGGCACAGTCGATGCCCGCTTAATTGCACTGGATGCACAAAGCGGCCAAAAACTGTGGGATATTGATGTCGCGGGTAATCAGGTGAATACCGAGCATCAGGATACCCTCAGCGGCAGTGATCCAAACAAAACGCGCAAAGTGACTGGTGGCACCGGCGTCGGCATTGCCATGGCGCCAGTTGTTTACAATCACAAGGTGATCATCGGCATTACTGGCGTTGGTTATGGTCTGCATATTGATAATCCGCGCAGCGATGCACCACTGGGTGCTGTGATAGGTGTGACGGGGCGCTATGGCCGCCCAGGGTTTCTGGCAGCATTTGACGTCAATGATGGGCATCAAGTCTGGCAGTTTGATACGATTCCAGAACACGGCTGGGAAGGGCAGTTCACCACCAAAACAGCCGATGGCAATCAGTTCGATCGTGACATTGCCGCAGAACAAGCGGCGGTCAAAGTCTACCCAGACGCTGCCCGTTTTGGCGGTGGCTCTGCCTGGAGCACGCCTGCAATTGATACCAGCACCCATACGCTGTACTTTGGCACTGGCAATCCATCGCCGCAAATGAATGATGTCTCCAGACCTGGTGACAATCTGTATACCGTTTCCCTGGTGGCGCTAGATACCGAGACTGGCAAGTACAAATGGCACTACCAGCAAGTTCCGCATGATTTGTGGGGCTATGATCTGGCAAGCCCGCCCGTATTGTTTGACTATCAATACCAAGGCAAAAAAATAGCCGCCGTGGGGCAGGCTAGCAAAACCGGCTGGTTCTACATTCATGACCGCCAAACCGGACAATTTATTACCAAGTCCGAACCATTTGTGCCACAACATAATTTATTTAAAAAACCAAGCGCAGAGGGCACGGTTGTTTATCCTGGCATATTGGGAGGCGCTAACTGGTCCCCCGTCAGCCTCAATCAGGCACAGCAAACGGCCTATGTGGCGGCCATTCATAGCCCCATTAAATACACCGTGCATGAAACAGAAGTCAGCCCGGGTGAAAAACCCATTCGTTACGCAGCCAGTGAACCTACCAATGATGCACGCTGGGGCTTGTTAAGTGCGATTGACCTGGCTTCTGGAAAAATTGCCTGGCAGCACAAAACCAGCCAGCCGCTCGTTGGTGGCGTGCTCGCCACCGCGGGAGGGCTGCTTTTTTGCGGGGAAGGGGATGGCAAGTTTGTTGCCTACGACAGCAAAACAGGCAAACCCGTATGGCAGTTTCAATCTGAATACGGCGTCAATGCGCCTCCCATCACCTATCAAATCAATGGCGAGCAATTCATCGCCGTGGTGAGTGGTGGCAATTCACTGTTTGGTTTCAAACAAGGGGATCGTATTTTGACATTTAAATTAGCTAAAAATACCAATCAATAAGATTGATAGCGATACATGCATCAGCCTGGGAATGATCATTTTTTGTTGAAAAAACAAATTGTTAGGTTTACACGCACTCGCTAAAACAGTTAAAATATGATCGATTTTGAATTTGCAGTTTTTTAAGAATAAAAAATAACTTGTCGACTAGCCCGTTAGTACTATTGTTTATCTAACGATTGTCACAAATAATGATTAAAGTTTAGTAGTTAATATTTATCTTTGGAGAAGTAACCATGTTTCAAACCCTGAAAAAAGTTGCGGTAGCCGGCGTATTTGGTATCGCATCTGTTTCTGCAGTACAAGCACAAGATTTTGGTCCATTCACTACCAGCCAAAGCATTGATTTCATTCGTGCGATTGCTGATGCAGACTATGTTAAAACCAGTGGCCCTGCAAACGTTAAAGGTTCATATTTTGAAGACTCTTATGAAATCAACCTGACTCAGATTTCTGATTTTTCATATAGCATCACTGAAATCACTTCCGGTAACAACGCGCAGTATGATGTAACATTCCTGAAATTCGGTTTCTTCGATTCTATTGGTAATGAAGTTACTTCATTGACTAACGTCGCTGCCGGTACTTACTTCCTGTCTGCCACTGGTAAATTAGCTGGTTCTTTGGGTGGTGACTTCAATGTTAGCTTCAACATCAATCCAGTTACAGCCGTACCAGAAGCTGATTCATATGCATTGATGTTAGCAGGCTTGGGTTTGATGGGCTTTGTAAGCCGTCGCAAAGCAAAATAATTCGATTATTTGCTGTTTAAAAAGGGCTCTTAATGAGCCCTTTTTTATTGCCTATTTCCGACTGCGGCTCTAGCTTTCACTAGATTTATATTACGGACGTTTTACAACCGTTCTTATGAAATACACTTTAAGCTGCAAAATTTATTGGAGGTGATATGGCTAGACAAAGAAAAACATCTGTACAACTAATTTTAAAGCCAGGCCATTTGCAGGCAATCGGGCAGGTAGCTGCGTAATGGACTTCATTTGAAATACAAACAATGTTAGTTTTAGCTTCAGTTCTTGAAGTCGATCTGCGTAAAGCTTTAATACTGGCAAAAGGTCTAGGTGTTTTAGCTTGGCTTGATATGATTAAGTCTTATCTTATTAAGACTGACCTTGAACTCAATAAGATAATTGCCGCTTCACAGCGTCTTTCCGGTGAAAGAAATAATATTGTTCATGCTTACTGGCAAGATTCAAGGCCTAAATCAGGCTTGCCTTCTTTAGTTAAATCTAAGCCTTCGGATATTGCAACAGGTTTATCTATATCTAAAAAACATACCAAATTACTTTTAAATCACCAATACACCCCTAAAGAAATGCGGTCTATTGCCGCACAGATTCAGGAGCTTGAGCAATCACTAAGACTTTGGGAAGTTAGTTACAAACTACCTAAAAAATTGGCTGCTGCATTGAGAGCTTAAAATAGCTTTAAGTTTTTTATTTTATGGGTTGGGATGATTGTAAATATGTGGATTTACCTGAGTGGTCATCAGACCTTAGAAGTCTCTATTGGGTGATTAGGGTTCAGGGACAAAGTCCAGCGAAACGCATGATGTATTACAGGAAGGTACAAAAGGAAAAATTGAGACTTGCTGAGTTAGGTGTGTCACAAATAAAAATAGCGGCTGTTTGCCGCTATTTGTCGAACTTCAGAAACGCCAAAACGTTACGTTCGATACTGTCTGAAATTGATCCGCAACTGGCCTTTAATTTTCTCAAAAAGTTAACATAATATACATTATGCGAAATTAATCATATCATTGAACTACGTAGTTCCACGGCTTTTTAATGTTGTCTCTCAAATCACTTTTTTGGAGCAACTATGTTTGAAGATTTGATAAATATCAATTCTACTCAGCAAAGATGTTGCAAAGGCGTTATTGCTGAGCTAATAAGTTATGAATAAAGCATTACCAATACGAATCTATTAGGGACTAATCGCCCTACCAACTTCCACGCTAAGCCAAGCCAATATAACTACCATCGATCTCAGTCGCGATTACCGTATTATCAGCCAATAATTTTGGGAAATTAAAAAAAACCGGGCAAATGAAGTTCAGTTTTGAAACATCCCTATTGAACTCATTTTATTGAATATTTGACAGAGGTCGTTTTTGCAGCATACATGGCCTCATCGGCACGTTTTATCATTGTATCAACGCTATCATCTTTATGAGCATTAGTTACCCCAATACTGGCGTTCACAGATACCTGAAGGGATTGATGGGTAATCGGTTGCTTAATTGCGTCCCTGATTGCATCAACAATTTTTATTGCACCCTCTAGATGACAATTTTCTAGAACGACTGCGTATTCGTCACCACCTAATCTAGCAACGGTATCGCTTGCTCTAACAGAGCGTTTAATTCTGCTAGCAACTTGCTGAAGAACCAGATCGCCAGCATCATGACCATGCTGATCATTAATCTCCTTAAATTTATTCAAGTCGAGCAGAATTAAAAGAAATGGCGTTTTGTAGGTTTTAAAATTTCTTATTGCACGATCCATCACTAAATTAAATAGCCTTCTGTTACCTATATCCGTAAGATTGTCAGTATGGACTTCTCTGCTAAGGGGCTCAACAAATCGTTTTGTGACAAAATAAATCGTAGCAACCGAAACAAAAATACTCACTGACAGTAAATAATAAAGTACGCGCTCAATATTTTTAAATGGCGCCAAACTACGTGCTGTGGGTTTTGCGATCACTAAATAGGCAGACTGGTTTTTAGCGCTAAATATCTGACTTGGAAGTATCAATAGCTCTGCATCGCCTTGATGAATTTTTTTAAAATCCTGCTTATCAGTTGTTTGAGTGACGGATATCAGCTCTTCAAGGCTCACCTCAGGCACTGTGCTGGCATTTAGCACCCATTTGTTATCGATTTTTGAGATGACTATTAATTCAAGATTAGTCATCTCTCGCAAATGTTGCAAAAATAGATTATCGACTTCATAACCAACCGTTAAGTTAGCAATATGTGTCGGGGCGCTCAGTTTAGAGTGTGCGATGTGAAAAAGTCGCCAATTCTTTTTTGACGTATTTTGCAATTCTAGTGATGAAAATTGTAATGCTTGAACATCTTTTGGGACGCATAGTAAATCAGTGAGATCTTTACCGCCCGGTAACAGCAAATTTCCAGGACTTTTTGCAATCAATTTATGATCCAGACTAGAGAGCAGTATCAAGCCTGCACCAGCCCTGAAACGGTGATTTTCAAGCACAGACTCTATCGTTTCTTGATCCTGGTGTGCAGTCGCAAATGCTTCTAAAAAACCATAATCTTTAGATAACAATTCAGCGACTTGGAGTAGTTGTAAATTCCGATAAGACAGAATTTGTTGGACTACGCTATGGCCAACTCTCAGTTCATGGCTCAGCGTCTGCTCTGAAATACGTCTATGATTGACCACTTGAATAATAAAAGCGCCAATTTGTACTGAAATCAGAACAGTGATCAGAACGTAAAGTACTCTGTTTTGGTAAAACGTGGGTTTCATTTGGCTTTTAATCAAACAGATAATGCGGGGCTCGCTGATAGTGGCTGATTTATCAAACTGTGTGATGATTATTTAGGTTAATTAGGTTTCGAGTGTGAAAAATTAGCGAATTGTTTACCAAGGTGACTAAGATGAGTTGGCGGTAGGTCATAGGTTGCAGCGGTGGCACTATGCTTAGTATGCCAATCACTAAGCCATAATGAAAAATCGTCCTCAGACAGCGGCTTACCGATAAAATAACCTTGGCCCTCGTCACACCCCAGCAGTCCAAGATGTGTAAGCACATCTTGATTTTCGATGCCCTCAGCTACCACCCGCAAGCCGAGGTTGTGAGCCAGGTCAATGGTAGACTTTACGATGCTGGCATCGCCACTGTTCTTATCCATAAACATCACAAATGATCGGTCAATTTTTAGCTCTTGCACAGGCAATTGTCGCAAGTAAGCCAAGGATGAATAACCCGTACCAAAATCATCAATAGCCAAATGGAAACCCATATCAGCAAGTTTCCTGACAACCGCTTGTGCACGTTCAGGATCTTGCATCAAACTTCCCTCGGTAATTTCCAGTTTTAAGCTTTTGGCATCGAGATGATATTTGGACAGCAACAAAGACAACTGATGCGGTAGTTGAAAGTTGTTCAAATCTCTGGTCGACAGGTTAACGGCAATGGAGATTTTAATCCCCCTCTGCTTGTACTCATGGAGCACCTGGCATGCCCTGACCAGCATCCAATTAGTGATGTCACTAATGACGCCAGTTTGCTCAGCAAAAGGAATAAATTGATCCGGAAAAACCATGCCTTTCACCGGGTGTTTCCAACGAATCAGCGCCTCTCCACCAATCGCTTCACCGGTGACGATATCAATTTTCGGCTGTATAAACAACAACAATTGATTTTTTGCAATTGCTTCTTTTAAGTCTGTAATCATGGTCAGATTTTCTGACTCATCGACCTCTAAAGATTGATCGTAAACGACAAAATCAAGCTTCTTAGATTTTGACTCTAGCTGAGCAGTCTCTGCATGATTTAATAGTGACTCTTCATCCAGTCCATGGCTAGGATAAACAGCCACACCGATACCAGTTCTGACATCGATCGGCTGGTCTTGGACAAACACAGGCTCGTGAAATATTTTCAACACATTCGCAACAAATGCACTCGCTTTCTCCTCGCCGGAATGCTGGAGAAGCACTGCGAACTCATCCGCATCTAACCTCGCGACAATATCCGAAGGTGAGAAAATATTTTCCTTCAATACTTGACCCACGTGTCTGAGTAAATCGTCACCAAAATCTCTACCCAATAAGTTATTGACTGGCTTGAATCGATTAACGTTTAACACAACGATGGAGAACGCATGATTTAATGGCGCATGAGAATGGATTGCAGCATTGACACCCTGCATAAACGAAAGGCTGTTATAGAGCCCGGTTAACTCATCATGAAATGCCAGCCTATGAATTCGATTAGTGCGCTCTTGAATAGCTTCCCGCATCTCATTAAAAAGCCTGCCTAACTGACCAAGCTCATCTCGTCGATCAATCGTCAATTCTTGACTGTAATTACCCTTGGTCATTTCAGTCACGTTTTCAGTGAGCTCGCTAATCGGTTTCACCATTTTTTTGGTGGTCACCCAAATTACAGAAGCGAGCAAAGATATACCCGCCAGCGTTAAAACAAGGAGTGTTAAAAATAAAGTATTCAGCTCTTGAACATATTTAGTCACTGACTCTTGCAAAACCACAAATAACTGCTCACCCTTTTTATCCTCATAAAGCTTTCTGAGTTTGATGTGAAAGGAGTCGTTCTCTATGGTCTTCTGATGAATAGCGTCTTGTTCAGAGACCATCGGATTCATGGAGTCGACCAGCTCGTGCGCACCGTCAGCTGAAAGTGTCCCACCAACAATTTTCCAGTCATTTGAAGAAGTTTTCTGAACAAAAGTAACGTCCAAATTAGTTAGCTGTTTTATTTGATTAGCAACTGACTGATCAAGCTGGAACCCCAACACAATCCACCCGATGACAATGGGGGCTTTGACTGGCACAGCAATCAGCTGAAAGGGTTTTCCGTCAATGATATCGAAACGTAACTTTCCAGAAGTATATTGCTCGCGCACTAGATCCAAGTTTATTTTTTGCGAGGCTTCTTTAGTGGTAGCTGTGTGGGCTAGCGTACCGCCATCATCACTAACATAGTAGGCCACCTCGGCATGAATTCTTTCTTGATAACTTAAGAGTGCGGATTGAATGGTGCCGATATCGTTGGTTGCAACAGCCTCTCTAAAGGCGTAATCAGAAGCCAGCACTTTTGCAGATTGTTGATACGCGGAAGAGTTCTGTTGAAGTAGGTTCTCATAGACACGCTCGCCAACGGCGAGCTGATTCTCAGCAATTTTATATGAGTGTTGATTAATACTGATTTTCAGTGGCACCAAACTGGCAATCTGTTGCACCGCCACCAAGCTCAAAATCACCACCGTCAAGCGCGTGCGAATGTGTCTAAAATCCAACCATTTACTTATGTTTTTCATGGCAAATTGACCTTAACGACCTCGCTTGAATCGACCTTTAGGTTTTGTTCAATCGCAAACTTCAATCTTCCTGCTGGCCAAACTTGGTAAACAAGGTTTCCTGCAGGCACATTGATGACAGCTTTGCCATTGGCATCAGTTTTGGCGAAATAAGGTGTATCTACCACATAGATAAATCCAACCATCGAGTCATGAATATTACAGCCTAAACTGACGACCCCAGCTTTATCAAACACGATAGGATTAGTGGCAACACCGCTGTAGAGTTTTATTTCAAATTTTTTAGCGGGTGAAAAAGAATAGACGTGGTGACGTACTGAGTCTTCATTCGGAAAATTGATTGCGGCACCTGTTTGAACGACCGCAACACCGGGGTTGAATTGTTTGTTCTTTTGAATGATTTTTGCAGTCCCTGATGTGGTTTCAGCAGGCGCTTTACCATCAAAAATGGCAATTACAGTTTCAGGCAAGGGTTTACCAGAAGCATCTTTGACTTCAAACACCAACTCAGCAGCCTCGGCCCTTAAAAAGGCTTGAATACCAAACAGGATGATTGCAAAAATTGCTGATATTTTTTTCAATTGAACTCCCTATTTACCTTGTGACGACGTCACGCTTCATGGGCGCCAAAATTTTTAATAACTGGTTCTTTTCGCTTGTACCCACACCATTTTGATCCATTCGTTGACGTAGTACATCCACCATAATTTCGTATTCAGCCATGCTAATCTGAGACTCTTTGTGTGCATTTTTCATGGTCTCACCCTCGTAAATGCAATCCCCGCCTGTTTTAACACACAGAAAATCTGCAAGGCTTTGCTTGAGCGTTGACATTTTGACACCCTCGAATGAATGGCTTGTTCTGGGATCTTTACTCACAATATCCAGAGTCTGATTCGATAGACGTGTGAGCATAGGCTTGCCGCCAATACGTTGATACAGAGAGGCTTCAGGTGATTGTTGTACATTCGCACATCCAACGCACATTAAAATCAGCCCTGTTACAAGAAAATGTCGCATTGATTAGCACCTCTAAATTATTTTTCTACCTCAATACTAATTCATAGAAGCCACCAGAAATTGAAGAAAAAAGAGCTGGTATGCAATCTTAATTATCGAATTAATTATTTTAAACTCAAATAATATTCAGATTGTATATTTGGAACTTAGAGCTCCTGATGAATCGCCACTAACTTTGTAGACACTGTTCAGCCGATTTGGACTATCCACGGTTTCGTAGACACCTAGCCTTGTTTGCGCCAGACCTCTTCAAACGCTTCAGGGCTCATGCCATTTAGGTGTGAGTGTCGTCTGGCCCTGTTATAAAACACCTCAATATAATCAAAAATATCAGCGCGTGCTTTATCTCTCGAATGATACACATGATTGCGGATTCTTTCCTTTTTTAAGCTGCTAAAAAAGACTCAGCCACTGCATTGTCGTAGCAGTTACCTCTACGACTCATGCTTGCCTGAAGTTGATGTTGCTCGCAAAATCGCTTCCATTCGTCACTGCTATATTGTGACCCTTGGTCAGAATGAACAATGACGGGCTTAGTTGGTTTACGGCGCCATACCGCCATTAAAATCGCATCCAACACGATTTCCTTAACCAATGTTGATTTCATTGACCAACCAATCACCTTGCGAGAGAACAGGTCTAACACCACAGCCAAATAGAGCCAGCCCTGTAGAGTCCGGATATAGGTAATGTCTGTCACCCAAGCCTCATCAGGTGAGTGCATATAGAACTGCTGCGATAATCGGTTTGGTGCTGCTTTCGCTGGCTTGTGATATTTAAAGCGGTGCTTTCTGTATCCACGTAGTGCTGCGATGCCATTCGCTCGCATGATCCTTGCGACACGATGCACACCACAAGACTCCCCGACCTCTCTCAGATCGCAAAATACTCGCCTGCTACCGTAAATCCCCTGGCTAGCTTCAAAAGACTCTTTGATTAAACCAAGTAGACGCCTGTCCTCTATACTTCGATTGGATTCCGGTTTATGGCGCCATGCATAAAACCCACTAGGATGAACACCTAGCAGGTGACACATTGGGCGGATCTTGTATTCATCGCTAGCAGCCTCAATAAAGGCGTACTTTACTCTGGCTGTCTTGCAAAGTACGCGGCGGCCTTTTTTAAAATATCTCGCTCTTCCTGGGCTCTGGCCAACTCTGCGCGCAAGCGAAGATTCTCACGCTTGACTTCAATCAGCTCGGCCTTGTGCTTCTCTTCGTCCGATGGCTCCGAGGCTCTGACCCATTTATAAAGGCTTTGTGCGGATACTCCAAGTCTGTTCGCTACATCAGTAACTGAAAAACCACGTTCAACCACTTGGCGTACTGCCTCAGCCTTAAACTCTTCTGCAAATCGTTCCCTTGCCATTATCTACTCCGTTCAGTTTAATTAAACTATAACGGTGTCTATCAAAGCGTGGGTAGTCCACATTTAAAATTCGGTTATTTTGATTGTTTCAGAGGGTTCTCACGGTAGAAAATAAAAAACCCAACTGAATATTCAGTTGGGTTTGATTTGGTGGAGGTGGCGGGTTTCGAACCCGCGTCCAAAAGCACTCTACAGACAGTTCTACATACTTAGCTGAGTTGTTTAATTTAACCGTACACTCACCAACGAGCAAGCAAGAGTAAAGCGAGTCACCTTAGATTTAATGATGTATTAAGTAACCCAACACACCACGATCTTCTCTTAATGACGCTGCTGCCAGTTACCTGGCCCGACCGAGAAGCTCTTCGGTGCAGCGTTCAGCCGGTATTAAGCGGCTAAAGCGTAAGTTTCGTCGTTTGCGACTATACTTGTTCAGATGGATTTACGAGGTAACCTGAATCCTCGGTATGCCCTGCACTGCTTCGCAACCTCTGTCGAATCCAAGTCACCCCCAGAGGCATAAGTTACGTATTTGCAATTGCAACTATATTACTTATGATTCAATTATAACATTTTTGATCCTATTGTTCCTGTTTATCTAATTTATGCAAATAGGTGATGAATGGTTTCAGAATATTGCCCTTCGCAACTACATTGTTATTTGGAGAAGCGGACAAGTCTATAATTTGCCCCAAATTAGGGTCAATTATCAAAATTTCTCCAAGCTGATTAATTCTGTCGATTACACTTTTTAATACTCTAGCAGTGTCCGTGTAGGCTATATACCAATTCTCATTTTGAATTAACCTATCTTCGGATTTAGCAACCTCGAAATTAGATGATAATTTAGTAGAAAGTGATTTATTGAGTAGAGAAACCTGATTTTTTAAATTGCTGTTTTCCAACTGAAGATTGATTGAAACGGCCTTGAGCATATCATTGTCAAGATTTTCGATTTTGGTAAATTTGCATTCAAAAGGTAACGATAACCAATAATTCATTAACAATTTATAATAATTTTGATTCCTTTTAAGAGAAGTACGATAAATCGTAGTCTGATGAGATATATAAGCTATTAATTCTATTAAATTAACAAACACCATTTTTTGAATGGACATAGACTGCAATATAGATGAGGGTATAAATAATTTTGTGTAAACGGTCATTTTGCAGGAAACTGCGAAAGTACTTTTGGAGTAGAAATGACCGTATCAAAAGCCCTCCCCAACGATCTGATAGATGGATTGTTGGCGAATTATAAAAAGCCAGAAGATTTAATTGGCGAGAATGGCCTGCTCAAGCAATTAGACTAAGCCTTGGTTGAGCGAGCGCTTGAAGCAGAGATGGCTGAACATCTTGGTCATGACAAGCATGAGTCAGTGAAGAATGCGACTGGCAATACCCGCAACAGTAAAAGCCGCAAGACCCTCAGACTTAAGGTAAAAACTTAAGTCTTTTTTCTTTGTATCCGCAATAGTTGAATAGCGTTTAATAAATTCAAGCGATGCACCTATTTCATCATTACTCAACTCTTAAATATTGAATTATGTCCCTAAAATCTAATATGATATAGTTAAATTATTCAATGTAATCAATAGGTTATTCCATTTCTAAAGGTGCTGTAGTAGACTAAATAAAATTTATTTTTCTATCCACACATGACTCCAGCAGCAACACTAATTCTCACCTTTAGAAAGTTAAGGCGTTTCCAACAAAAAAAAGCAGCTTACTTACTTGATGTTCTTCAGGGATATTTAAGTGGTATTGAAAATGGCGCAAGAAATGTGCAATGGGATAAATTTAAAGTCCAAATTATCTCAGGCTATAAGCTGAATGATGCAGAGACTGATACTTTGAATGAAGCGATCAAATATTCAAATCATAAAATCATCTTGTCACTAAAAATGTCCGAATCTAAATTTCGGTTGGCTCATAATTTCTTCAACAGGTTAGAAAGTATGAATCAACGCGACATGGATATGATTAACTTGATCTTGTCATTAGCAGAGTTGGACCAAGATAAACTCTTTATCAATGCGCCCTCTCGTAGAGCTCTATTTACTATAGCCGCAAGAAGAAGAAATCATTGAATTGGCAACATCAATATTGAATGATTTTCACCGATACGTTCGTCAATTCTGAAGAGCTAAGGGGGTTTGTTATATTGCCTAATCATCTAATTTACATATAACTTACTCCCGCTTGCAGCCGTCTCGCAATACTTCAATTTCCTTATTAAACTTCCCAAACAATCTTGCTAACCAAAAAATATTCCAAATTTTGGTGAAATGTTTTTTCTGGAAAATGAGTGTCCCATGGGTCACAATCGCTGCATTGATCAACGGGGGAAACTAAATGGATTTCATTGAAAATAATATGTTCTTATCAAATTTGTTGGACTGTGAGGTTGGGCCAACAAACGCTGAGGTTTACTCTGCTTTCAGTATTTTTACTAACACCAGGCCATGGTTCGTATCCGAAATCATTGAGTCTAAAAATCATCGAGATAACTCCATAGTATTGGTTTCCAATGCGGATGCATTAAAGAGTCTTCAGGATGAGTGCTCATTCAAGTCCTTGTGGTGCGTTATTCCTGGAACCCTTTCCGACAGCGGCGAACTAGAGGTTCATGAACTAAGCGGAATTGAAAAATCAGAAATTGAATCTGATGGTGATGTTACGGCCATCTACAGGCTTAAATTAAAAAATGGAAAGCTGATTACATATGATCTTTCAGAAACCGAGTTACCGAGCGAGGTATTAGTTTTTGAACCATATCTGTTACACCCTGTTCAGGAAAGATCACATTAAAACGTGAGCTGGTCAAAATAATCTCACAAACTCCAAAAACCCAAAATTAATTAATCGGTTGCTTTTCATAGCAACCGCTTGGAGTTGTCATGTCAGAAAGAACAATCAACCTTGTGGACAAGGATAGGCTTGTAGCGTTTGTTAATTCATTGGAACGGAAGAGTTCCGAATTTCAATCAAGGTTTCATAAGCTTCTAACTAATCTCTGGAATCCAGAGCGTCCACTTAAATCTATCGCTACTGAAATTGATTTTGAGCTTCTAAAGGTCGCTTTTCCTCAGTTCAAGGAAGTTATTAGCTATTTCGAGCGACAGGTGTTCGTCGCAAAAAAGCTCAATCGTCCATTTCATGTGCAGCCAGTATTGCTCATTGGCGACCCTGGACAAGGTAAAACATATTTTGCCAGTGTGTTAGCAAAGTTGCTCGACCTCCCATATTTTGAAATTTCATTAGCCACTGCTACTGCAAATTTTGCTATTTCCGGTTCAGATACCCAATGGGGAGAGGGTCGACCAGGATTCATCATCAATTCTATTGCTGAGTCTGAAGTTGCCAATCCATTTATCCTGATTGATGAATTGGATAAAGCCAGTGGAGGCAATCGATATAACCCCATCACTCCCTTTTACTCTCTGCTCGAACCACACTCTGCTCAAAAATTTAGAGATGAAGCTGTACCTCTAGATCTTGATGTTAGCAATGTGAATTGGATTGCAACTGCCAATGAAGAAATCAGGATTCACGCCCCCATTCTCTCGAGGTTTAAAAGGTTTGATATCAAACAGCCTACCCCCTTGGAAATGATTGGAGTGATCGACAGTGTCTACAAAATGCTCTATGAAAGCTCCGATTTTAAAGAGTTGATTTCTCCTGAGTTAAATATGGAGCTCAAGCCGTTTCTGGACGCACTCTCACCAAGAGAGGTTCGCTTAGCTCTGGATGAAGCCATCACAAGTGCTGTATTCAATAATCGTGCAGATTTGATTGCATCCGATCTCCCAAAAGCCACGAAAGGAGAACAACGTGTCGGATTCGACTAAATCAGAAAAGAAGTTTAATGCGAGTAACTATGCTAAGGATCTCACTGAGCACATGAAGGTTCTTGTGGCAGCCTCTAACTGTAGTTTCAGGCAGGGATGGGCACCTATTTTCGAGAGATTTATTTCCAAAGTCGGTCGATACCCAGTGTTGGTTTGTCTCGTGTCCGAAGACCATGAATTCATGGACATCGAAGTTGATATGGGCAAGACAACAAGAGCTCGTTATATCTACAAAGAAATTCTTATCGCCAAACATGAGTCGATGAGAACCTGTGCTCATTGCGGAGCTATGAAATTTGATACCTCAAACAAATTCTGCAAAGAGTGCAATGCAAATTCAGCCAAGTTGAAAATTACAGGCACGTGGCTGGATCGTTATTAGGAAATGGGCATGATTACAAATAGTTTTAATGAGCTAATTCAAAGCATTGGAAAGATCCCTTGTAATTACCAACCTCAAAGGAGTCTTAGTTTCTTTGAGGGTTGTATATGAATCCGCAAATCATCTATTTAGATAGATGAATATAAAAGGAGAAATTTATGGAAAAAGATAATTTAAACGACACCCTCGAAGCTTTATTGCCCAAAGAGCTCGATGACATCATCACTCAGAATCGACACTTCATGCAATTGGAATACGCGAGCGCAGAGGATTTAGCCAAAATGCATGCGGACATTCCTATTACAAATTTGAGGGGTGTTCTTACTCAGGCATTTGTCTATAAACGCATTGTTCCAAGCAAGAATGCTGAATATTTTTGTCTTGTTGGATTCAACAGCGATCTGGTGGCCTTCCACACCTCAGAAGTTGTTGCATACGATAACGTTAACAATGTGGCTTTGACCGCTTCCGGATCACATTACGTGGTTGAGAGCTTCGAGACTGGCGCACCAGACTTTAATTTACTACTCCATATTTGCTACATATTTCACCGAGATGGAATTGGTAACTATTTGGGAGTTACTTCAATTTTCTATTGAGTGCTTGTGTTTGAGATTGATCTAGATGAGTCAGCCTAGCTATGACAGTTTGTTAAGGAAGTTGCATGAGGATTTTGGTGAGCACATCCCCAAGAATCTTGATGACATCATTAGATTTAATAGAGACTTTTTACGCCTTGAGTTGGCCTCACCTGAGGACATGCTAACGCTTCAGATGCCATTAATTATTTGCAATCTCAAAGGCAAAATTGCAGGTGGCTTCATCTATAAAAGAAATTATCCAGTTTTCAATAAATGTACGTACTTTCTGATTGGCCGCCGGGTGGGAAGCTCCTTATCAAGTGCAGTACATACCTCACCGGTGATTGGATATGACAGGGATAACCAAGTGATACTGACTCAATCAGGATCTCACTATTTAATTAATGAATTCGTCGCACCAGACACTTTTCTTTTAATGAATTTTTGTAATCGCTTACATCTAGAGGGGCTAGGAAGCAACTACGGCGTTCCCAGTTTTGTTTTCCATGAATAACTCCAATTTCAAAACAATCTTTTTAGATACTGAATTCACGCAACCATTTAGGCCCAATCATGAGCCAAAATTAATCAGTATTGGTTTAATCAATAACGAGGGCGACAAGACTTTTTATGCCGAGGTCACTGACCACTACAGCATTGAAGAGTGCAGTGACTTTGTGCGAGAGGCTGTGTTGCCATTACTTAACGCGCCCAATCTGCCGGCTCAAGTGAACTACAACGCGGTCTACGCAAAAATGACATTTGCAGAATGCAGCGAGCATCTAAGAAAATGGATTGAGCACATCGCTGAGCCTGTTTTATGTTTTTCGGATGCGCCTAATTTCGATTGGCCGTTTGTACAAAATTTGTTTGATGAGCAATATTGGCCGGGATATCTTTTGAGACAACCGCAAAATTGCGTTCCAATCCAATGGGATGAACGTCTCAAATATAACATCATCGCTGATAAAGCTTATTTAAGTCGAGAATACCGGCGTCATCATGCATTAGATGATGCAAAGGTAATGCGTATTGCTACATTAGGGAGCTAATCTTGAAAATATTAGTTTTAAGTGACTTACACTTGGAGTTTGCTCCCTTTTATCCTTCATTAGATAAGGTGGACGTGGTTGTGCTGGCCGGAGACATCTGGACAGGGGCTCAAGCTATTCCATGGGCAAGAAATACTTGGCCAGATAGTCGAATTGTTTATATCGCTGGCAATCATGAGTTCTATAAGCGCGATCGGTTAAAGGTTCTCGGTGATTTGAGGTCATCTGCTGAACAGTATGGTGTGGATTTCCTGGAAAACGATGAAGTCATCATTGATGGTGTTCGCTTTCTTGGCTGCACCCTTTGGACAGACTTTCAGCTGTTTGGGGAGTCGAAATACCAAGATTCTTTACGAGAGGCCAATAACAGACTCAATGACTTTCGATTAATCATGCAGAACAATTCAAGGTTCACTGCTGAAGACTCGGAAGCGTTACATCATGAGTCCAAGGCCTGGCTCAAGGATAAGATCTTTGAGCAGCCATACAATGGGCAGACTGTTGTTGTCACGCACCACTGCCCCAGCTGGCACTCTGTTGCTCCAAGATTCCAAAATGTCCCACTGGCACCTTGCTTCGCATCGAGACTGGAGGATTTTTTTGGCGCTAGTACGCTTTGGATACATGGACACACTCATGACAGTTTTGATTATGTACTCAATCAAACAAGAGTGATCTGTAATCCCAGGGGATATGTTTTGGGAAGAAATGAAAATGAGGATTTCAATCCAAACTTTATTATCAGACTCGAAGATGAAAGATGCTACTAAGCGACCCAAAAGATTTAGGTATGGCTTCGCTAGGCCATAAGTCATCACAACCTTGCACGGTCCTTTAATGGCATATCCGAATGTCTCTCTAATAAGGCTTTTATATGCGTACGATTATTATTTATCTAGATACTGAATACACTGCTTTTAAATCTAATCTCAATGACATTCAGCTAATTAGCATTGGATTAGTTGACGAAACGGGCACCAAAACTTTTTACGCGGAACTGACTGAAGGTTACACACAATCCGATTGTTGCCAATACGTCATTGAAGAAGTTCTTCCATTGCTAGATGCATCTGAGCTATCAGTAGAATTAGATTACAGTGCCATCTATGCCCGGATGACGTTTGAACAAATCAGAGAGCATCTTAGTACATGGTTCAAGCAGTTTGATGGACCTATTGCGTTGCGTTCAGAGCGTCCAGACTTTAAGTTGCATTTTTTGAATCGAATATTTAATGAACATCTTTGGCCAGAAAATGTACTCCCTGGAATAACACACTGCATACCCATGGCTAGCCCTATGCAGTTATTGATATACTACAGGAGAGCAGAGGATATCTTTGATGAACAGAAGTTACGACGAGATCATGCACTTGATAATGCCAAAGTGATGCGACTAACGATTATTGGATAGCTCAGTACATTTAACCTATCACTTTGCTATTTGCAATATAAAATCCAGTTGCTTGGATGGGGTCTGATGTCACTTCGTCGCATTAAGTAAACCCTATAGCACTTGCAAGCCAGCTCGGAGCGGAGCTGGCTTTTTTCTTTCATACCGGTTTATCAGTACAACCTAGAATGTCACGACTTTAAAATATATCCGATCAAATATATTCATGTGTTTTATGTTGGATTCATAATAAAATATATTGGTTCGAGTATATTTTGTGAGATGTAATGAAAATCCAAATCAACACAATGGCAGAATTGGGCGAGGTAATTCGCGCAACACGAAAGGCTCACAAGATCCGGCTAGATGACTTAGCCGGCATGGCTGGAGTTGGTCCTGTTTTCGTTGGTGATGTTGAGTACGGCAAAGAAACAGCGCAGATAGGTCGAGTCATTAAGCTTATTAGTGAGCTTGGTCTAAAGTTTACTGTTGAGGTGCCAGAGTCGGCAGGGCCTTACTTGGAAAAGATTCGCCAAGAAAATGGCCTTACTCGCCCAAGTCTACGTAAAGCACGTAAGATCACAAGCAAAGATCTTCTCTAGGTGACGCTGCTGCCGGTTACCCAGCCCGACCGAGAAGCGCTTCGATGCGGCGTTCAGCCGGGATTAAGTGGCTAAAGCGAAAGTTTCGTCGTTTGCAACTATATTTGTTCAGATGGATTTACGAGGGAACCTGAATCCTCGGTATGCCCTGCACTGCTTAGCAACCCACGTCGAATCCGGGTCAACCCCAATGCAATATACGCATGAAAAGCTGGCGAGCCAAATTTCAAGCGCATTTGTATGACATGGTACAATTCAGCTATGTTTAAAAAAATTGTGATTTTCGGGGTAGGTTTAATTGGGGGCTCAGTGGCACTGGCGCTGAAAAAACAGCCCAACGCACCACAAATCACCGGCGTAGGCCGCTCTGACCAGAGTTTACAAGAAGCCTTGCAGCTGGGTTTGATTGATGCAGCAGAAACAGACGTAGCTAAAGCGTTACAATGCGCAGACCTGGTCTTGATTGCGACGCCAGTGGCACAAACGCCTGTGATTTTGCGTGCGATTTACCCCCACTTAAATGAGAGCACCATTATTACAGATGCGGGCAGTACAAAATCAGACGTCATGGCTTATGCAAAGGCTGAGCTCGGTGACAAAGTCAGCCAATTTATTGGTGGCCACCCTATTGCAGGCGCTGAAAAAAGTGGGCCAGCCGCTGCCATGGCCAATTTGTATCTCGGTAAAAATGTGATTTTGACTCCTGACACCGCAACGCAACCACGAGCAGTCGAGAAAGTGAAAGCGCTTTGGCAGCATTGTGGCGCCATCGTTTCCACCATGCACGCGCAGGAACACGACAGTGTGTTTGCCGCCGTGAGTCATCTGCCGCATTTATTGGCGTTTGCCCTGGTAGAGGACTTGGCCAAGCGCAATAACGCAGAACTCTTGTTCAAATTTGCTGCCAGCGGTTTTCGTGACTTTACGCGCATCGCCGGCAGCCACCCTGAAATGTGGCGGGACATCGCCTTAGCAAACAAAAATGCACTGTTAAGTGAGCTCAACAGTTACCAACAAGCCCTGAGCGAGATGACCAGCTTGCTTGAACAAGAGGATGGTCAGGCACTACACGCGCTGTTTAAGCACGCCAGCCGCGCCCGTAACGAGTGGGCCAAGTCTAAAATTCAATAATTACACACTGCTATGGAACAACTGCATTTACCCGCTGCACACGAGGCGCTAGGCGCGATCACCCTGCCAGGCTCAAAAAGTATCTCTAATCGCACGCTGTTGTTGGCAGCATTGTCTGATGGCGTCACAGTCATTCGAGACTTGCTCGCCTCAGATGACACCGCAAGAATGCTAGAGGCCTTAACGGCCCTAGGCGTCAAACTAGAAAACATCGGCGAAAACGCCTGGCAAGTCACAGGCTGTGGCGGCAACTTTCCAAACAAGCAGGTAGATTTGTTTTTAGGCAACGCCGGTACGGCGTTCAGGCCACTCACGGCGGCATTGGCTTTTTCTGGTGGTGACTATCACTTACACGGCATTGCGCGTATGCATGAGCGCCCAATCGGCGACTTAGTCGATGCATTAAAGCAAGCAGGTGCCCAGGTGGCCTACCTTGCCAACGAGGGCTACCCTCCTCTGCAAATCTCACCGGCCAAACTCGATGTCAACCACGCCATTCAGATCCGTGGTGATGTCTCTAGCCAGTTTTTAACAGCATTACTGATGGCACTGCCGTTAACCGGTCAGGCCGCGACGATTGAAGTCGTCGGCGAGCTGATTTCAAAACCCTATATCGAGATCACGCTCAACCTGATGCAACGCTTTGGCATCACCGTGCAACGTGATGGCTGGGCGCGTTTTCATGTTCCAACGGCGCGCTATCAATCGCCGGGTGAAATATATGTTGAAGGCGATGCTTCCAGTGCCTCTTATTTTATTGCCGCAGGTATTTTGGCCGGAGATGTCACCGTCAATGGCGTGGGTGAACACAGCATCCAGGGCGATATCCGCTTTGCAGAAGCCGCAAACTTGATGGGCGGCCGCATCAGCTATGGTGACAACCATGTGCGCGCCGAAAAAATCCTGTCATTAAAAGCAATTGATCTCGACTGCAACCATATTCCGGATGCTGCCATGACCTTAGGCGTGATGGCGATGTTTGCCCAAGGTGACACGGACCAAGCGCGCACCACCACTTTACGCAATATTGCCAGTTGGCGCGTCAAAGAAACCGACCGTATTGCCGCCATGGCAACCGAGCTACGTAAAGTGGGTGCCACTGTGGTTGAGGGGGCAGATTACATTCAAATCACACCGCCAGCCCGACTCACGCCCAATGCGGTCATAGACACCTATGATGATCATCGCATGGCCATGTGTTTTTCGCTGCTGAGCCTAGCTGGTGTGCCAATTACCATTAATGACCCCAAATGTGTGGGTAAAACCTTTCCGGACTACTTTAAGGTCTTTGCCAATATTGCGCGTTAGCGTTTTGGCTGTTTAATGCTATCTAATCAGGCCGCGTATGCCCACTCATGTTCGTCCGGCTCGGCAGGTATTGCGGCATGCGCATGCTGGTGGCGCTGCCAGGCGCGCTCGTGAAAGTAAAACACAACCGTGTTGCAGGCAGGCTCGACCAGCGCCATCAGGCCACCGACCAGCATGCTGCCCGTTAACAGGTAGGCAACGGTAAAAGCGACGCTAAAATGCAGCATGGCGAATGAGGCGGTTTTAATCATGGTGAGCTCCTTGCATAAGATGGCTCCATGTTACAAAAGCTCAAAACCAAAATCCAATTCATTGTTTTAAAGTATTTGATAAATAAATCTTATGACAAACACCTCTCTCCCACCCGTCATCGCCATTGACGGCCCTTCTGCTTCCGGCAAAGGCAGCGTCGCAGAACGCGTCGCCAAAAAGTTTGGCTTCCACTATCTGGACTCTGGTGCGCTTTACCGGCTGCTGGCTTATGCTGCCTATCAACAGCAGGTTGCCTGGTCAGACGCCAGCAAACTGGCAGACATTGCGGCCAAAATGGCCATCACATTTGAGCACGGTGAGGCTTATCTGAATGGCGAACAAGTCAGTGCCCATATTCGCACCGAGCAAATGGGTAAAGGCGCCTCTGAAGTAGCCGTGCACCCCGAAGTGCGCACCGCCTTGCTACAAACACAACGCAACTTCAGGCAAGCGCCTGGACTGGTGGGCGACGGGCGCGACATTGGCTCGGTGATTTTCCCGGATGCTGGTTTGAAAATCTTTTTGACCGCCGCAGTAGAAACCCGCGCCAAACGCCGCTATGACCAATTAATTAACCGTGGTGAAACGACCGATTACGCCTTGATACTGGCAGATTTGAAACAACGTGACCTGCGTGACAGCCAGCGTGCTGCGGCACCATTAAAACAACTCCCTGATGCCATTTTGCTGGATACCACCGACAAGAATATCGAACAAGCCGTGAACATCATTATCGAAGCCTTTAAAAAAGCGGGCCAATCAGCGTAAAAAACTGCATAAGTCATTGAACTCACTAATTTTTTTGTGTATAGTTTTGGATTCGGATTGCTCAAGTCATGCTTGAGCAATATTTTTTAACCTTTTCCATTGTGTTGCGCATCCGTGCAGCAATGGCTCGCTGAACGATGTCTGTCATTCATGCGAGTAAAAATTGGACAATTTTTTAATGGCTTCTATTTCTAATACATCCTCCTCCATGGAATCTTTTGCAGCCCTCTTCGAAGAAAGCCTGGCCCGCCAGGAAATGCGCGCAGGTGAAGTAATCACCGCCGAAGTAGTGTCTGTAGACAATGATTTCGTCATCGTGAACGCTGGCCTGAAATCCGAAAGCGTGATCAACGCTAGCGAATTTAAAAATGCGCAAGGCGAGCTGGAAGTTGCCGTTGGCGACTTCGTTAAAGTAGCGATTGAAAAACTGGAAGACGGTTTTGGTTCTACACAACTTTCTCGCGAAAAAGCGAAGAAAATGCAAGCATGGCTGGATCTGGAAGAAGCCATGAACGAAGGCCGCGTGGTCAAAGGTTTTGTAAGCAGCCGTGTTAAAGGCGGTCTGCGCGTTTCTGTCAGCGGCATCATGGCATTCCTGCCAGGTTCACTGGTAGATATTCGTCCTGTTAAAGACACCACACCTTACGAAAACAAAGAGTGGGACTTCAAAGTCATCAAACTGGATCGTAAGCGTAACAACATCGTGGTTTCACGCCGCGCAGTGATGGAAGACACCCTGGGTGCCGACCGTGAAGCACTGTTGGGCAGCCTGACCGAAGGTGCTGTGATCAAAGGTATCGTTAAAAACATCACTGACTACGGCGCGTTCGTGGATCTGGGCGGTATCGATGGTCTGTTGCACATCACTGATTTGGCATGGCGCCGTGTGAAGCACCCATCAGAAGTGCTGACCGTTGGTGAAGAAGTTGAAGCCAAGATCCTGAAGTTCGACCAAGAGAAAAACCGTGTTTCTCTGGGCATCAAACAGTTGGGCGACGACCCATGGGTGGCATTGAGCCGCCGTTACCCAGTAGGCACACGCCTGTTCGGTAAAGTATCTAACCTGACTGACTACGGCGCGTTTGTTGAAGTAGAACCAGGCATTGAAGGTTTGGTACACGTGTCTGAAATGGACTGGACTAACAAGAACATTCACCCAGGCAAAATCGCTCAATTGGGCGACGAAGTTGAAGTGATGATTCTGGAAATCGACGAAGACCGTCGTCGTCTGTCCTTGGGCATGAAACAGTGCAAACCAAACCCATGGGATGATTTCGCTGCAACGCACGCTAAAGGTGACAAAGTCGCTGGTCAAATCAAGTCTATCACTGACTTTGGCGTATTCATTGGCTTGCCAGGTGGCATCGATGGTTTGGTACACTTGTCTGACCTGTCATGGACTCAGTCTGGCGAAGAAGCGATCCGCAACTTCAAAAAAGGTGACGAGCTGCAAGCTGTTATCTTGGGCATTGACGTTGAGAAAGAGCGTATCTCTCTGGGCGTTAAGCAGTTGACTGAAGATCCTAGCGGCAACAGCGCTCCGATTGGTGACGACAAATCTGGCAAACCAAAAGCCAAGAAAGCAAAAGCTGACGACGTGATGATCGACGAAGCTTCTGCTGGCACAACCAACTTGGGTGCTTTGTTGAAAGCCAAGCTGGACAGCAAAAAATAAGAAGGCTTTAGATCATGACAAGATCTGAACTGATAGACCTGCTTGCCCAGCGCTTTCCGCAATTAGTGCTGAAAGATGCCGAGTTATCCGTCAAAACCATCCTGGATGCGATGACGGAAAACCTGGCGACGGGCGAGCGTATCGAGATACGCGGTTTTGGCAGCTTTAGCCTCAACTACCGCCCGCCTCGTTTGGGACGTAATCCGAAAACTGGTACAAAAGTACAAGTACCGGCCAAATACGTGCCACACTTTAAAGCGGGTAAAGAGCTGCGTGACCGCGTGGACGCTATCGAATCTTAATTTTTTGATTAAGTAGTAAGCAAAAACGGTATCTTCGGATACCGTTTTTTTTACCTACGATGAACGCTATTCATAGCGCATCGCCAACTGCTTGGGTAAAATAAAGCCTGACCTGAAAAGAGACCCCCTATGCTGGTTGAATTTGAATATTGGTGGCTATTGATTCTGCCGCTGTTTTTTACACTGGGCTGGATTGCAGCCCGTGTCGATATCAAGCAATTGATTGCTGAATCCACCTCACTGCCAGCCACCTATTTTAAAGGCCTCAATCTGCTAATTGCAGACCAGTACCACAAAGCAGTGGATGCCTTTAGCGAAGCGCTCTACCTGAACAAAGATTCGCTAGAACTGCATTTTGTGCTCGGCAGCCTGTTCCGCCGTACCGGTGAAACCGACCGCGCCATTCACCTACATATGAATTTGCTCGAAAACTACGAGCTGACCGAGCAACAATCCACCTCAATCAAGGTCGAGCTAGCACAGGATTACTTTAAAGCCGGTTTGTATGACCGCGCTGAAGAGATTTTTAAAACCTTGCGTCATACACGCTATGAACAAGCCGCGTTACGGCATTTGCTTGAAATCTACGTTAAAGAACGCGAATGGTCAGACGCGATTGAGATTGCCATTGAGTTAGAACGCTCTTCTGGGATTTCTTACCGCAAAGAGGTCGCGCAATATTATTGCGAACTGGCTGCCAATGCCATGATTCGCCAGGATTGGGCGCATGCCAAAACACAACTGGAACAAGCGCTGGACGCCAATAAAAACTGTGTGCGCGCTAACGTGTTGTTAGGTGATATCGCCGCGCAACAAGGTCATCATACAGAGGCCATCGCATTTTGGAAGCGCATTGAAATGCAGGCGCCGGAACACTTGGGGCTGGTGGCGCAAAAAATGCTCAAGAGCTACTCATTACTTTATGGTGAAAGCGATACTGAATCCAACAAAGTCAGCAAAGGCTTAAGCGAAGGCTTGAGCCAATTACACCAATACCTGGAAACCTATCAAATCAGCAGCATGATGTCCGTGCTTTATGAAGCGACGCTACAAGCAGAAGGTGCAGACAAAGCCGCCAAACTGGCACGCAATGAGTTGATACGTAAACCCAGCCTGAAATCGCTGGACCAGCTCTTGCAAGCGCGCGCCATGCTGGATGACGAACAACATGACCTGCAACTGATGCAACAGACCGTGCGCAACGCCATTGGTGACCGTGCCGCCTACTATTGTGATCAATGTGGTTTCCGCGCCAAGCAATACCACTGGCAATGCCCGGCCTGTAACGCCTGGGAATCACTGCCGCCTGAACCAACTGAAGCCACGATTAGAGATATCAAGCTACTCAAACGTAAGTAGCCTTATTAACCCAGAGCATTTAACTCCTTATGACTGATAGCAAAATTATTGTCGCCCTCGACTACGCAGATGCCACGTCGGCCACTGCCCTCGTTGACCGCCTGGATCCAACCCTGTGTAAACTCAAAGTCGGCAAAGAGCTCTTCACAGCCGCAGGCCCAGCTTTTGTCGAGTCGCTGGTCAAACGCGACTATGATGTCTTTTTGGATTTGAAATTTCACGACATTCCTAACACCGTTGCCAAAGCCTGTAAGGCCGCAGCAAATCTCGGTGTCTGGATGCTCAACGTGCATGCCAGCGGCGGTTTGCCCATGATGCAAGCAGCACGCGAAGGGCTGGACAAAGCCTTTGGCAACCAGGCCCCTTTACTTATTGCCGTTACCGTATTAACCAGCATGGATGAAGCCACCTTGCACAGCTTAGGCATTCAACGCTCTCTCAATGAGCACGTGTTAGCACTGGCCACCATGACGCAGCAAGCCGGTTTAAATGGCGTTGTCTGCTCAGCACAAGAAGCACGCATGCTTAAACTGGCGTTAGGTGCAGGCTTTTGCTTGGTAACGCCCGGTATCCGTCCACGTGACGCGAACCAAGACGACCAAACCAGAATCGTCACGCCAGAGGAGGCATTAAATCTGGGCGCACACTACTTGGTGATCGGCCGTCCGATTACACAAGCCGCCGATCCACTTGTTGCACTAAACACAATAATTAAAAATATTTAATACAAATTAACATTATTAAGCTGCGCGAGTCTTTGTACTCACGGTGAGTCAGTAAAATAAAAACAGGCCATTCAAGCCTGTTTTTATTTTTTGATCATACGGAGGAACTATGAAGCAAACACTACTCGCTTATTTACTGTTTTTCATGCTGTTACCAGCCGCGTATGCCGTTGTCGATATCAATACCGCCAGCCAAACAGAATTAGAAAGCCTGAATGGCATTGGCCCGGCGAAAGCTCAGGCTATTATTGAATATCGCAAAAAAAGCGGTGGCTTTAAATCTGTGGATGAATTGGATCAGGTACCGGGCATTGGTCAGGCTACATTAGCCAACCTGAAAAAAGATGTCAGCATTAGCGGTAAAAAGCTATCACCTGCAGAAACGATCAAAGCAGATAAAAAGAAATAGCAATATCGCCCTAAACCTTAAAAACAAAAAAGCACCCAATGGGTGCTTTTTATATTTGGCGGAGAGAGAGGGATTCGAACCCTCGATAGAGTTGCCCCTATGCCACCTTTCCAGGGTGGTGACTTAAACCGCTCATCCATCTCTCCGAAAGAAGGCGCGATTATAGCCCATAAAACTCGTTGCCGCCAAACAATTTAATCGATTTCTTGATGCCTGCTTTGGTCAAATTTGGTGTTAAAAATGCACTGTATAACACCACTTAGCACTCTTATAAATCATCAAAAAGTTATCTAAAAAGGCTTGCTTTTGTCAGCCTGAAGGTTTAATGTTTAGCACACAAACAGCGGCCAAAGCCTTGTAAAATAAGGTGTTAAGCCATGTTTATCGCGATAGTTAATTGCGGTTTGATGTAAGCGGTTTGGAGCGCAGTTCTGCTACAACATTAATAGAAAAAATACAGGAGTAACTATGAGTTTGGATCTTCTTAAGGCCATGGGCGTCAAAGTCCCATACAAAGCCAAGTATGACAACTTTATCGGTGGCAAATGGGTAGCGCCGGTTAAAGGTGAGTATTTTGATGTGATTTCACCCATTACCGGGAAGCCATATACACAGGCGTCGCGTTCTAGTGCTGAAGACGTCGAGCTGGCTTTGGATGCTGCGCATGCCGCGGCAGACAAATGGGGTAAAACCTCGGTCGTTGAACGTTCAAACTTGTTGTTGAAAATTGCAGACCGCATCGAGCAAAACCTTGAGCTGATAGCCACTGCCGAAACCGTTGATAACGGCAAACCAATCCGCGAAACGATGAATGCCGATATTCCTTTGGCCGCTGATCATTTCCGTTATTTTGCGGGTGCTTTGCGTGCGCAAGAAGGCAGCATCAGTGAGTTGGACGAACATACAGTGGCTTACCACTTCCATGAACCACTGGGCGTTGTTGGCCAGATTATTCCTTGGAATTTCCCTATTTTAATGGCGGCCTGGAAACTGGCACCAGCAGTTGCAGCAGGGAACGTGGTAGTGATGAAACCGGCTGAGTTTACGCCTATCAGCTTACTAATTTTAATGGAAGTGATTGCAGACCTGGTGCCACCAGGCGTGATCAACATCGTCAACGGATATGGCCGTGAAGTCGGCGCGCCACTGTCTACCAGCAAGCGTATCGCCAAAATCGCCTTTACCGGATCTACCGCCACTGGACGCTATATCGCGCAAGCCGCTGCCAGCAATCTGATTCCAGCCACGCTAGAATTGGGCGGTAAATCGCCTAACGTTTTCTTTGAAGACATCATGGATGCTGATGATGACTTTTTGGACAAAGCCGTTGAAGGTCTGGTATTGTTTGCCTTTAACCAGGGTGAAGTCTGTACCTGCCCTTCCCGCGCCTTGATTCAAGAATCCATTTACGACAAATTTATGGAGCGTGTGTTGCCACGCGTCGCAGCGATCAAGCAAGGCAACCCCCTGGACCCTAACACCATGATTGGTGCACAGGCCTCTCAAGACCAGGTCAACAAGATTCTGTCTTACATGGATATTGGTCGCCAGGAAGGCGCTCAGCAACTCTGTGGCGGTGAGCGTAACATTTTGGGTGGAGATTTGGCAGAAGGCTATTACATCAAGCCAACGCTGTTCAAAGGCCATAATAAAATGCGCATCTTCCAGGAAGAAATTTTTGGGCCAGTGTTGGCGGTGACCACATTTAAAGATGAAGCAGAAGCCTTGAGCATTGCAAACGACACGATCTTTGGTTTGGGCTCTGGCGTGTGGACCCGTGACGGCAGCCGCGCTTACCGTATGGGCCGTGGCATCAAGGCAGGCCGTGTCTGGACCAACTGTTACCACGCATACCCGGCACATGCTGCCTTTGGCGGTTACAAAGAGTCAGGGATTGGCCGCGAAACGCACAAAATGATGCTGGATCACTACCAGCAAACCAAAAACATGCTGGTCAGCTACAGCCCGAAAAAATTAGGATTCTTCTAATTTAAAGGGTCAAGCAAAACAAGCATGCAAGTTTGAAAAAAGGGGCGAATTTTTCGCTCCTTTTTTTATCTATAATGACAGTATGGCAACCATTAACAGGGGTGAGACAAATGACTGAACGGGTATCAGCAACACCAGCGGCCGTTGCATTGATTGAACAATTAACCGCACAACATGGCCCTATCGTTTTCTTCCAGTCTGGTGGCTGTTGCGAAGGGAGCGGCCCCATGTGTTTACCCGCTGCTGAGTTTCGACCTAGCCCGGCGGATGTCAAACTGGGCGAATTGCCTGGCGGCGCCGTTTTTTATATGAGTGACAGCCATTTTAGCTTTATGCACAGCACACATACCATCCTGGATGCCATGCCTGGCTCCAGCGGGTCTTTTTCTTTAGACGGTGGGAGTGGCATGGCCTTTATTACGCGTGGCCGTCTATATTCTGATGAGGAATTGACGCAGTTGCAGCCAGAGCAACGCATAGGCTTGCAATAAATAAAAAAGGCATCCAAGGATGCCTTTTTTGAGACGACCACACAACATTAGAATCCCAGACTTTCCAGCAGGTCATCTACTTGTTCTTGGTTGGCGACCACATCTACCGTGTTGTGCGGATCAATTTGTGGCCCATTCAACAAGGAGTCCTCATCTTTTTTCACCTGTGGCGCAAAGTCGACCAGCACTTGCACCAGTTGTCTTTCAAGATCCTGTGCCAGAGTGGTGACCTTTTTAATCACTTGCCCGGTTAAGTCCTGAAAGTCCTGCGCCATCATGATGTCCATCAATAGCGACTTTGTCGTCGTGGTATGTTCATTGGCCATGGCTAAGTAAGCGAAGGTTTCCTGCACCACAGCATCGTATTCCGACTTTAACGAGGCACGCTGCATCACTTCTTCCCAACGCTGCTTTAATGCTGCTGCGCGGTCTGCCAATTCAGACTGCAGCGGTGTGGCTTGGTCTGTCGCATTCAATACCCGCTCAGCGGCCTGTTCCGTCATTTTAGCGACATAGCTCAAGCGATCACGCGCATCAGGAATTTCCTGTGCGACTTGCTCCAGCACCTTGTCATAGCCCAACCCACTCAAGCTGTCATGCAGCGAGCGTGTCATGTGACCAATCCGGCTGATCATTTCTTCTTGTTGATTTCCATTCAGGTCCTGCATGATGGTAGCAGCAATGTCCACCACAATATTGTCCTGATTCGGATTGACAGCTTCGGTCATGGTTACACCTCGCCTTTTTCCAATTTTTCAAAGATTTTTGATAATTTCTCTTCTAGGGTTGCTGCCGTAAATGGTTTCACCACATAACCATTTGCTTTGGCTTGCGCTGCCGCGATGATGTTTTCTTTCTTAGCCTCAGCCGTGACCATCAATACTGGCAGCTTGGATAATTTGTTGTCTGCGCGGATATTCTGCAACATGGTTAAACCATCCATGTTCGGCATATTCCAGTCAGATACCACAAACTCAAAATCACCATTACGCAGTTTATTCAATGCATCAGCGCCATCTTCGGCCTCTTCCACATTGTTATAACCCAACTCCTTGAGCAGGTTACGTACGATTCTACGCATGGTGGAAAAGTCGTCCACTACCAGAAATTT
>NZ_SSGF01000003.1 GCF_008015755.1 Methylophilus sp. | reverse complement strand
GGCTTATTTTGTTGAGCAACGCAAGGGAGCCGTAGGCCGTGATGGCTGGGTGCCCTCTTTTTGGTTACTTTTTTGGGGCAAGCAAAAAAAGTAACTCGCCAGCAAGGCGAAAAGAAAACGTTTATAGTCGGCTAAACGTTAGCTTTTAAGAGCACATTCCACACGTTCAACCACGATCTTTTGCAACTGATCCCTGACTGCAGCACTCAGTGGCTGCCTCTCGGAATCCCGCATCGCCTCTGCCCAGTGACTATTCGGAAAGTGCTTGTCACTCTCGAATCTAGGTAATACATGCCAATGCATATGCGGCGTTTTATTGCCCAGGCTTGCCAGGTTGATTTTGTCCGGTTGAATCACTTCACGCACCGCACTCTCAACCGCAAACACGACTTTCATGGTGCGTGCGCGGTCAGCGGGAGGCAGGTCGGTCATTTCTTTGACGTGCGCCAGTAATTCGACCCGGCAATAGGCTGGATAATCAGCATCGTGCAATAACACTACGCGACAGAAGTCGTCTTGCCACAGCAGATCGTGTGGCGTTGGCAGGCAAAGCGCGCAATCATGCATTTATGACACTGCCAGCATTCTGTCCAGGGTGAGTTTGGCCAGTTTAGCTTCGTGTTCCGGCACTTTGATCTGGTTGACGATATTGCCTTCGGCCAGGTTTTCCAGGCACCAAGCCAGATGTTGTGGGTCGATACGCGCCATGGTGGAGCATTCGCAAACGACGTGGCTCATAAATTGCACCAGTTTGTTTTGTGGCTTCATTTCTTCAGCTAGACGGGTGACCAGGTTGAGCTCAGTACCCACCAGCCATTTAGTGCCAGGCTCAGCTTCGCTGACGGTGCGCAGGATATATTCGGTTGAGCCGACGTAGTCTGAGTTAATGCACACTTCAAACGCTGTTTCAGGATGCGAAATCACTTTGCCGTCCGGATGTTGGGCGCGGAACTGGTCGATATTCTGTTTGCGGAACATTTGGTGTACCGAGCAGTGGCCTTTCCATAACAGGATTTTGGCATCCCTGATTTGTTGCTCGGTGAGGCCGCCCATGGGCAGGTCTGGGTCCCATACGGGCATTTGCTCGAGTGGGATGCCCATTTTGTGGCCGCTCCAGCGACCCAGGTGTTGGTCGGGGAAGAATAAGATTTTTTCGCGTTGGCTAAAGCCCCATTCGAGGATTTTTGGTGCGTTGGTGCTGGTACAGACGATGCCACCATGTTCGCCGCAGAATGCTTTTAGGTCAGCCGCCGAGTTGATGTAAGTCACCGGCGTGATGGTTTCATCAAAGTTGAGCACTTTGTTCAGCTCGCGGTAGCTGCGCTCTACCTTGGCCAGATTGGCCATGTCTGCCATCGAGCAACCGGCCGCCAGGTCTGGCAATACGACGATTTGTTCGGGGCGGCTCAGGATGTCGGCCACTTCGGCCATGAAGTGGACACCGAGAAAAACAATGAATTCAGCGTCCAGACTGTCGCAATATTTGGACAGCTTGAGTGAGTCACCGGAAAAATCAGCATGACGATAGACACTTTCGTGCTGATAGTGGTGACCGAGGATCACCAGTCGCTTGCCCAGTTTTTCACGGGCAGCCAGAATACGCGCCTGACAATCATCGTCTTTGGCCGCTTGAAATTTTTCAAATTGGATGGTGGCTGTTTGCATGCTTTTCAGACATCGGGCCAAGCCCGGCTTTCTTAAAAATGATATTTTACAACCGATTAGGATTTATCCCAATCAACGCGCTTACTTATAAACTTAGATGGTGGCGCTCCCCTAGTTTTTTCAAGGCGTCGACATTGGTCCAGCTGAATACTTTTTTGGCCGCTTCACGCCAGTCTAGCCATTCATAACGGGTATGCTCATCTGGGGCTAACGTGACGGCCATGGCTGACGGCAGGCATAGTCCAAACAGGTGCTCGGTATTTTCAATCACGCCAGGCGCATAGCGATGCCGCCAGTGCGGATAAATCTCGTAGACATTGCTTGTCTGCCAGTCTTGAAAATCATAGGCCAAAGCGTCAAGACCAGTTTCTTCTTTGACTTCGCGAATCGCTGCCTGGTAGGGTGTTTCGCCAGCTTCTAGACTGCCAGTGACGGATTGCCAGAAGCCTGCTTTGTCGGCACGCTCAAGCAGTAGTACTTGTAAATCGGCGGTGTGAATCAGAATTAGGGCAGAAATCGGGGTCTTGTATGGTTGTGTCATGCAAGTATTGTCTATAAACGCTGTGCTATTGTCTATGACTGCGTGTGATGCAATGCTGGTGGATAGGGTGACAATGATTGAATGCAGTGAAAGATTGTCGTAAGCCGTGCCAAGTATTATGATCAAAAAAACTAAAGCATATAGAGAATAGGGAATGATTCAATGTTGAGGTGTCAGCTAGGCTGGGTCTGCATCATGCTGATGATGAACGCACAGTGTTTATTGGCTGCTGATACCGCATCTACAGGCGTGGCAAGCCCTATTGTACTAAATCAATTATCTTTACAACAGGCAGAGCAATTGTTTGCGGGTGGCAACCGTGAATTGCTCGCGGCCAAGCGTGCTGTTGAAGGTGCCGAAGCGGACACCCTGATCGCCGGGCAGCGTCCTAATCCAGTGCTATCGTTGGGGCTGTCTAGCGTCAACGTCAATCGCGGCCAGGGGAATATGAACCAGAATGGCTCTAATGGCCTGTGGGACAAAACCTATAACTCTGCCTTACAAGTCAGCCAGTTGTATGAGCGCGGTAACAAACGTGAGCTGCGCACTGCTGTGGCCGAGAGTGCGGTGAAAGCCTCCAGTTTCGATTTAAAAGAAACCTATCGCCAGCAGGCCTTGACGATGGCCACCGCCTATTATGACCTCAAGCTGGCACAAGAAACCCTATTGATACAGCAGGCCAATGTCGGCTCTTATGACAAGACCTTGCAGGCGGCGCAATTACGGTTAAAAGCGGGCGATGTTGCTTCGGCAGATGTGGCGCGTATCCGTGTGGATGCCTTGCGTGCCAGTAATGATTTGCGGCAGGCAGAGGCCACATTGCAAAAAGCACAAGCCATGCTGGCCTATTTGCTGGGCAAAGATCAGGATGCCGCCAGATTATATGCGACCGACCCTTGGCCCAGCCTGCTTGCGGACCCATCATCGGACACCGAGAATAGCTGGTTGCCGCAACGCTCAGACGTGCAAGCCGCGGATGCGCGCATGGAACAGGCGCAACGCGCCAGAAAACTGGCCGAATCTCTTAAAACCAGAGACCTGACCTGGTCGCTGGCTTATCAACATTTTCCTGGGCAAGAGCCCGGTTCTGCGCCAGATACCGTGGGCGCCGCAGTCAGCATTCCCCTCTTTACCAATTATCAATATGAAGGCGAAGCCGCACGAGCCGAGGTGGGGTATACCAGTGCCATGGAGGCCAAAGAGCAGGTCAGGGCGGCGGCCGTGGCTGAAATGCGCCGAGCCAAAGCCGATTTGCAGGCCGCAGTCGATAAAAATCGGCGTTTTGACCAGAGCATCCTTAGTGAAGCACAAAAAGCATCAGATGCGGCCGAATTTGCTTATCAGCATGGTGCCATGAGCGTGATGGACCTACTGGATGCGAGACGGATTTTGCGGACACTACAACTCGAGGCTGTCAGCGTCAAAGCCGATTATGCCAAATCATTGTCTGCCTGGCTGGCGGCGACCCGCCAAGCCTTTACTAATCAAGACTAAAACACGATGACCCTGTCTAAAAGCAAGCAACCCCTTGTGCGTACCATGCCTTTCAGTGGCCAGTTGTTGATGGTGTTGCTGGCCGGATCGCTGTGTTACCCCTCGGCCAGTGCCGCAGACCAGGCAGCGAATCGTGGCCGGGATGCCAATGAAATCGTGCTCACCGCAGGGTCGCCGCAATTAACCAGCTTGAAGGTTGAGGCGGTGAGTGAGATTCCGGTACCGGTGACTGAGCCTTTAAATGGCAAGATTGTGTTTGATGAAAATCGGACTGCGCGGATTTTCTCCCCGGTGGCCGGACGGGCAGTCACCATCAAGGCGCAAGTGGGTGACAGCGTCAAAACCGGGCAGACCTTGCTGGTGATGGACTCACCAGATGTGGGTGGCGCCGTTGCAGATGCGCGTAAGGCACAGGCGGACATGCAGTTGAAGCAACAGGCACTGGAGCGCAGCCGTATGCTGGTAGATCATGGCGTGCTGGCGAAAAAAGAGGTTGAGGTGGCGCAGGCAGATTGGGCCACGTCACGCGCGGAGTCAGCGCGTGCGAGTGCCCGCTTGAAAAACCTGGGGGTTTCAACGGCAGCTAATGATAACTACGCAGTGCGTTCGCCGATTGCCGGCGTGGTGGTCGATCGTAAAATCAACCCTGGCAGTGAGGTGCGGCCGGATGCCGCAGATCCGTTGTTTATTATCACTGACCCTAGTTCTCTGTGGGCGAGTATCGATTTGCCCGAGCGCGATTTAAGCCGCATCTCCCAGGGGCAAAAGCTTAGCGTACAAGTGGATGCCTACCCTGACGAAGTGTTTAACGGTGAGGTGAAAACCATCGGCATCATGGTCGACCCGACCACGCGTCGGATTCCGGTGCGTTGTGTGGTTGAAAGCAACGGCAAGTTAAAGCCGGAAATGTATGCCCGTATCACGCCGCTGGATAACAGCCAGCACCGCGTGATCCGTTTACCGAATAGCGCGCTGATTACCGAGGGTTTATATAGCTACGTGTTTGTGGAAGAGCGGCCTTTGCATTTTAAAAAGCGCAAAGTCACGCTGGACTTGCAGCGCCGCGAATACGCCACAGTGAAAGAGGGCTTAAAAGCAGGCGAGCGTGTGGTGGTTGGCGGGGCGATTTTATTAAACTCTGATTTGTCGGTGAGTAAATAAAGCATGCTAAAAGGCTTAATCACATTCTCGCTGCAACAACGCGTCTTTTTGCTCATAGGCGCCGTGGTGCTGAGCATTTTTGGTTGGGTAGCGGTGCAAAACTTGCCGATTGAAGCCTTTCCAGATGTGGAAGATGTACACGTGATTATTGTCACGCAGTCGCCTGGTATGGCGCCTGAAGAGGTAGAGCGCGTGGTCTCGCTGCCGATAGAACATGGCATGAGTGGCGTGCCGGGCCTGGCGCAAATTCGCTCGGTATCGATTACTGGCTTATCGGTGGTGACATTAACTTTTGCCGAGCGCACCGAGGACTATTTTGCCCGGCAGCAAGTGCTGGAGCGTTTGCAAGGCGTGAGCCTGCCCACCGGTTTGCAGCCGACCCTGGCGCCGCTGACCACCGCCGTCGGTGAAGTGTATCGCTATCTGGTTGAAGCGCCCAAGGACATGCCGCAACGCGAGGTGCGTGCAATCCAAGACTGGAAAATTATTCCACAGTTGCGCATGGTGCCCGGTGTGGCTGATATCACCAGTTTTGGCGGCACGGTTAAAGAATATCAAATCAAGCTGGACCCTTATCGGCTGAAAAAATTTGACGTCAGCATAGACCAGGTCAATCAGGCGGTAGGCAATAACAGCAGCAACGTCGGCGGTGGCCTGATGCACCGCGGCGATGAGTCGCTGGTAGTGCGCGGCATCGGCCTGTTTCATAGCCTGGATGATATTGCGCAGTCGGTGGTGGACACGCGTGATGGCAAGCCGATTCTGGTCAGTGATCTTGGCCAGGTGGTGATTGGTGACAGGCCGCGCTCAGGCATCGTGTCGTTCAACCAGCAAGATGACATCATTGAAGGCATTGTGCTAATGACCAAAGGTCAAAATGCCGCTAAAGTGATTGAGGCCTTGCGTGCCAAGGTGGAGGTAGTCAATGAATCATTGCCCGCTGGCGTGAAGGTGGTGCCTTTCTATGACCGAACTGGCTTGGTACATCACACCGTGCATACGGTGTCAGAAAACCTGATTGTGGGCGCCTTGCTGGTGGTCACCATACTCGTGGTGTTTTTGCGTAACTGGCGCGCGGCGCTGATCGTGGCTTCGGTGATCCCGTTGTCATTGCTGTTTGCCTTTATTGTGATGGATTTGCGTGGCGTGTCGGCTAACCTGATTTCACTGGGCGCAGTGGACTTTGGAATTATCATCGATAGTGCGGTGGTGCTGGTCGAGGCACTCATGGTGCGGCTGGCGATGGCGGATGCCAGTAACCCAACCCACGGTGGTCTTGCCTGGCGCATGCAAACCTTGAAGAGCACGGCGATTGATATGGGGCACCCCATTTTGTTCTCCAAGGCCATTATCATCACCGCCTTCTTGCCTATTTTTACCTTTCAGCGCGTGGAAGGTAAAATTTTCTCGCCCATGGCATTCACGCTCAGTTTTGCTTTGCTTGGGGCGATTATTCTCACCTTAACCCTGGTGCCAGCCTTGCTGTCATACACCATGACGCGCGAAGACATGGCAGAAAAGCACAGTGGCTGGATGCATCGTCTGCAAGAGACCTATCGCACTATTTTGCTCAAAAGCAGTCGGTCGCGGGCGCTGGTGGTGATTGTTTCATTAGCGATATTGGTCGTGTCTGTGGTGTCTGCGCCTATGCTCGGCTCTGAGTTCTTGCCCAAACTGGATGAAGGCAATATCTGGCTCACCGTCGACTTGCCGCCTTCGGCCAGTTTAGAGAAAACCAAAGACGTTGAACGTGAGATCAGAAAGATCCTCAATAGTTACCAGGAGGTGCGGCTGGTGGTGGCGCACGTTGGGCGGCCAGATGATGGCACCGACCCAAAAGGGCCGTATCACATGGAGATTCTGGCCGACCTCAAGCCGCACAGCGAATGGAAGTTCGCTGACAAAGAAGCGTTAATCAAAGATATGTCACGCCGTATTCATGAGATTCCTGGTGTGCCGACCAACTTTTCACAGGTGATTCAGGATAGCGTCGAAGAGGCACTGTCTGGCGTCAAAGGCGAAATCGCGGTCAAGATTTTTGGCCCCGATCTGGCGATTCTTGAGCAAAAAGCCGCTGAGGTCGTCGACAGTATGAATGCTGTGCAGGGCGCGACCGATGTTGCCGCCGTACGTATTTCTGGCAATTCAGAGCTCGACATCACGCTCAATCGTAACCAGTTATCCCGTTATGGACTGATGGTAAGCGACGTCAACAATACCGTCCAAACGGCGCTGGCAGGCAATGCGGCCAATACCTTTTACGATGGTGACCGTCATTTTGACGTCACCCTACGCCTGGATAGGCCGTTCAGGGATTCGGTCGATGATATTGATGAATTGCCAATTGCCTTGCCCAATGGCGGCGGCAGTATCCCGTTGAGCGAAGTGGCTGAGGTGACGATCAAGCAAGGCGCTTCACGCGTCAGCCGTGAGGCCGGGGCACGTATCGTCTCCATTAAAGCCAATATTACCGACCGCGACCAAGGCAGTTTTGTCAAAGAGGCCATGCAGAAGGTGAAAGCCGACGTCAAGCTGCCGCCAGGTTACACCATGACTTGGGGTGGCCAGTTTGAAAACCAGCAACGGGCCATGAAACGTTTGATGGTGATTGTGCCGTTGTCAGTGTTGCTGATTTTTGTGCTGTTGTTTTGGGCGTTTAAGTCCGTGAAGAATGCCTTGCTGGTATTGCTGATGATTCCGTTTACGCTGGTGGGTGGTCTGGCTGGGTTGGCTGTTTCAGGCTTGCATTTGTCGGTGTCAGCCGCCGTTGGGTTTATTGCGCTGGCGGGTATCTCGGTGCAAAACGGTGTGATTATGGTCGAGCAGATCAAGAACCTGATGCGGGAAGGCCGCAGCGTGACCGAGTCAGTGATTGACGGCGCCGTGGCGAGACTACGCCCGATTTTAATGACTGCACTGATGGCGGGCTTGGGCTTGATGCCAGCCGCACTCTCGCATGGCATCGGCTCAGAAACGCAGCGACCGTTTGCTGTGGTGATTGTGGGTGGCTTGATTACAGCCACGCTATTCACGCTATTGCTGCTGCCCTTGTTGTTCCCACTGTTTTCGGACCTGCGTCGGCGTCAGTCGTAATGGCTTGGTTTTAGTTAACCAAAGTGGTGGTTTATTTCAGCCAGCAATCGCAGCTCTTGCGCTAGGCATGAAATTAAAATCATTAATAATCAATGGGTTGTGATTTTCTGGGACTTGGCACGTTATATGCACTTAAGGAGATAGTCACTCAGCTTGCAGGTTGGGCGACCTTGCAACCTCCAAAATGTAAGTATGAGCAGCATCTGCATATAACCACAACAATGCGCAATCGTTCCCCGATTATCCTTTCCCGAGGATATTGCTTGCCCCAAGCTCTCGAGCTTGGGTTTTTTTTGCCCTAAGTTTCGTGCTTAATTTCTTTGATCAGGCGCTGTGATTAACCTGGGGTACGCTTTTCGGCGTTGACCAGGTTTTTGGGTAACTGGAACACGACGTTTTCAACCACGCCTTGCAGTTCCTCCACGTTGGCGGCGCCCATGTTTTGCAAGGCTGTAATCACTTCTTTCACCAGCACTTCAGGCGCAGACGCCCCGGCAGAAATGCCGACTTTGCGTTTGCCAAGGAGCCACTCGGCTTGCAAATGGCTGGCGTTGTCGACCATATAGGCTTCCACGCCCTGGTTTTTGGCCACTTCGCGCAGGCGGTTAGAGTTTGAGCTATTGGGTGAGCCGACAATAATCACCAGGTCACAGTCTTTGGCCATGATTTTGACCGCATCTTGCCGGTTTTGCGTGGCGTAACAAATATCATCGCTTTTGGGCGCTTTAATATTCGGAAACCGTGCTTTTAAAGCATTAATGACTTGTGTGGCATCGTCCACCGACAGCGTGGTTTGCGTCACATAAGCCAGTTTGTCAGCATCCGCCACTTGCAGTGCGGCCACATCTTCTGGCGTTTCGACCAAATGCATGCCAGCTTCAGATTGGCCCATGGTCCCTTCAACCTCGGGGTGGCCTTTGTGGCCGATCATGATGATTTCCAGGCCATCTTTGCGCATTTTGGCCACTTCAATATGCACCTTGGTCACCAGGGGGCAGGTGGCATCAAAGGCGGTCAGTCCGCGTGACTCTGCCTCTGCGCGCACGGCTTTGGAGACGCCGTGCGCACTGAAAATGACAATGCTGCCTGCCGGAATTTTTTCCAGTTCATCGACAAAAATGGCGCCTTTGTCGCGTAATTGGCCGACGACAAATTTGTTATGCACGACTTCGTTACGCACATAAATCGGCGCGCCGAACTTTTCCAGTGCCTGTTCAACAATGATGATGGCGCGGTCTACCCCAGCGCAAAAGCCGCGCGGATTAGCCAGCACAATATTAGGTGTCACTTCTGTTTGCATAATGAATTCCGTCAAGAGACTGCTGCCGTCTGCGCCCGCGAATACCAAGGTCAACCACAAGGTCTGGCAGGCATCAGGTATAATCTGCATTTTTGTTGCTCTTAGAAGCCCATGTTATGAAAAACACTGCTACTTTGCTGATTACCTGCCCGGATACCAAAGGGATTGTGGCGGCGATTGCGCAATTTTTGTATGAGCACAATGCCAATATTTTACACGCAGACCAGCATCAGGATGCGGAAAATAATCTGTTTTTGATGCGCGTGGAATGGGACTTGACCAATTTTAATGTGGCAGTGGCCGATTTTGAACAAGCATTTGGCCCGGTGGCACAGCGTTTTGACATGACCTGGCAGCTGAAATTATCCGAGCAAAAAACACGCATGGCGATCATGGTGTCGCAATATGATCATTGCCTGGTTGACTTGTTGCACCGTCATCATAGCGGTGAGTTAGCGTGTGATATCCCGCTGATTATCAGCAATCATCAAGACACCGAAAAGCTGGCGCAGTTTTACGGCATCGACTTCCATTATCTGCCGATGAGCAAAGACACCAAGGCTGAGGTCGAGGCGCAGCAATTTGCCCTGTTTGACCAATATGGTGTGGATTTGATTGTACTGGCGCGCTATATGCAGATTTTATCGCCGGAATTTGTCGCGCGCTATCCACAAAAGATCATCAATATTCACCACTCATTCCTGCCAGCGTTTATTGGCGCGCGCCCTTACCATCGCGCGTTTGAGCGCGGCGTAAAACTGATTGGTGCGACCAGCCACTACGTGACCGAGGTGCTGGATGAAGGGCCGATTATCGAGCAGGACCTGGCGCGTATTTCGCACCGCGACCAAGTGGAGGATTTGATCCAGAAGGGCCGCGACTTGGAGCGTGTGGTGCTTTCAAAGGCGGTGCGCTGGCATATTGAGCATCGTATTTTGTTATATGCGAACAAAACGGTGATTTTTGATTAAGCCATTTCAACCAATAAAAAAACCGAAGCTTTAAGGCTTCGGTTTTTTTATTGTCCAAAAGCGAGGCTTAAGGCAGTGTGCGTTCCAGTTTAAACAAGTCTGCAATGTGTTCGCGTTCGCGGATCACATGCACCTGGTCTCCATCGACCAATATCTCGGCAGCACGTGCGCGCGTGTTGTAGTTGCTGGCCATGCTCATGCCGTAAGCCCCGGCGGAGTGAATTGCTAAATAATCACCTTCTTCAATAGCCAGCGTGCGGTCATGGCCTAAAAAGTCACCGCTTTCGCACACCGGGCCGACGATTTCATACACTTGTGCTTGTGCCGTGGATGGTGCAATGGCCGTGATGTTGTGAAACGCGTCATAGAGCGCCGGGCGCATCAGGTCGTTCATGGCCGCATCGACAATGGCAAAGTTCTTAGATTCGCCCGGTTTCAGGTATTCGACTTTCGTCAGCAACACGCCGGCATTACCTACCAGTGCGCGGCCAGGTTCAAACAGCACTTTGACGTTTCTACCGGCCAGCTTTTTCAGGATGGCAGCCGTGTAAACAGCAAAATCAGGCGGGGTTTCATCGCTGTAGGTAATGCCGACGCCGCCGCCCACATCAATATGCTGGATGTGTATGCCTTTGGCAGCCAGAGCATCGACCAAACCGAGGACCTTATCCAGCGCGTCCAAGAAAGGGGATAACTCGGTGATCTGTGAGCCGATATGGCAATCTACGCCGTGCACTGCAATGTTTGGCAATTGGGCGGCTTTTTCATAGAGGCTCAGCGCATCTTCAAACGCGACGCCGAATTTGTTGTTTTTAAGACCAGTAGAAATATATGGGTGGGTTTTGGCATCCACATTCGGGTTCACGCGCAAGGACACCGGGGCTTGTTTACCTAAGCCTGCCGCGACTTGCTGGATACGATCCAGCTCGTTGGCTGACTCGACGTTAAAGCAGAAAATGCCGGCTTCGAGCGCGGCTTTGATTTCTGCATGAGATTTGCCGACCCCGGAAAACACGATTTTTTTCGGATCGCCACCAGCAGCCAAAACGCGGGCCAGTTCGCCTCCCGAGACAATATCAAAGCCGGCACCTAATCTGGCAAACACATTCAAAATCGCCAGGCTAGGGTTGGCTTTGACGGCAAAACAGATCAAGTGATCGTGGCCGACCAGACCGGCCTGAAAACGCTCAAAGGCCTGGGTGAGCGCAGCGCGTGAATAGACGTAAGTCGGCGTTTGATGCGTCTGGGCGATCTCACGCAGGGCGACCTGTTCAGCATGCAGCAGGCCCTGTTGGGTAGAAAAAGGGTGGTTTAAAAGCGAGGTCACGATGCGGATTTATCTTGTTGAGGGGGTTGAGGATATTGGCGCTCGGGAATATACAAATCTCCTTTGAGACCGCAAGCGCTCAATTGCGCCAACAATAAGGCAACAGCCAGTAATCTCGTCCAGCAGGAAAGCATGATTCACCGTCCAATGTAAATAATATGCCATTTTACCATTAAACCTAGCGTGACTTATGGCCACTGTTTTAACCGCTTGTCGGCTGATAGTGACCACTGGTCGGCTGCTGCTGGACATGACAGCCCCACTGTTTGCATGATAAAGCTATCTAAAAAGAGGTTGGATGATGAAGCGCTCTAATCAAGATGGGTTTAGCCTGATTGAAATGATGATCGTGGTAGCGATTATTGGCTTGTTGGCCAGCATTGCCGTGCCAGGTTATCAGGATTACGTCAAAAGCGGCAACGCGGCCGAGGCGCCCGCCAACCTGGCTAATTGCCGTGTACAGGCTGAGCAGTTCTTTCAGGATAACTTTACTTATGTGGGTTTTGCCTGTGTGCCTAGTGATGCCAAAAATTTTGATTACTCCATTGATAACCAATCGGCCACCACCTACACCCTGAAAGCAGCGGGCAAGACAGCCAATAACATGGGCAATTTTGAATTTACAGTGAATCAGGATAATGCCAAGACCTCAAAATTTGACGGTACGGTTGGTGGTAGTTGCTGGCTGACTTCTTCTTCAGGCAGTTGTTAACAGGGTCTGTATTCGTTATGCGTCAACACGGGTTCTCATTAATAGAGTTGGTTGTCACCATGGTGGTATTGGTGTCGGTTACGACGATTGCGATTCCTGCTTTTCAAACCTCTATTGGCAATGCGCAGATTCGTACTGTGGCCGAGTCTATCCATAGCGGATTGCAGCAGGCGAGGATGGAGGCGATCAAACGCAATGCGAGAGTCAAATTCACTCTGCAAACCAATAGCGGCTGGCAGATTGGTTGTGTGACGCCGACAACTAGTTGCCCAACGACGATTACTCAAAAGAGCGCAACAGAAGGCGCTTCTAGCAATACGACGGTGGCGGCGGATAATAGTACGGCTGTATTTAGCGGTTTTGGCACACGTGACCCTGCTACGCCTGTGGGCCTTTCAGTGGTGAATATCACTAACTTACAAGTCAAGGCTGAAGAGCGCAGATCATTGCGCGTGCTGCTGGCAGCAGGCGGTAATGTCAGGGTATGTGATCCATCTGTGTCAGCTGCGGGAGATCCTAGAGCATGTTAATTTCACGACAAAAACGTTCTTATGCCATGCGCTTGCAGCAAGGTTCTGTGCTGATTGAAGCCATGGTCGCACTAGTGATATTCAGCATGGGCGTGCTAGCGCTGGTTGGCTTGCAAAGTGCCATGATTAAAAACAGTAGCGATAACCGCTACCGCGCAGAAGCGCAGTTGATTGCACAAACACATATTGCCAATATGATGGCGTTTGGCGGCGATGCGGCAAACTATATTACGCAAGTCGATAAAAGCAAAATTAGATCCCAGTTGCCCAATGGTACGCTGACTTTCTCCGCATTGACCAATACCATGGTGACGGTGACTGTTGGCTGGCAAGTGCCCGGAGGCACCCGCCATCAGGTCAATGCGTCCAGTTATTTGTTTGATGTGATGCCATGATGCATAAGCCTGTACGCCTGTTTTCACGCTTACGCCGTCAGCGTTTTCAGCTGGGGGTGAGCTTGGTCGAGTTGCTGGTCGGCATTTTAATTGGCTTGGTCGCCACTTTGGCCATCAGCAACCTGTTTAGTGGTTTTGAGGCACGCAAGCGCACGATCGCAGGCGGCGCAGACGCTCAATCGAGCGGTGTGTTGGCGATGTATTACATGCAGCGCGATGCGCAGAATGCGGGATATGGTTTGCCGCTGTATAACAGCACCGACCCTTCACCGTTGTTATGTCCTATTGATACCTCAATCAATCAGGGCGGCGTGGTCATTAATCTTTCCCCAGTATTGATTGTGGATGGCGGCACGGGTAATGACATTGTGCGTATCCGTTATGGCAATCCTGCTAGCGGCGGTGCGTCTTTGCGTGCGACGGGCACCATGACGGCCCCCACTTTAGATGGACGCCTGATTGGTTGCCAGGAAAATGATATTGTCCTGTTTCACCAGACACCGTCTAATCCCAACTGTAGTCTGGGCCGTCTACAAAAGCTGAATGCAGACCGGACTATCAATACGCTATCCGAAATAAATACAGTGCCTACCGCGAGCCCGGTAAGCATTCTGAATGGGGCTGACTGGGTGCGTTTTTCTTGCCTAGGCGCATGGAATCAATATGAATATACCGTGAATCCTGGATTGGAGCTGACACGTTCAGGCGGCACGCCCGGGGCTAATCCATTCCCTAGCAGTGCAGCGGTGCCGGTTGCCAGTGACATCGTTGCTTTGCAGGCACAATATGGTATTACCACAACCATAGACCCCACCTCTGGCAGTGCCACAGCCTCGGCTTATTTAAATCGGGTAGATCAATGGGTCGATGCAACAGGTACTTTTGGGCCGACAATGGCACTCATGGACCGTAACCGTATCCGGGCGATCCGTATCGCGGTGGTCGCAAGGGATGGCAATTTGCAGAGAAATATTGTCAGTCAGGCCTGTGATGGGGCCGCTGCCGGTGTTAGTCGGGTATGTATCTGGCAAGCAGATGCAGCGCCCGCAAATGTCGATTTAACAAGTGTGGCTAACTGGCAGCGCTACCGTTACCGTAGTTTTGAAGCCACTATTCCACTCAGAAACATTATTTGGAATCGCGATGCCTTATAGCCTTTTACTTGATGGAGTGACACCGCGGTCGCAACTGCGCCAGCGCGGCATTGTGCTGTTTTTTGCTCTGTTGGCACTGGTAGTGATGTCGATTGCGGGGGTGGCATTGATTCGCAGTGTAGATACTAATGCCTTGCTGTCAGGTAATCTGGTGTTCCGCCAATCTGCCAGTACGGCATCCAATGTGGCATTGGAAGGGATTGCGCAAAATATCGCTGCAAGCATCAGTCTCACAGCGAGCCTTATTCATCACCCGACCCAAGGGTATTACGCCAATTGTAGCCAGTTTGATAACCAGCCTGATGCCTTGGTATGTGATGGTAGCCAGTTAACCACTATGGCCTGGAGTGATGGCAACAGCAGTCTTGCCCCGAGTCAGACAGATGGGAACGATGAAATTCGCAATGGGGTAGACCGCCAGGGAAATGAAATTCGCTATGTGGTCGAGCGTATGTGTAACTACAGTAATGCTGAAATCAACGCAGGGTCTGCGCCTATCGATGCCTCGCGTTGCATGATGGCGAGTTCTCCAAGTAATGGAGAGAACTGCTCCCATAACGTTACCAATATTGAGTTGTTTAAACGTTGTGTTGCTAGTTCAGACTCCCCATTATATCGCGTGACGCTACGTATTGCCGGACCCAAAAATACGGTGACGTTTATGCAATCTTTTATTTCCAACTAAACAGGTGGAATGATGAAAACCCAACACTTGATCAAAAAACTTCTTTGGCTGGGCTTGTTATTGCCTGCAATATTGCGCGCCGAATTTCTGGATTTGGCGACAATGCCGCTGCAGACATCTGGTAGCTCAGATGTCAAACCAAACCTGATGTTTGTGCTGGATAACTCCGGCAGCATGGGCTGGGATTACGCGCCAGACTGGTCGAACTCTTCTTCACCATGGCTGTTTAACAATGCGGATTACAACACACAGTATTACAATCCTGAGGTGCAATATACCCCGCCTCTGACTTATTTGGGAGCCAGTATGGCTAACCAGACCAACTTTGCCGCGGTGCCTAATGAAGTCAATGATCTGGGCGCTGGCAAAAACGGTACCACGGATATCCGGTCAGTTGCTAATTACTATGCGTTTATTCCAGGTGAGTATTGCTCCACGCCAGGCTTGACCAGCTGTGTGGTTTCGAAAGAGGCAACTGGAAACTACATCTACCCTTCCAATATCCGTTGGTGTAATACCAGCACCGCTGCAAACAGACGTAGTCTGACGGGCTCTATGTACTGCCAGAAGATTCGCAATGCCAGCGCTACCGTGAATGATGGAAATACATACACCAATTTGCGCAGGCCAATTTCGACCTATACATTAACGCTAAACAAAACCAGCAATAATGCGTCGATACAGAGTATCAAAATCAATAATATTGAGCTCTTATCAAGCACTGTTTCGGTGAATAGCTCTTATAACAGCAGCCAGTTTGCAAGTGAAGTGCGTAGTAACATGTGTCGTACCAGCCTCTCTGGTAATTGCAACCTGAGTGGTAACACGGTCAATATCAGTAGTAATGTACTGACGATCATTACACCGGCAGGTGAGCCTGTGAACACCTCCGCCCCGATTCAGGTCACCATGACTGGTGGTAATTACACCGCACAGCTCACGACCAATACGACCTCAGACATCCCCGGTAGCATGGTGTATGTCAAGATTTCCAGTGATGTGGCTTATACCGCCCCAGGAAAATCGACCAAAGGACTGGATAGAGTAGATTGCGCCAGCGCCACCTCTTGCACGCTTACTGAGGAGATGACTAACTATGCGAACTGGTGGGCCTATTATCGTACGCGCATGCAATCCATGAAAACAGCGGCAAGTCAGGCTTTTAAGTCGTTGGACTCCCGCTATCGCGTCGGGTTGGTGACGATTAATAGCCCTAAGTCTAATTATCTGGCGCTGGCTCCCTTTAATACTAGCCAAAAACAATCCTGGTACCAAAAACTGTTTTCGGTGTCCGCCAGTGGCGGCACCCCTTTGCGTACTGCGTTGTCTAGCGTAGGGCAACATTTTGCGGGTAAACAAACGTTGGGTAACGATGATCCGATGCAGTACGCCTGCCAATCGAATTTTACTTTGCTGACCACGGACGGGTACTGGAACGACAGTAGTAATCCCACACGGATTAATAGTGCCGCCATCGGTGATCAGGATGGCGCTAGCCCGCGGCCACAGTACGACAGTAGCAGCAAGTCAAACACACTGGCGGATACAGCCAAGTATTTTTATGACACCGATATTCGTGATAATACGTTCTCAAATTGTAATGGTGGCTTAGGGTCATCTGTATGTGGTACGACCAACGATTATCCCAAGCAGAATATGGTGACCATGACATTGGGCTTGGGGATTGATGGAACGCTGGTGTACACCGAAGACTACAAAACGCGGACATCCGGTGACTACAAGGATATTGCCGATACAAAGACGAAAAACTGGCCGGATCCAACTGCGAACGAGGACGGTACCCGTATTGATGACTTGTGGCATGCTGCGGTGAATGCCGGCGGTACTTATTACAGCGCTAGCAATCCCAAGCTGTTAAGAGAGTCACTGGCCAAAGGCTTGTCCGAGATCAAGGCCATTCAAGGAGCAAGTGCGGCAGCGGCCGCTAGCAGTCTGGCCCCAACCAGCGGCGATAACTTCCAGTATGTGGCCAGTTATCAGTCTGTTAAATGGACAGGCAACCTGGAGGCGCGCACGGTAGATACCACTTCTTTGAAAACCTCTGAAAATGCTGTGTGGTGTGTTGAAAATGTGGCCGCAGAAACCTGCACGTCTCCTGCGACGTCAGTGAGTCAGGATGGCAAGCTTTATTGTAAGACGACTAATTCTGATCAGACTGCGTGTGGTAGTGCTGGGGGGGCATTAGGTTCAGCGATCGGTATGAGTGAGCCAGCCTCTTGCTATGTCCAGATTGCATCCAGTTGTACTGGCAAATTGCAAAATCAGCTAGGTACGAGCCGAAAAATATTTTTTAATCTGAATAACGCGATGACACTGTTCATTGATGAAAACCTGCCTGCGCAGCATCGTGCAACGCTGGAAGCTGGTTATAAGGATTTGAGCCAGATGCAAGGTTTGCCTGTCAGCGACATCAGAATGACAGAGCCAAACAAGGCCGGCAAATTGGTGGATTATCTCCGGGGTAATAAAACTTACGAAGATACTGCGACTAATGCAAAGGCAGATAACCGCTGGTTCCGCGAGCGCTTAGCGACGTTGGGCGATATCTCACAGTCTCGTCCTGCTTACTTCAAGGCTTCTAATGTAGATTATCTTGACCCAGGGTATAAGGCCTACAAGGCGAATAGAAAGCTACTGCCGAGCGGAACCGTATATGTAGGCGCCAACGACGGTATGCTGCATGCGTTTAACGCTGAAAACGGCAATGAGTTATGGGCATTTATTCCGACGCCAGTGATTGCCAATCTGGCCAACCTGGCTGATAAGGAATACGGCGCTAACTACCATACCAACTATGTCAATGGCAGCCCGGTAGTGACTGATGTTTGCGTCTCTGGTTGTAGTGGCGAAGGTGCTGTTTGGCGCACAGTCCTGATTTCCGGGCTTAATGGCGGCGGGCGTGGCTACTTTGCGATTGACGTGACCACGCCAGACAATCCAGTCTTGCTGTGGGAGTTCTATGCACAACCCTCTGGCACGAACAGCACGCTCGGCTATACCTTTGGCAACCCGTTGGTGACTAAAATGCAAGATGGTCGCTGGGTGGTGCTTCTCACCTCGGGTTACAACAACGGCTTGAACGCACGTAAGAAGAATGATGGCACGTTTGTGGTGAATAATCCGACAGGCAATGGCGGCGGCTATTTGTATGTCCTTGACGTGAATACGGGTAGTGTACTGAAAACGCTTTCTACAGGGTCTGGCAGCGCTGCCGAGCCAAGCGGATTAGCAAGAATTTCGGCATATGCTGACCAGATATTTGAAAATAATACTGCTTTAAATGTCTATGGCGGTGATTTAAATGGCAATGTCTGGCGCTTTGATATCAATACAGGGGCAGTCACTAAAATTGCGACCTTGACTGAAGGCGGGGGTGGCGTACAAAAAATCACCACACAACCAGAATTAGGCAAGGTGGACAATAACAAAGTGGTGATGGTTGGTACTGGTAAGTTTCTTGAACCTGCAGACTTGACCAACACACCGCAAAACTCGGCTTATGTTTTTAAGGATAATGGACAAATCAGTCCGATTGGACGTAGTCAGCTCACCACGCAAGTACTAGGCGGTGATCGCACTGTGATACTGAACAAAGACCAGGTCGTTAATTTTGATACCGGGTATGGCTGGGTGTTGGATTTTCCGGCAGGCGAGCGCGTCAATCTTGATCCACTGTTGTTAAATGGCGCACTGATGATGCCTACCATGGTGCCTAGTAGTCAGGCATGTAATGGTGCAGGCTATGGTTGGTTTAATTTCTTTAATTACAAAAAAGGTGGCTCCTTGCTAGCCAGCGGCATCGTCTCTGAACGTATGACCACACCAGCCGTTGGTTACAATATTGTCTATGATGGGAATGGTGTACCGCACGTAGTGGTCACTGGTAGTAATGATCCTACGCCACAACAGTTGAGCCTGGATGATCAGGTATTTGGCCTTTCTGCGACGACCAAGTCTACTGATATCTTCAAACAAAAAACCAACGGCAGCTATGGCACCAAGCAAAGCTGGCATGAGTTGATTCAGTAAGAATGACACTAATAAAAAAGCCCCTAACGGGGCTTTTTTATTACCTGCGAGTTACTTCACTCGTTTTGCAAACTCGTACAATATCAAGCAGATCGCTACAACAACGCCAATCAAAGTATAGATGCCTACCGCGCCAAAAAACATGGTTGCCTCCTGTGATGGTGATGGTCGAAGGCTTATTTTAGGTAAACATAGAGGCAGTGTCTAGGCATGGTCTAAACGTGAGCCCACGGGGATATGGCAGAAGTGATACGTGAATGTGGTACAGATCAGCTGCGGCTAGTAGCCGGGCCACAGTGCTTGGATTAGACCACTTCCAGAGAGAGTTCTGCTGGCTTGTAAATCGCTTGAATATTGTTATCAGCCACAATGTCCTCTGCCAGGTACATAATGTCCTGCGCTGTCATCAGCTCAGGCATGCTGGCGGTGTAGGTCAGTGGCTCGTCTTGCCATTCGCTCATGATTCGTCCTTTGTTTGTTTGCGTATATAACTGTATTAACGTCATGCTTACTCCCTTCTTGAGTCTTGCACGCAGGTTTATGGCAGCCATGTGTGCTGTGTTTGATTAAAACTATGTTAATCAGCTTGTGTGACGCTTTAATGAAGTCAATACACTTTTTAGATGACAGTCACCTTGCTATTCATCTGCCATGAAATGGCGCACAATTAAGGCACTGAGCGTGAGGATAGGTGAATGAAAACATCAAGAGTGTTCGCGGTGCTGGGGGTGTTGTTGCTTGGTTATGCCGGGTTCTGGTATTGGCAATCATTAACAGAAGTCAGTTCCGCTACTAGCCATAATGAGGTGTCGCAGGTGGTGAATCAGTGTGATTTGATTGCCAGCAAGGCGGCGGCGGAGTTGCCTGAAGTCTTGCCGTTTCAAAAGCTTGAAAAAGCGGCTAGGCAGTCGCGTGTGCTGGATCGCTGCATGCAGGATAGGGGGTATCAGGAGAACCCTGCCTGGGTTGCTGAAGCCACGAAGCAAGCGCAACGTATGGCACATGAGCAAGGCGTTTCAGAGGCTGAGGCCTATGAAACACTGCGCCGACAAGCAATGCTGCAGTCGGCGCCTGGAGTGGTTGGCTATTGGCGCAAGCGCACTTGAGTACTTAGCGCTTTTGGCCGAGATATTCGGTTTTGCCCAGCGGCGCACCCAGGTGGCGTAAGATGTTATAAGCCGTGGTGGTATGAAAATAGACATTGGGCATGACCCATTTTTGCAGGTAATCAAGACCGCTAAACGTTAAATCTACTTTGCGGATCGTCAGCACCACTTCTTTGTCCTCTGCGCCTGCAAGCTGTGCGGGCTGAATCTGCTCCAGAAAGGCGATGGTTTTATCCATTCTGGCATACAGCATCTCAAAGCTGGTTTCATCGTCGGCATATTGTGGAATCTCCAGCCCTGCCAGCCTGGCGCCTGCGCCTTTGCTCATGTCACTGACCAGTTGCACCTGCTTGGTGAGCGGGTACATATCGACAGATAAACGGCTATTGAGTAGCACCTCAGGGGCGACTTTCTTTTGCTCGGCGTAAAGTTCGCCTTGTTGCAAAATGTGTTTCAGGTTTTGCAAATTACGCAGCAATGGCGCGATACTCACATCATATAAACGCATGGCTTTACCTTCTTCAGTAGTCATAACGTCGATATTGTAACGCTTCTGCAATATGTGCATCGCTGATCTGTGTTGTCCCGGCCAGGTCAGCAATGGTTCTGCCAACTTTGAGAATGCGGTGATAGCTACGCGCAGAGAGCGAAAATTTTTGCATGGCCGTTTGGAGTAACTGGCTTGCCTGTTCGCCGAGTTGGCAAACATTGGCGATTTCTAGCGGACCTAGCGTCGCGTTGGGTTTGTGCTGGCGTTGCATTTGCCGTTGTCGCGCCTGCATGACGCGTGCGCGCATCGTCGCACTGCCTTCACTGGGCTGGTGATGGCTCAGCTCCTCTGGCTTGAGTGCGGGGACGTCGATATTCATATCAATGCGGTCTAGTAGCGGGCCTGAGAGTTTGTTTTTGTAACGCAAGATTTGCTCTGGCGTGCAGCGACAGCGCTGGTTGTAATGACCAAAATAACCACATGGGCAGGGATTCATGGCGGCAATCAACTGAAATTGTGCCGGGAAAGTGGCTTGCCTGGCGGCACGTGAAATGGTGATGCTGCCGTTTTCGAGTGGCTCGCGCAGCACCTCCAGCACCTTGCGGTCAAACTCCGGCATTTTGCTTTTTACCATGCTTTACAATAAATGTAGTCCATATCTTGATAAGCCACTACTTTTTTGTTGTATGCGAATTAACTGGAAACTCCTGAATGCGGTCGACAGTAATCCGGATCAGCTCGTGATGGAAGATAAAACTTACTGATTTTCTCTGCCAACGCTCTCTTAAAGGTCAATTTTAGCGTGCTTATTTTCTTCGGTAACCATTGATATCAACATGGCGAGATCTGTTTGATCAGTGTTTATTTGTTGATCTTCTGAAGACTCATTAAACAAACTTGAAATTAATTTGAGCTCCAGATCTTGTGGGGATAATCGGGCTATTGCCGCCAATTGATCGGCAGTTGGCAGGCCGTGATCAGAAGAGTATGCAATTTTTAACGAATTTCTTAAGCTAATGAGTACTAACTGAATCAACGCTTCAATAGATGTTGTACCAGTGATTGTCATGAGCGCATTAGCTGTTTCCAAGCTAACTGAGGTCTCAGTGTCGCTTTCAAAATGTATAGTTATTTGCGTAGAGTGCGCTTTCATGTGAATCTGCATTCAAGGGTCACTTGTTCGACAACAGCGCATACCACTTTAATACGCCTGAGACCCGGGTGGACTTTTTCTGTTACGATGATCATGCCTGCAGCTTGCATAGCATCAATATCGCGCTTTACAGTGCTTCTATTTCGCTTAAGTCTTTTTGCTAGAGCAGTAATTGACCCAGGTTCTTTCTTGATAGCTCTGAATAAATTTAATCTTGCACCGGAAATTAGTTTTATAAGGTCACTTGGATCTTCAAACGTTAGAATTAGTTTACTGGGGGCTGGCTTACTTGCATCTAACGCTCTAGAAATGAGAACCCCTCTTTTGAAAAAGTCTGCATCAGATCCAGTTTTGATTGGGACTTTCTTCATTTTTGTTCCCTTAAGGCGTGTAGAAGATTGAGCGCACTAATAACCACTTAGCTGAACTTTAAGATTGTATCGAATTTAAGATTTAGTAAATCTCCACCAAACCCACCAAGATCGTAATCTAAAAACTTACCGATTTCAGTTTCAAATCGGTAAATAATATTCGCGTAATCTTCAATTTGGTAGATCGCTTTTGAAATCGACCTCAGCCTTTGAATAGACCAGCTTTCAGTCTTATTCAAATTAGCTGGGGTTACAATGTAAGTCTTCTCAATCTCATTCATGCTTGCAAAATGATGAAGATTAATTACATCACCAATTAGGTGAGTCGATCTGAAAGTCGCCTCCACAGAGCCCTTTTCAAATTGAGGTACCTCGCACATAAACCAGGGCGAAAACGAAATAAGTTCCACACCAGAGAAGTTAAATGAATCCTCCCAAAATGAAGGAATGAAGTTGTCTTTGTTGGCAATGAACATGAGGTCAAACACAATATTATGAACAATATATCGTTCATTATCTCAGTATGTTATTCAAAGATATACTAATTCTTTAAATATAACAGCTTGCCATTAATAGTATAAATACATGGCCCACTCCTAAATGACCAATATATTGCGTGGTTATATATTGGTCGGTAAGCAAATATTCAAGCTTCCTTTTGACTGGAAGTTTGCTGTGGATATTAAACAAGCATTTGGGAAAACTTTCGCAAAAGCAAGAAAGAGTGCGAAGTTGGTACAAGACGATTTTGAGCAGGTTAGCTCAAGGTCTTACATTAGCTATATTGAGCGGGGTAAGGTTTCAATTAGTTTGGAAAAGTTAGATGAATTGTCTGAAGTCGTTGGTCTGCATCCCGTCTCTTTATTGTTTCAGACTTACTTATCAACTGACAAAGATAATTCTGCGTTAGATTTGATTTCTAGGATTATGGCGGATCTTAAAAGATTTGAAGAGTAACCATTATGAAATGATTTCACTCTCACATCCTAACTGATAGCAGTTGCAAACTTCTATTGCCTGGAGCTTTGATTATGTGGCATAGAGCTTCCAATTATTTACGATCTGTCGTTATACATTCGCATGTATCTTGCTGCATATTTTGAAGAAGTCTTTGCTACATTAAATGATCATTAGGGCGTCCGGCCCCTGATTGGCTCCAAAGGAGTGTTATCAGTGGTTTGAGTGCCCGACTTCACCAAGCCATCTTGGAACTGAAGGAATGTGCCAACCTCGATGATATCTAAGGGATAGTTTTTGTTTAGATAGAACATTAATATGGAGTTCGCAACTGTGTCGCCCGTTGGGTCGATTAACGCGAATGCTACTAAACTAGGGACTATGTTTTCTTTATCGTGGGCACCGTAAACAGCTTTTAAGTGTAGCTCAAGTATCCATACTCGCTTAGGAAGATGCATCGTCCTAAGTTCGTCTTGCAGCTCTTTTGGCATAGTTGTTGTTGTTGCCCAGGTTCTGAGTTTCCGTTTTTCAACTAATAGAACTCTAATAGCAATATCTGATGCGGACAGTTCGAGTGCTTCTTTATCTGCAGCGGTAGCAAAGCCTTCATATATATCTGAAACGACAGTTAAACCAATACTTAACGCCTCCTCACCAGACATGAAAACATCAGCTGGTAACAATGGCAATGCGTACACCATTTGTTCCATTGAGTAACCTGTGCCACCTCCAGATGAAGAAGGAAACGGCATGTATGGACCAGAATTATCATTATTGATAATGAAGTCTGGAATCCAACTCGAAGCATGTACTAACCTTAAATCTAGGCTTGCTGAATTTGAGACCTCTACCGTCTGGAATTCTGTGGTGTTGGCATTCCATGTATGGCCAACTGCAACAACTGCATGTCCGCCAATTTTATGGATTAGTAGTAAAACGACTGGTATTTCAGATTCAATGTATGGGTGGATAGTTCGTTTTGCTGTTTGAACATCAGCAGGATTCATGGCATCTAGGCTTTGGTTATGCCACTGCCCTAACCAAATAGAATGTGGAGAATAACCTGCTGACCTAATCGCTTCCATCATTTGAATCTGAGTTAATCCTTGGCGATTCGGTTTGATACGTCCGTTGGCGTTATAGCGAGTAGCAGCATCTGTAATTTGTGCGGGATCGTGAGCTCGATCACCTTCCCGTTTACGGAGTGTTCTTAGGGCCATCCAAATGGAGGCTTGAGCACATGCGCCTACAGCATTATCTTGCTGCATAAATGGTGTTCCGAAGACAGACAATTCTCTGCCCATAATATGCACAGGAAATTTATCGGCGCTTCGTATAAATCCAGGTACGACTTCTGAGCTTAAGATTGTCGCACCTACTGGACTCGTAATAACTGGTCTGAGAGTAATAAAACCTAAATAATGTTCAGGTGGTGTCGAGTCAATATATTCCAGTTGGGTTAACTCGGTGGCTTTAGACTCTTTGAAGAAGTGCAGTCTTGTACAGTAGCGACTGACTTCATTGAATTGCTTGCTGTAGTACGAGCTATATTCTGCTAGAAAATCTGGATCAAGCACTTTGTGTTGAGCCATTATGGTTATTGCGCCAGCCTGAAAAAGCGCTTCACAGCATTTTAGTAATGGATTTTGAGTGTCAACAGATTGTTGAGGTTTACGGCGTGAAATGGACTCAAGTTCTGAATATACAATACTCAGAAGAGAATTATAGTCCGTGATATTGTGAATTGTTATTCTTGGATCCATAAAAAAGCCGTCCTATGACGGCTCTATTATCCAATAAAAATCAAAAGACTGTAATATTTAATGACTCTTCTACAGCCCGTCTTTGTTCATTACGAATTTCTTCAATTTTGGTCGAAATCTGATTAGAAAGATTGTTTCGAATTTCCTGTGCTTTATCTTCAGGCATCGGAACGGTTTTGCTTTCACTCTTTGCTACTTCAAGAACGAATAAACCTAGATTAGACATGGTTAACTCCAATATTTAAGCATGATAACGACGCTTAATCTGTAAAGTTTAATAACTATGTTTTAATTTGAAACCTTAGATGAGATAAAGGTTTCTTGTTGTTATTAAATAATCACGCAAAAAAATAGAGATTGCTATCAATCTCGACTTAAGTATCTATATTGTTTGCAAATTATCTCTTTGACAATTTTGGTTGTCAATAACGGGACCTTGTGAATGCGATGACTTCGATGGCTGCGAATGGCGCTTAATCTTTAGGCGTTGCCTTATGGCGCGTGCGGAAGATTATTGGTGTAGTTAAGGTGGATTTTGGAAGATATCGGCTAAGAAGTGCGTTCATTTGCATTTTAGGCAGATGTTTATTCGATCTTTAAAAGATTCCGCTAATAATCTTTTAGAAAAATGTATCTTTTTTGTAACAAGCGCAACAAATTCGATGAGTTTGGATCAGTTCGAAGAATTTTCAGTAAGAACAAGTTATTCGTTTGGAGCGATAACTTGTTCTTAGGGTTATTGAAAAAAGCGAGATATTTTTCTGAAAAGAGTGATGATTAAATTCTGATCGATCTTCTCGGGCTGAGCGTTAGAGTTCGGACGATGATTCTCTTGCATATCGGCAACCTTGTAGTGCTGAGATTTTGCGTATTTGTCTCTTTTCCTTACTTCGTCGATTTCTTCTTTGGTAAATTTCCCAGACCATTTGATGCTGCCATTTTTGATCCAGTAATGGGATTGACAAGGAAAGCTCCAATTCCCGATTGAAGGATGTAACGAAACATTCTCACCGTCAAACATTAGCTTCCAGTCAGTGGGGGATAGTGGTGTCACGACTTTTTCTCCGCAGCCACAACAACAGCTATGAATCGCTGTTCCATACGCCATGGAAACGTAAATGACTCCCTCTTCTAAAGAGGGAGGCATAAACTCTACGAACTCTGGTTTAAGAAATTTAGTTTTCATTTTCACATTCACTTAAGTACAAGTTTGTATCGACTGTGTAAGTCGAATGATGCTCGTTTTCGTGATCATGGTAAAAACCACTGAGTTTTTTCCATTTAATGACTGCAAGTGATGCGTTTAATGAGTTCAAATCCGCGATCTGAATATTCTGTGCATACTCATCATCATCCCTGTCATGGAGCGATACTTTTCTAGCAACGTGGTCACGTTTGGTCTGGGTGCTTGTTGTGACACGTACTGTAGCAATTAAGGCATCGTTTATTGCTTGCACACCAATTCCAACATCTATAAAAGATGTACCGTCACCTTCAAGTTTTGCGATAAGCAGTTTTTTAATCTCTCCCTTATCAATGCATATGAAAACGAAATCAAAGTCAGGTAACTCATTGATGTTGGACTCATTGAGATATTCAGAATGCGCAATTATGTTTTTATGCATATTTGAATAGATGCTTCTGAAGTGATCTACTTTGAAGCTTTGTGCATTTAACTGCTCAAGACTAACTGCACCTGGCGCCCGAAAGGCATTGTGCTGTAGAAATTTATCGCCATCATATAAATGAATTTCAGCCACAGGTGTTTTAGCTACTAAATCCAATACATATGATCCAGTGCCGCCAAGCCCAATAATCGCGATCTTTTTATGTTTGAATTTATCGTTTATTGTTGAAATACCAGCTCTGCTAGACCATGAGTCTAGATAGTGAAAAACGGATTCAGAATCGACCGATTCAATAGTCTTAAACGTACATGCACTCAATCCAGTTGGTGCTGAAATGATGTCGATATAGCGTTTCATTTTTTCGTAGTAATTGGGATAGCCGAAGCCATCACGAGGTTTACTAGAAAATGAATGGTTTATTTCAACACCTTCTGCCAAGGTTTGATTGTGGGATGCGTGTCTAAAGCCTTCGATAGGTGACCCATCTTTGTGGCAAGGGTAGTCACCTTTAAACATTCCCACATGGGTGTCAGGCTTGGTTGTGACATTGCCCGCAAGATGAAGGGTCGAAACCAAAGTGCCATACTTCAGTTCTCGGTTCGAGTTAATATAAGGTACGCCTGAAATCAATAAGTGGCCTGATTTTATTTGAACCTCATATCCTTCATCACGTAACCTTTTTAGGTCGGGACTATGATTTATCAGTTGGTGTGACATTGAATACCATGCCTTTCTTTGCTTTAACTGTATCGCCAACATCCATAGATCCTTGTTGATTAGAGGAGGGGCCTTTTCTGTATGTGACGGTGTAGATTACATTGCTACCAACAACCGCACCAGGGAAGCCTAGTTGAACCACCTCTAAATAGGTTAGATCTTTGTCTTCTACTGTATGCTGGGTAGCATTTACGATGATTGTAATTTCGTGGCCCTTTGCTTTGTCTGCTTGTGATTCTTTTTCAATTTCACTCATGATGTTCTCCGTTAAAAACTATATTCATATACTGCATAATTGAAAGGGCTACGAAAGGATGGCATTCAGACATTTAAAAAAAGAATATTTTTTTGTCTGCGACTGGGGTTTTTAGAGCCATACATTCTATGGAACATAAATTGGCGCTGAGCGATAAAAATTTAGAAGATTTTTTAACCATATCTGAAATAAAGGTAGGCTTTGACGCTTTTACTGAAGCTCAATGGATAAAGCTTGGTAAGACAGCAAATAACCTATGCAGAGGTTTGCCAATTGAGGGTGCTGATCTTTTACATATCGTGATCTGCAGAGCTCTTGAGGGTAGGCGGAGATGTCGAAGAGAGTTGCCGATGGAGGTCTTTATTTATCATGCAATGGAAAGTGTTGTGGATGCTTTTATTAAGAGGCGTAAATCAGACCCCTTGGAGAACACGATACATCCATTAGATAGTGAGGATGCTATAGAACTGATGGATATGCTGGACAGCAGGATTGGCACACCTGAAGAAGAGATGATTGCCAACCAAACACTGCAAGCACTCAAACAGTTATTTGAGGGGGATGAAAGGTCCATGGAAATTTTGACTTATCAAATGGACAATTTGCAGCCCGCAGAAATACAGAAGCTAATGGAATTAACACCCGTACAGTATGCAAGTGCCTTAAAGGCAATTAGGCGTAAGTATGACAAGTTAGGGTTACAGGAATCGTTATGACTAAACAATCAAAGCAATCTATTGAGCAGTTATTCAATATAGCTAAAGCGGTATCACATCAGGTGATAAAGCTGCCTGATAGAGAGGTACTAGATGAAGACAATGACTCTTTTACGAAGAGTGAGGGCTTTATGGCGAAGAGAGCATATCTAAAAGCGCTCCAGACAGTAGGTGCCAAAGATACTAAGCAGGTTGAACCAAAGGTGCCAAGTTTCAATTTAGCGAATACTCTAATGAAGGGAGTGAGTGTAAAGGTGGCGCGGCAAAAACTCATGGGACTGAATGCGGCAAATGATCCCTCGTTACAATTAATTGCGAATTCAGCCAACCTCTTGAATGATGAGGAAATATTAAAAACCTACCAAGCCCTTTTATCTGCAGGGCTATTGGATATCGGGTAACTGGACTTCAGCCGCTCTGCTAGACACATCATAATTTCTAAAACAGAACGGCTGAAGTCCAATGTGGCCAAATTTTGAGGGTTGAAATATTTGTTGTCGTCAGAAACTTACCTCAAGATTCAGCGTCACTATAAGTTGGTAAGGTTGCTAAAGTTTTGCAAACCATCTACCTTCGTAGCATGTAACTTCGGGTGTGTCCCACCAAACCCTAGTGCTTATGCTGGTGATGTAAATCAGGGAAATGCTGGTGACTGTGATTTAATGCCATATGTTCATGCGGGTGCATATGAGGCTCCGATCCATCCCAATCAAAATCATGTGTATGTTGATGGTGTTCGTCATGAGAGTGAATATGTTGATGACGTAATTCCCTGTGATGATGTAGGTGAGCATGATGTTCGGTTACCCCCTCTCAAATCGATTGCATGTATATAACTATCTGTTAGAAAATTCGTCTTAAGAAAAACAACCAACCGCATTTATTACCATGGGCCTAGAAAAACTCGCCGAACTCAAAAAGCAGCTTGCGGAAGAAATTAAACAAAAGCAGCCAGCAAAGCCAGCTAAACCCAAGAACACTGCTCGAGTAGATCCTGTGGTTTTGATCATAGGCAAACTTCAGAAGTTTTACCCCAAAGCATTCCCTAAAAACCCGATACCTAAAGTACCTTTGAAGATTGGGGTTCTAGAAGACCTTCAAGCACGATCCGAAGAGATTGGCATTTCAAAGGAAGACCTACAGCTGGCTATTAAAACTTGGTGTAAAAGTTCACGCTACTGGCAAGCATGCAAAGAAGGAGCAAACCGATTAGATTTAGACGGTAATCCGGATGGTGTAGTCGAGGCGGCTGGTGCTGCCCATGCTAGAGGGATGGTTCGAAAACAAGCCAAACCGAAACAAACTTCACCTGAGTAATTTAACCTTAGGGTTTGGGTAATAAAGCTTATTGTTTTAAAACTTACAACGAAAACTATGATCATTCTCTGGATGTATTACTAAATTAGATAGGAGATAACTTTCTATGCAGGCGGCGTTTAGCATTCTCACATTTGCTTTTTATCCTGCATTGGCCGTAATCTTTGGAGGGTTGATTGCGCTGTGGCGGCCGTTGAAACCGGGGACTGTTAGTGCTATACAGCACTTTGCTGCTGGCTTGCTTTTTTGCGCCCTAGCAACTGAGCTCCTGCCGGACCTAATGCACCGAAAGCTTCCCTGGATTACTCTAATTGGATTCACCTTGGGGGTGATGATCATGCTGGCAGTTAAGCACTTTGCCGAGAAATTAGGGCAAAACACAATCAGTATCGCGACTACTCCAACTAGCCTGATCGCAATTCTTGGCATTGATGTGGCCTTGGATGGTTTGTTAGTGGGGTTAGGGTTTGCTGCCGGCCAAAAGCAGGGCTTGCTGCTGACCATAGCACTTACCCTTGAAGTTCTATTTCTTGGATTGTCAGGGGCATTAGCATTAGCTCAAGCCGGAAATAGTCGCAAGAACACCCTCATGGTGTCTATCGGATTCTCTCTGATATTACTCATCGGAGCACTTGCCGGCAGTGCCTTGCTCGTTTTTGCGAGTGACACCGTAGTGGATGCAATCTTAGCATTTAGCCTTGCTGCCCTGCTGTATCTGGTCACAGAAGAATTGCTTGTTGAGGCTCATGAAGTACCCGAAACCAGTTTCCAGACAGCGATGTTTTTCTTGGGCTTCATCTTGCTGCTCACCATTGAAATGTTAATGTAGCTCTGCTTTATCAATTAGACGAAACGAGACTTTTGATGCATTCAGAATACGCGCCAAACAACTCCAACAACCAAGGAAAGCGAACTAGCTGGCCGCACAAGTGGAGGGGCAGATAATGGATTGGGATACCGAACTATTGCTGACCTTCCGCATTTTACTGGCTGCCGTGCTAGGTGGCCTTATCGGCTGGGAACGAGAAAGCCATAATCGAGATGCCGGCGTTCGAACCTACATGGCAGTTGCAGTAGGCTCCTGTGCCTTCAGCATCGTATCCAACCACATTCCTGGTGTAGACACCCGAATCGCTGCGCAAGTCGTTTCAGGTATGGGTTTCATCGGAGCGGGAGTTATCCTACAGGTACGAGGCCGGATTCAAGGATTGACCACAGCTGCGACATTGTGGGCAACGGCTGCTGTTGGAATGGCGAGTGCCTTCGGTATGTATCTGCTCGCTTGCCTAACCGCCTGCCTGATTTTTGGTACGCTTATTCTGAATCACTTTCCAGGTTGGGCAAACTTCTTCAAAAGACATCACCCCGACTCTGAATCTACTAATGAGTAAAGGCAAAAGGCATAAATATGTAATTTGTAGGAAAACCAAAACACGATTTTTGACTTTTGATAGCGCTAGATCTAGTGAATCAATAAGCGTGCGGATCAAAAATACAACTGGATCAGCGAGTAAAATTATGAGAATTATTATATTCTTCAAATTTTTGACGATCTAATGTTTTTTAGGGTTCTCACCATACATCTTACGATAATATTTTAGAAAAGGCTCATTCAAACTTAATTGAGATAATTATCACTCGCTTGAGAGAAGCATAAAATTGCCACGAGACGGAAATGAAACCATAAGCTGGCCGAGTGACATGAGCATAACTTGGTCTTGGGAAGGGTATATCCCACAAAAATTAATGCTTATGTTGGTGATGCAAATCAGGGAAATGCTGGTGACTGTGACTTAATGCCATATGTTCATGCGGGTGCACATGAGGCTCCGATCCATCCCAATCAAAATCATGTGTATGTTGATGGTGTTCGTCATGAGAGTGAATATGTTGATGACGTAATTCCCTGTGATAATGTAGGTGAGCATGATGTTCGGTTAAATGAAGCCATACACCGATGATCATCAAGACCATTGCTGCCCAGAACAAGCCATCTGGCTGCTCATGTAGTAATAGAAAAGAACAGATTACGCCAGCAAAGGGAGCAGCAGAAAAATATGCTCCTGTCCTGGCCGTACCAATGTGGCGCAAAGAAATGACAAACAATACCAGGCTGACTCCGTAACCCAAGAAGCCGATAATAGCCGCACTTACTCCCGCAGAAAAATCAGGCAATGCTTTACCAAGGCTTAATGCGATTGCCAGATTCACAAAACCAGCTACCAAACCTTTGATACAAGCAATTTGTAGAGCATCATTGGCCGATATTTTTCTCGTGAGATTGTTGTCAATTGCCCAACACGCACAGGCACCTGCGATCGCCACCGCACCCCAAGGAAAAGCAGTATTCAAATGCTTAGGCCATGATAACAATAGGCTGCCACATACAATACTGACCATCCCAATCAAGATACGACGATCAAAATGCTCCTTGAATATGAACCAGGCTAGTAGTGCAGTCAGGACGCTTTCAAGATTGAGTAATAGTGACGCCATCGAAGCAAGTGTGGATAGCAATCCTTGCATAAGTAAGACTGGTCCAAGCACACCTCCACATACTATTGCACCTAATAACCATGGTAAATCCGGTGCCTGGATAGGCAGGCGCTCATGATTATCGCCTAGAAATAATCGAGTGAAGCCATACAGCAGAAAAAGGCCAAGTCCACTACCTGCATACAATAAACCGGCGAGCATTTGTGGTGAAACATCACTAATCAAAAGCTTGGCGACGGGGGTTGCCAAGCCAAAAAGAATGGCAGCTAATATCGCATAAATTGCATCAGGATGTATGGTCATAGATTAGTATTTCGACTCAGCATAATGCCATAGTGACTGTTATTTATCTTGCCCGTTAATAGCCGCCATCACCTCTTTGATTTTATCAGTCATCATCGTGAGACTTGCTTCGTAGCGAATTCCATTATCTACATAAGCGTTTCGCTCTACGTCCATATCAACGGTATTGCCATCTACGGATCCTTGTCTCAATGATCGGAATAATACGTCACCTGATCCGGGGTAACCATTGCCAGCATTACCATTCATATGAGCATTATTGGTTTGCTGCATTTCACTTGCAGGTTGTGTTGCAGGACCAACTCCAGCACTTTGTTGAAGCGCTGACTGCATTGCAGATTGAAAGTCAATGTCACGCGCTTTGTATTGGGGCGTGTCAGCGTTGGCGATATTTGATGCGAGTAATTCTTGGCGCTGGTTGCGTACGCGCAGTGCTGCTTGGTGAAAGTTAAGTTCAGCATCTAATTTCTTAAGTATCAATTTAGACCTCCTAAAATAAAAGCTGTTTATTTGTATTAGGTTCTTGATTGCCGATTGAAGTAAATCAATCTCAAACCATTAAATACCACTAGCAAACTTGCACCCATATCAGCAAAGACAGCCATCCACATAGATGCATTGTCAAATAAGGCAAGATATAAAAATACAAACTTGATGCCCAAGGCTAGAGCAATGTTCTGCCAAAGAATGGCATGCGTTTGTTTTGAGAGGCGAATTGTTTCAGGCAACCTACGTAGATCATCATTCATTACCAAAACATCTGCTGCTTCCATCGCAGTGTGTGTCCCAGCTGCTCCCATCGCAAAACCAATATCAGCTCGTGCTAATGATGGCGCATCATTGATCCCATCGCCGGTCATGGCAGTCACACCGAATTGTTTCTGAAGAAATTCAATTTCCTTTAATTTATCTTCTGGTAATAGATTACCTTTGACTTCATTGATGCCAGCTTGGATACCTACCGTTTTAGCGGTGGCCAGATTATCCCCTGTTAGCATGACAGGTGTGACTCCAAGTCGTATGAGATCTGAAACAGCTTCTTTTGAAGAGGACTTGATCGTATCCGCTACCGAGCAAACTGCCAGCACTTTTTCGAATGTGGCCAGTAAGCTAACCGTGCGACCGGCATTTTCTAGTTTGGCTAATTGCATTTCCAATTCGGAGGAGCAAAGGTTCATCTCCTCAATCCAGCGATGGTTTCCCAAGAAAAAGGTACTGTTTCCAATTTTGGCCTGTACTCCACGTCCAGCAACAGCTTTGAAATTCTTCACATCCTTAGTTTGCCCAGATAAGCCCTCAGCAATTGCTTTTGACACGGGGTGATCTGACCGAGATGCCAAACTATAGGCAATACTTTTTAACTCAGTGGGATTAGACTGCACATCAAATACATCAAAGCTAGATAGCTTGGGTTTTCCTTCAGTAATCGTTCCTGTCTTGTCTAGCGCAACCGCTTTTATCTTACGGGCCTCTTCAAGATAAACTCCACCTTTGATGAGTATGCCTCTTCTCGCTGCTGCTGCAAGGCCACTTACTACCGTAACAGGCGTCGATATCACCAACGCACACGGGCAAGCAATCACCAGTAATACAAGTGCTTTATAAATAGACTTCATCCAGGTCCATTCCAGTAAGAATGGCATCCAGAGAGCCACGATTAGCGCAAGAACAAAAACCGCGGGTGTATAGATCGCCGCAAAGGAATCTACAAATCTCTGTGTCGGCGCCCGGGAACCTTGGGCTTGCTCAACCGCATTGATGATTCTGGATATTGTGCTGTTCGAAGAAAGGGCAGTGATTCGAATCTCTAATTCAGCCGCTTGGTTGATAGTTCCGGCAAACACTTGATCATTTGGAGACTTATCCACTGGTAGGCTTTCGCCGGTAACAGGAGATTGGTCTATAGCACTCTGCCCGGAAATCACAATGCCATCTAGCGGGATACGTTCACCTGGTCGAATACGCACTTTTGCATCAATTGGAATATCTTTGACCAATTCACGCTTCCATGCCCCATCCGATTGCAAAACCTCAGCATCTTCTGGGGTTAATTCCATCAAGCTCTTAATTGCGTTCCGTGCTCTATCTACAGCCTTAGCTTCGATAGCTTCTGCGATTGCATAGAGCGCCATCACCATTGCAGCCTCAGGCCATTGACCAATGAAAAATGCACCGGTGACAGCAATGGTCATTAATGCATTGATGTTTAAACGTCCATCATTAAATGCTTTGAGTCCTTTTATATAAACATCTAACCCTGTCAAAGCGATTGAGAGACCAGCCAAAGCCATTCCAAGATATCGAATTTCTTGGGTACCTGTAAATGCAAACTCCAGGACTTCGGCTGCTACTGCCAAAACCAAGCCGGCAATTGGTTTGCCCCAACTGCTCCAAAATCCTTTTGGAGACGCTGTAATGACTTCAGAGTTTTTCTCATCAAGGATTAATTCAGTTTCAAAACCTGATTTCTTGATTGCCTCCATAGCTAATGGGATGCTATTCGCATCTGCATCTATGATCAGTTCACGTGCGCCCAAATTAAATCTTAAGCTTTTGATTGCATCAATCTTTGCAAGCGCACGTCTAATCTCAGCTTCCTCAGAAGCACAATCCATGGATGGAATACGAAATCTTGCTTGATCTACAGTAGATAAAGAGGTTGTCAATGTACCCTCTGAAAGTGCAGTAGTAATTACTGGTTCTTTATCAATGCAATCACTGCATTGCTTAGCTTCATTTTTATGATTCTTAGATCTATTCACGATATTCTCCTCAATGGAATCATGAAACATTTATGCTAATGATCAGGCTGCTACAAATACAACCTGATCCGATCACTTAATTAACCAAAACTCCAAATCAATTTGG